>NZ_PJQQ01000055.1:0-21794 GCF_002858665.1 Pseudomonas sp. FFUP_PS_473
TGGCTCCGCGACCTGGACTCGAACCAGGGACCCAATGATTAACAGTCATTTGCTCTACCGACTGAGCTATCGCGGAACTACATTTCAGCTACTGCAATTTCGAAAACTGTATCTCTACCGCTTCGAACTCTTTGACGCTTCCGTATCGCTACGTTCATGTCTCTGAGGCGCGCTATTTTACAATTTCCAAAACCTCTGTCAACCCCCAAATTACTGATTTGCAACTTTTTTTCAGTTTTCTCAGATTCTTCAAACCAACCAAGAATCTGCGGGGTGACTTACAGCGGGGCGCACTTTACAAGCACTGGAGAAAAATTGCAAAGAAAAAAAAAGGCCTCGAAAATCGAGGCCTTAGCGTAACCCTCAGAAAACTCAGGCGAAGGTAATTTCCTCGCCCTCCACTTTCGCGGTAATCGCGCTGCCAGGCAGGAAGTGCCCCGACAGAATCAGTTGCGCCAGCGGGTTTTCGATCCAGCGCTGAATGGCGCGTTTCAGTGGCCGTGCGCCATACACCGGGTCGTAACCAACGGCAATCAGCTTGTCCAGCGCTTCCGGGCTGAGCTCCAGGCTCAGCTCGCGTTCGGCCAGGCGGCTGCGCAGACGTCCAAGCTGGATCTGCGTGATGCCGGCGATCTGCTCGCGCCCCAATGGCTCAAACACCACCACTTCGTCGATACGGTTGACGAACTCTGGCCGGAAGTGTGAACCGACCGCATCCATCACCGCCGCACGTTGGGCCTCACGATCACCCACCAGCTCCTGGATCTGTGCCGAGCCCAGGTTGGAGGTCATCACGATCACGGTATTGCGAAAGTCCACGGTACGCCCATGGCTGTCAGTCAGGCGACCATCTTCCAGCACCTGCAGCAACACGTTGAACACGTCCGGATGCGCCTTCTCGACCTCGTCGAGCAACACGACCGAGTAAGGCTTGCGACGTACCGCTTCGGTGAGGTAACCGCCCTCTTCATAACCGACATAGCCCGGTGGCGCACCAATCAGACGAGCGACGGAGTGCTTCTCCATGAACTCGGACATATCAATGCGCACCATTGCCTCTTCAGTATCGAAGAGGAACTCGGCCAATGCCTTGCACAGCTCGGTCTTACCGACACCGGTTGGGCCCAGGAACAGGAACGAACCACTTGGCCGGTTCGGGTCGGACAGGCCGGCACGGGAACGACGTACGGCGTTGGACACGGCCACCACGGCCTCTTCCTGGCCGATCACGCGTTCGTGCAGCAGGCTTTCCATCTTCAGCAGTTTCTCACGCTCGCCTTCGAGCATTTTCGAAACCGGGATGCCGGTCCATTTCGAGACGACTTCGGCAATTTCCTCCTCGGTGACCTTGTTGCGCAGCAACTGGTTCTCAGCCTTGCCGTGCTGGTCGACCATCTGCAGGCTGCGCTCCAGATCCGGGATCACGCCGTACTGCAACTCAGCCATGCGGCTCAGGTCACCTTTACGTCGCGCAGCTTCCAGTTCCTGACGGGACTGCTCGATCTTCTGCTGGATCTGGGCTGAACCTTGTACCTCGGCCTTTTCCGAGGTCCAGACTTCTTCCAGGTCGGAATACTCACGCTCAAGGCGCTCGATTTCCTCTTGCAGTTTCTCCAGGCGCTTGAGGGCGGCTTCGTCCTTTTCCTTGCTCAACGCCTGGGACTCGACCTTCAGCTGGATCAAGCGACGCTCAAGGCGGTCAAGCACCTCGGGCTTGGAGTCGATCTCCATACGGATGCGGCTGGCGGCTTCATCGATCAGGTCGATGGCCTTGTCCGGCAACTGCCGGTCAGTGATATAGCGGTGGCTGAGCTTGGCCGCAGCGATGATGGCGCCGTCAGTGATCGCCACCTTGTGGTGAACCTCATAACGCTCTTTGAGGCCCCGCAGAATGGCAATGGTGTCTTCTTCGCTCGGCTCATCCACCAGTACTTTCTGGAAACGCCGCTCCAGGGCTGCGTCCTTCTCAATGTACTGACGGTACTCGTTGAGGGTGGTTGCACCTACGCAGTGCAGTTCACCACGCGCCAGCGCAGGCTTGAGCATGTTGCCAGCGTCCATGGAACCCTCACCCTTGCCGGCGCCAACCATGGTGTGCAGTTCGTCGATGAACAGGATGATCTGGCCTTCCTGCTTGGACAGCTCGTTGAGCAGCGACTTGAGGCGCTCTTCGAACTCGCCGCGGAACTTGGCACCCGCAATCAAGGCGCCCATGTCCAACGACAGCAGGCGCTTGCCCTTGAGGCCATCTGGCACTTCGCCATTGATGATGCGCTGCGCCAGGCCTTCGGCAATGGCCGTTTTACCCACACCAGGCTCACCAATGAGCACCGGGTTGTTCTTGGTACGCCGCTGGAGTACCTGAATGGTGCGACGGATCTCGTCATCCCGACCGATCACCGGGTCAAGCTTGCCCTCTTCGGCACGCTTGGTCAGGTCAATGGTGTACTTGTCCAAGGCCTGGCGGGACTCTTCGGCATTCGGGTCATTCACGGCTTCGCCGCCACGCAGGTTGCTGATGGCGTTTTCCAGAGCCTTCTTGGTGACGCCCTGGCCGAGCAGGAGCTTGCCCAGCTTGCTGTTCTCGTCCATGGCCGCGAGCAACACCAGCTCACTGGAGATGAACTGGTCACCCTTCTGCTGAGCCAGGCGGTCGGCCTGGTTGAGCAGACGCGCCAAGTCCTGGGACATGTTCACGTCGCCCGTAGGGTTCTGGATCTTCGGCAGTTGGTCGAGCTCTTTGGCAATGGCCTTGCGCAGGCTGTTGACGTCAAAGCCGACCTGCATCAGCAAAGGCTTGATAGAGCCACCCTGCTGGTCGATCAGCGCCTGAAGCAGGTGCGCAGGCTCAATGGCCGGGTGGTCCATGCCCACCGCCAGAGATTGGGAGTCGGATAACGCCAGCTGTAGCTTGCTGGTCAAACGGTCAATACGCATAAGTTACCTTCCTAGTTAGGGCAGGTCGGAGCGATGGACACACCTGATGAAGAAAAACCTGCCAGAGATACCACTGTAGTTTGGGATCATTCTGGAAGATTCAAGCGTAGCGGGCTTGATGCAGATCAGCGTGGCGTGAGCCAGACCAATGAAGCGAAGCGGCCAGTACCGGGATTACGCCGGTAGGAGAAGAAGCGAGGGTCGCTGACGGTACAAAAACCGCCACCGTATACCGCGGTGACACCCCGAGCGGCCAGGCGCAGCCGCGCCAGCGCATAGATGTCGGCCATGTATTTGCCAGGCTTGTCGCCAGGCACAAAGGCCTGAGCCGTTTCTGGATGCGTGGCCATGAACGCCTCACGCACCTCAGCCCCGACCTCGAAGGCAGCTGGGCCAATGGCCGGCCCCAGCCAGACCAGCACGTCGTGCGGATCAACCTGCAGGCTGTCCAGCGTGGCTTCGAGCACGCCGTTGGCCAAACCGCGCCAGCCCGCATGGGCGGCCGCGACCCGGGTACCGGCACGGTCGCAGAACAATGCCGGCAAACAGTCGGCCGTCATCACGGTGCAGGCCACGCCCGGGGTTTCGGTCCAGCTGGCATCGGCTTCAGCGATGACATGCGGGTCGGCGTGCGCCACTACAACGCCATGTACCTGCTTGAGCCAGGCCGGCTGGATAGCGTACTCAGCGGTAAGGCGCCGACGGTTCTCGGCGACCGCTGCGGGCTCATCACCCACATGATCGCCCAGATTGAGGCTGTCGTAAGGCGCCTGGCTGACGCCCCCGGCACGTGTGGTGACGCACGCCTTGACCGAGGCTGGCGCAGGCCAGTCCGGGGTCAGCAGGTCGCACGCCAGCCGACTCATCCGACGAACGCCTCACGGTCTTGCTTGAGCAGCGACAGCAGCCAGACGAAATCATCCGGCAACGGCGACTCCCAACTCATGCGCTCACCGGTCACCGGGTGGTCCAGCTCCAGGAAGCGTGCATGCAGGGCCTGACGAGGGAAGTTCTTGATCGCCTCGACCATCGTCGGGCTGGCCGCCGGCGGAATACGGAAACGTCCGCCATAGACCGGATCACCGACCAGCGGGAAGTTAACGTGCGCCATGTGAACCCGAATCTGGTGGGTACGGCCGGTTTCCAGCTTGACCCGCACATGGGTATGCGAGCGGAAACGCTCGAGCACGCGGTAGTGGCTGATAGCAGGCTTGCCACCTTCCATCACGCCCATACGCTGACGCTGGGTGCCATGGCGGCCAATCGGTGCGTTGATCTTGCCACCGGCAGTCACCACGCCCACCACGATGCATTCGTAGATACGGCTGACGGTACGGCTTTGCAGCTGGCTAACCAGTTGGGTCTGCGCCTGAATGGTCTTGGCCACCACCATCAAACCGGTGGTGTCCTTGTCCAGACGGTGGACGATACCGGCACGCGGTACGTTGACGATGTCAGGTACGTGGTGCAGCAAGGCATTGAGCAGGGTGCCATCGGCATGCCCTGCAGCCGGGTGCACAACCAGCCCGGCAGGCTTGTTGATGACCATAAGCTGGTCGTCTTCATAGACGATGTCCAGCTCGATATCCTGGGCCACCCACTCACCTTGGGCTTCCTGCTCGGCGTCCAGCGCCAGCAACGAACCGCCATGAACGATATCGCGCGGGCGCAGGACATTGCCATCGACAGTCAGGCGGCCCTCTTTGATCCAGGCGGACAGGCGCGAGCGCGAATGCTCGGCAAACAATTGGGCGGCGACTTGGTCGAGGCGTTGACCGCCCAATTCGGACGGCACCTCTGCGCGAAGTGAAATAATCTCAGACATGCTCGGATCGGCGGCGGTACAGCCTTTGGTTTCGGCTGCAGGCTTGTGGTTAAATACGGCTTCTTTTTGCCCCGGGTATTGCAACGGGGTGTTCATCATAACAGGACGGCCTCGCCCAAGACAGCAGCCGTCAAAGGGACGCAAGCCGCCATGCAAGTGAAACACCTGCTGCTGATCGCCATCCTAGGACTCACTGCTGCTTGTTCTTCGAAGGAAGTCGTAGACGAAAACCTCAGCGAAGCCGAGCTTTATCAGCAGGCGCAGAGCGACCTGGACAACCATAGCTACACCAGCGCCACCGCCAAGCTCAAGGCGTTGGAGTCGCGCTACCCGTTCGGCCGCTACGCCGACCAGGCGCAGCTCGAACTGATCTACGCGAACTACAAGAACGCCGAGCCAGAGGCAGCCAAGTCCGCTGCCGAGCGGTTCATTCGTTTGCATCCACAGCACCCGAACGTCGATTACGCCTACTACCTCAAGGGCCTGACCTCGTTCGACCAGGACCGCGGCCTGCTGGCGCGGTTCCTGCCGCTGGACATGACCAAGCGTGACCCGGGCGCTGCCCGCGACTCGTACAACGAGTTCGCCCAGCTGACCAACCGCTTCCCGAACAGCCGTTATTCGCCAGACGCCAAGCAGCGCATGATCTACCTGCGCAACCTGCTGGCGGCCTATGAAATCCACGTGGCCGACTACTACCTGACCCGTCAGGCCTACGTCGCAGCGGCCAACCGCGGCCGTTACGTCGTGGAAAACTTCCAGGAAACCCCATCGGTCGGCGATGGCCTGGCCGTCATGGTTGAGGCCTACCAGCGCTTGCACCTGGACGAACTGGCAGCCAGCAGCCTGGACACCCTCAAGCTCAACTACCCCGATCACCCAAGCCTGGTTGATGGCCAGTTCGTGCCACAGCAGGAAGAAGCCGATAACCGCTCCTGGCTGTCCAAGGCAACCCTGGGCCTGATCGAAACCGATACGCCGCTGCCGCCGGGTGAAACCCGCGCCAACCAGGACGTGATCCGCCAGTACGAAGACGCCAAGGAAGCCATCCCGGAAGAATTGCTGCCCAAAGAAGGCGCGGCTGCCGAGGAAGAGAACCACGAGGCAGAAGACAGCAGCACCGATCGCTCGTGGTTCAGCCGCATGACCTTCGGTGTTTTCGACTGATCGTCACGGAAAAGATAAAGGGAGGCCAAGGCCTCCCTTTTTTTATGCCCGCCGTTAAACTGGTGGCTTAATCACTGACACGCTGGACATCATGGTTCGCTTACTTTTCTGGATTGCCCTGATTGCTGCAGCTTTTTGGCTATGGCGCAAATTCAAGGCCGGCAACGCCGCTCCTCGCGATGCCTCACCTGAGAACACCCTGAAAATGGTTCGCTGTGCGCACTGTGGCGTCCACGTGCCGAACGATCGCGCCTTGCGCCGGGGCAACGAGTGGTACTGCAGCTCCGCGCACCTGGAAAAAGGGCCGGTAGCGGATCGCTAAGCACCGCTGACGCTGGCTTTTCCAGCGTCGCGGGCTACTCGAACAGCTGTTGTTTTATATGCGACCCGCCGGAGCATACGGGCTCGGATCAATGATTGGGGCTCGCCCCAACAACAGGTCGGCAAACAATTGGCAGGACGCTGGCGCCAGTACGAGGCCATTGCGGTAGTGCCCGCAGTTCAGCCACAGCCCTTGCCAGCCGGGCACCTCACCAATGTAGGGAACACCCTCAGGGGAGCCCGGGCGCAAACCTGCCCAGTGGGCCACTGGCGTTGCATCCGCCAACGCAGGTAGCAGCTCCACCGCCGACGCCTTGAGGCTTTCCAGCGCATCTTCGGTCGGGGTTTTATCGAAACCGGCATGTTCCAGGGTACTGCCCACCAGCACATGCCCATCACGACGCGGAATCGCATAACGCCCTTTGGCCAGCACCATGCTTGGCAGGAAGTCGGCGGCACACTTGTAGAGGATCATCTGGCCCTTGACCGGCTCTACCGGCAGGTTCAACCCCAGGGAAGCCAACAACTCGCCACTCCAGGCCCCGGCGGTGAGCACCACGCAATCAGCCGCAATGGGCCCGGTCGAGGTTTCCACCCCTGTGACTGTCTCGCCGTCACGGGAGAACCCGGTAATCTCGCAATGCTCCTTCAAGACCACATTAGGCATCGCCTGCAACGCCGCCTTGAGTGACTTGACCAGCCGTGGGTTACGCACATTGGCAACGCCCGACATGTAGATAGCCCGGCTGAAACCGCTGCCCAATACCGGCACTGCCGCATACGCCTGGGCGATATCCACGGCACTCAAGGGGCGCCCTTCACGCGCGGCCCAAGCCAACGCTTCGCTTTCATCGTCCAGGTCTAGCCAGTAAAGGCCCGTGGTGTGCACTTCAGGGTCAACCCCGGTGCTGGCGAACAGACGCTCGCCCAACTGTGGATAAAAGTCCTGCGACCAGTGCGCGAGGGCCGTCACGGCCGGGCTGTAACGCCAGGGATAGAGCGGCGATACGATGCCGCCTCCCGCCCAGGAGGACTCCTTGCCCACCTCGCCCTTGTCACAGAGCACCACCTGTTCGACCTCTGCAGCCAGGTTGAACGCAGTCAGCAGGCCAATCACCCCGCCACCGACAATCACTACGTGCTTAGTCATCTGTTGATCCAATACCCGAAATGAACCGTGACGCCGCCTCGGCGCCATGAACCTGCAAAATCCTCAGTTGCCCCAGCAGTGCTCAAGGCTGTGATCCGGTGCCGCGCCTGGGTTACGGCGAATGCCGTCATGGCCAAGCGCGAAGTCCGCACAGCGGTCATTCGCCATCAACGTACCTGGCCGACGCCTGGCAGAAAGCACGAAGTCTTCGGCAGTACGGCTGGCATGCAGGCTGTAGTAGTCGGTGCCAGTGGGCAGAGGGGTTACCACCGCGTCGGTATCGGCATACTGACCCGCACGTGAGCGGTGCCGCTCAAGGCTCAATGCGCTCTCGAACAACAACCCGGCGATTTCCGTGCGTGCGGCCTTTTTGACCTTTTCGCTGTAGCTGGGGTAGGCAATGCTCGCCAGAATGCCGACGACGGCGATGACAATCAACAGTTCGATCAGGGTCAGCCCCTTGCATGAGCTATTCATCGGATACCCTCTCTAAAGAATTTGTCGCCAGAGAATGCGTTGCGCCGATGCCCCATCCGCCGCCAGCGGCAAGGCCAAGGTGCTTTCCAGTACCGTGCGGGCGGAACCTTGGCGGGCGACGGCCGTGATGCGATAGAGCGTGACCGGCTTTTCGTCAGGCATGTGGGCTGCACGGGTACTGACCCCGAGCCGTTGAATCATGAACAGCCCTGAGTCCGAAGCAGACCAAACCATCCCGGAGCGCCTGCCCACGCCGTGATAGATACCCGGCACCTGCACCCGCCCCGCTTCCGGTGGTGGCTGGCAGTAACGACACGGCACCAGCTCAAGCCCGGCCCGCACCTGCGCCTCGCCGTGACGCAAGGTAGCCTCAGCCCGCTCAAGCAGCTGGAGAGACATCAGCAGATTCCCCGACATGCGCTCCTGCAACAGTGCGCTGTGCAGCGATGAAAGCCCCAGCAACCCCAGCAACATCGTTAGTAGCAGGCTTAGCAACAGCACCATTCCTCGTTGCCTGCACATCGCTAAAACAACCTGTTGCGCGGAGCAGCGGTCAGTTGGTAGGTCTGCGCGGCGCCCAGCCCATGCGGATCACTCAAGGTCAGGCTCAAGTGCAGCTCGCGGGGCGCAGCGGGATCAAACATCAACCGTAACGCGCTCACATTGTTGATCAGCACCGCACTGCTACCGCCACTGCTCAGCAACAGTTGCCGCCCCTCCAGGCGGTAGGTCTGTCGCCGTATGGGCAGTGCTATCTGCCCTGCCCCGGCGCTGCGAGCCCCTGGGTAGACGTGTGCGCTCATCAGGCAATCGGTGACCAGCGTCCAGTCGGGTGGGCCACCCGCCTCACCAGACTTGCCAGCAATCAGGCTCAGGGCGCGCAGGCTGCCGTCATTGGCGCGGTCAACGCTCAGTGGTTGCCGAAAACTATCGGCCACCGTGGCGTCGGCAAAGGTGATTGCCTCATGCCGTAAACACCCGGTCATGCCGGCCATGCGGATATCCCGCGCCATACGCAGCAGTGCAAAACGGGCATCGTCCTGCAGATGCGCCGCCAGCGCCTGCGACTGCCAAACCTGAATCGCGCCCAAGAACAAGCGGCTGCAGGCCAGCATCAGCAGCAAACCCAGGCTCAATGCGATCAGCGACTCGACCAGGCTGAAACCCTTCTGGTCGTTCATGGCAAAACCCATCCGGCGATTTGCAGCACACGGGGAGCACCGCCAGCGCGGCGATCATCCCAGGTCAGCGTCACGAGCGTCTCAGCGCCAGCCTGCGCCACTTGCCCATGAGCCGATGCGCCGGCAAACGCTTCAACCTCATGGCGCAACGCTGCGCGTGCGAGGTCACTCACCTCACCGCGAGCGCGAACCTGCTCAAGCACCCCTTGCGCAACAAAAGCGCCCTGAGTGCTCATCCGCGCGCTGTCGGTGGCCTGCAATGCCCGCAACTGCAGCATGGCTGCACCGAACAAACCCAGCCCCACGACCACCAACGCCACCATTACCTCAATCAGGGTCATACCGCCCTGCGACCTCCTGGCCATATATCGCCTCCTGCGATTTTTCCACCTGCTCCAGACAACTCGGCCGACTGGACAAACTTCCCGCCGAATCTGACCCTGAAGCGAAGCACGTCCAGGGAGGAATGCCGCATGCAGCAACAGGGAGTAACACTGATTCAACTGCTGTACGCGCTGATGCTGATAACCCTGCTGCTGCATTTGGGGATACCGGCCTACAGCGATATGAGCGCCCGCCTACAGCGCCAGGCGAGCGCGCAGCAACTGACACAGGCACTGAACCATGCCCGCAGCGAAGCGCTGCAGCGCAACCAGATCGTGGTGCTGCAGGCTATTGAGGGTGATTGGCGCAACGGCTGGCGCACCGTACTGGAACAAGAAACCCGGACGCTGTTGCACGAGTATCGCGCCAGCGGCCGGGTCTTGATTGTTGGCAACCAACCACTGGCACACCAGGTGCGTTTCAGTGGCCTGGGCACGCCGCTACAGGGCAGTGGAGCCTTTCTGGCGGGCACCTTGCACGTCTGTGAAGATGCCACTGCCAGAAGCCATTATCAGGTCGTACTGTCCCGCTCGGGTCGGGTCAGCCTGAGGCAGGCTTTGCATGAGCAGCCGCTGTGTGCGGCTGCCGGGTCAGGTCAGCGAACGCACCCGTAGCTCTTTGGGCATCGAGAAGGTGATGTTCTCTTCACGCCCATCCAGCTCTTCAGCCCCCGTCGCCCCCCACGCCTGCAGTTGCTGAATCACACCACGCACCAGCACTTCAGGAGCAGAAGCACCCGCCGTGATACCGACTCGCTCAACACCGTCGAACCAGCTACGTTGCAGGTCTTCGGCGCCATCGATCAGGTAGGCCGGGGTCGACATGCGCTCAGCCAACTCACGCAGACGATTGGAGTTGGAGCTGTTAGGGCTACCGACTACCAAAACGACGTCACACTCGTCGGCAAGCTGCTTGACGGCATCCTGGCGGTTCTGGGTGGCGTAGCAGATGTCATCCTTGCGCGGGCCACCGATGCTTGGGAAACGCGTACGCAGAGCATCGATAACGCGGCTGGTGTCATCCATCGACAAGGTGGTCTGAGTGACGAATGCCAGGCGCTCCGGGTTAATAACCTGGAGGTTCGCGACATCTTCCTCATCCTCGACCAGGTAGATGGCACCGCCATCGGCCGAGTCATACTGGCCCATGGTGCCTTCGACTTCCGGATGCCCGGCGTGGCCAATCAAGATGCACTCCCTGCCGTCGCGGCTATAACGCGCCACTTCGATATGCACCTTGGTCACCAATGGACAGGTGGCATCGAAAACCTTCAGGCCGCGCCCCGCTGCTTCCTGGCGTACCGCCTGGGAAACACCGTGGGCACTGAAGATGACGATGACGTCATCGGGCACTTGCTCCAGCTCTTCGACGAAAATCGCGCCGCGTGCGCGCAGGTCTTCAACGACAAACTTGTTGTGCACCACTTCATGGCGCACATAGATCGGCGGACCGAAGACTTCCAGGGCACGGTTGACGATTTCAATCGCCCGATCCACGCCGGCACAGAAACCACGAGGGTTGGCGAGTTTGATTTGCATGGAGTGCTCCTGGCTCAAAGCGCCTTGACCCCGAGGATTTCCACCTCGAAGCTCAAGGTCTTGCCGGCCAGCGGATGGTTGAAGTCGATGGTGACCTGAGCATCGTCAAAGGCTTTTACAACGCCAGGCAACTCGGCATTGGCCGCGTCGTTGAAGATCACCAGCAGGCCTTCGGACAATTCCATGTCGTTGAACGAGGAGCGCGGCATGACCTGAACGTTCTGCGGGTTGGGTTGGCCAAACGCGCTTTCCGGCGCAACGGTCACGGTGCGCTTGTCACCGGCTTTGAAACCGAACAAGGCGGCCTCAAAACCTGGCAACAGGTTGCCGTCGCCGACCTTGAAGACCGCTGGCGCCTTGTCGAACGTACTGTCGACGGTGTCGCCGTTTTCCAGATGCAGCGCGAAGTGCAGGGTAACTTCGGTGTTCTGGCCGATACGGATGTCAGTCATGGACGGGTTCTCCGGACTTTTTACTTTTGAACATGTCCAGCGCCAACATTACCGCGCCAACGGTAATCGCGCTGTCGGCCAGGTTGAAGGCCGGGAAATACCAACGGTTCTGCCAGTGCACCAGAATGAAATCGATCACATGGCCCAGAACGATACGGTCGTACAGGTTGCCCAGCGCGCCACCCAGCACCAGCGCCAGGGCAACGGCCAGCCAGGTGTCGTTGCGCCCAAGACGCTTTAGCCAGACGACCAGTACCGCACTGACGACCAGGGCAATCAGGGCAAACAGCCAGCGCTGCCAGCCCGAGCTGTCTGCCAGGAAGCTGAATGCGGCGCCGGTGTTGTAGGCCAGGGTCCAGCTGAAGTAGTCCGGAATGACCACAATTTGCTGGTACAGGCTCAGTAAGCCCTCAAAGTAGAACTTGCTGGCCTGGTCAAGGACCAGGACCAGCACGCTCAACCAGAGCCAGCTGAGGCGCCCGAAGCGCCCCACGGCAGGGTTAGGCATAGTGACGCACCTCGCCAGTGCCGCTGATGTTGTCGACACAACGGCCGCAGATTTCCGGATGCTCAGGGTTCACACCCACGTCCTCACGGAAGTGCCAGCAACGGCCACACTTGGTGTAACCCGACTTGACCACCTTGAGTTTCAGGCCTGCCACTTCGGTTACCACGGCATCGGCCGGTGCCTGCACGAATGGTGCAACGCTGGCAGCCGAGGTGATCAGTACAAAACGCAGCTCGTTGCTGAGCTTGCCCAGATCAGCGGACAAGGCTTCATCGGCAAACAGGGTTACTTCAGCTTGCAGGTTGCCACCAATGGCCTTGGCTGCACGCTGGTTCTCCAGCTCCTTGTTGACCGCCGCTTTGACCGCCATGATCCGGTCCCAATAGGCACGGCCCAGCTCGAAGCCTTCCGGCAGCTCGCTCAGGCCCTGGTACCAGGTGTTGAGCATTACCGACTCGTTACGCTCGCCTGGCAGGTACTGCCACAGCTCGTCAGCGGTGAAGGCCAGGATCGGCGCGATCCAGCGCACCAGCGCCTCACTGATGTGGTACAGCGCGGTCTGGCAGGAGCGCCGTGCGACACTGTTGGCGCCGGTGGTGTACTGACGGTCCTTGATGATGTCCAGATAGAAACCACCCAGCTCCTGCACGCAGAAGTTGTGAACCTTGGAGTAGACGTTCCAGAAACGGTACTCGCCGTAGTGCTCTTCAAGCTCGCGTTGCAGTATCAGGGTGCGGTCCACGGCCCAACGGTCCAGCGCCAGCATGTCTTCAGCAGGCAGCAGATCGGTCGCCGGGTCGAAACCGGACAGGTTCGACAGCAGGAAGCGCGCGGTGTTACGGATACGACGGTAGGCGTCAGCACTGCGCTGCAGGATCTGATCGGAAACCGCCATCTCGCCGGAGTAGTCCGTGGCCGATACCCACAGACGCATGATGTCGGCACCCAGGGTGTCATTGACCTTCTGCGGCTCGATGGTGTTACCCAGCGACTTGGACATCTTGCGACCGTTTTCGTCGACGGTGAAACCGTGCGTCAGCAGCTCGCGGTATGGTGCGTGGTTGTCGATGGCGCAACCGGTCAGCAACGAGGAGTGGAACCAGCCACGGTGCTGGTCGGAACCTTCCAGGTACAGGTCTGCACGCGGGCCGCTTTCGTGACCGACGTTATGCGAGCCACGCAGTACGTGCCAGTGAGTGGTGCCTGAGTCGAACCAGACGTCGAGCGTATCGGCGATCTTGTCGTACTGGGCGGCCTCTTCACCAATCAGTTCGGCGGCATCCATCTTGAACCAGGCTTCAATACCTTCCTGCTCGACGCGCTTGGCCACTTCTTCCATCAGCTCAACGGTGCGCGGGTGCAGCTCACCGGTCTGTTTATGCAGGAAGAACGGAATCGGGACGCCCCAGTTACGCTGACGCGAGATGCACCAGTCCGGGCGGTTGGCGATCATCGAATGCAGGCGCGCCTGGCCCCAGGCCGGCACGAACTTGGTGTCTTCAATGGCCTTGATCGCGCGCTGACGCAGGGTGTCGCCCTGATCTGGCTGCTTGTCCATGCCCACGAACCACTGCGCGGTGGCGCGGTAGATCAGCGGGGTCTTGTGACGCCAGCAGTGCATGTAGCTGTGGCTGATGGTTTCGGTATGCATCAGCGCACCGACTTCAGACAGCTTTTCAACGATCGCCGGGTTGGCCTTCCAGATGAACTGGCCGCCAAAGAACGGCAGCGACTCGACATACACACCGTTGCTCTGCACCGGCGTGAGGATGTCGTCGTTGGACATGCCGTAGCGCTTGCAGGTGACGAAGTCGTCCTCGCCGTAGGCAGGCGCGGAGTGAACCACACCCGTACCGGCGCCCAGCTCAACGTACTCGGCCAGATAAACCGGCGACAAACGGTCGTAGAACGGGTGACGGAAGTTGATCAGGTCCAGCGCAGCGCCTGGCGCGGTAGCGATGACGCTGCCTTCCAGCTTGTAGCGGCTCAGGCAGGACTCAACCAGTTCCTCGGCCAGTACCAGCAGCTTGTCACCGACATCAACCAGCGCGTAGTTGAACTCAGGGTGAACGTTCAGCGCCTGGTTGGCCGGAATGGTCCACGGCGTGGTGGTCCAGATCACGATCGAGGCAGGCTTGGCCAGTGCACCGAGACCGAAGGCCGCAGCCAGCTTGGCCTCATCGACGATCGGGAATGCCACGTCGATGGTTTGCGATTTCTTGTCGGCGTACTCGACTTCCGCCTCGGCCAGTGCCGAACCACAGTCGAAACACCAGTTCACGGGCTTCAAGCCCTTGAACACGAAGCCGTGTTTGACCATTTCCGCCAGCGCGCGGATTTCACCGGCTTCGTTGGCGAAGTTCATGGTCTTGTAGGGATTGTCCCAGTCACCCAGGACACCCAGGCGGATGAACTCGGTCTTCTGGCCTTCGATCTGCTCGGCAGCATAGGCGCGGCACAGCTCGCGGGTTTTGTCTGCGGTCAGGTGCTTGCCATGGGTCACTTCGACCTTGTGCTCAATCGGCAGGCCGTGGCAGTCCCAACCCGGTACATACGGCGCGTCATAGCCGGCCAGGGTCTTGGAGCGGACGATCATGTCCTTGAGAATCTTGTTCAGCGCATGACCGATATGAATCTTGCCGTTGGCATAGGGTGGACCGTCGTGCAGTACGAACTTCGGACGATCCTTGCCAATCTCACGCAGCTTCTGGTACAGGCCAATGCTGTCCCAGCGCTGCAGGATCTGCGGTTCGCGCTGTGGCAGGCCGGCCTTCATTGGGAAGGCGGTGTCCGGAAGGTTAAGCGTGGCTTTATAGTCGGTCATTTCAGGCTCTTCGTTAGCGGTTGAGCGTGCCAATGGGCACGTGCGGCGGCGATATCCGCATCGATCGCCGACTTAAGCGCCTCCAGGGAGGCGAAACGCTGCTCGTCGCGCAGCTTGTGGTGGAATACCACCGTCAAACGCCGGCCATACAGGTCGCCGGCAAAATCCAGAAGGTGTATTTCCAGGTGGGCACTGCCATCACCTGAAACAGTGGGCCGTACGCCAATATTGGCGACGCCCGGCCAACGCTGGCCATCAATTTCGGCGCTGGCCAGATAAACGCCCGTCAACGGCACACGACGCCGCTTGAGCTGGACATTCGCGGTAGGGGTGCCCAACTGACGCGCCAGCTTCTGGCCGTGCAGCACCCGCCCGGTAATACGGTAAGGCCGTCCCAGCAACCGCTCGGCCAAGGCAAAGTCGGCGTCGGCCAAGGCATTGCGTACCTCGGTACTGCTAACCCGGAAACCATCGAGCTCAACCGTTTGGGCTGCTTCGACGGTAAATCCGTAAGTGGCCCCGGCTTGCTCCAGGAACGAGAAATCGCCTACCCGGTCACAGCCAAAGCGAAAATCGTCACCGACCTCCAGATGCTGCACACCCAGGCCATCGACCAGAATGGTCTCGACGAACTCGGCGGCGCTGAGCTTGCTCAAGCGCTGGTTGAAGGCCAGGCAAAGCACCCGGTCGATACCTTCAGCCGCCAACAGGGCAACCTTGTCACGCAGCCGCGCTAGACGGGCTGGCGCTGTGTCCGGCGCAAAGTATTCGCGCGGCTGTGGCTCGAATATCACCACACAGCTAGGAACACCCAGCGCCGCCGCCCGCTCGCGCAGACGTGCCAGGATTGCCTGGTGGCCACGGTGGACACCGTCAAAGTTGCCAATAGTGGCGACACAGCCCCGGTGCTGGGGGCGCAGGTTGTGAAGGCCTCGAACCAGCTGCATAACGCACTTCTTGATCATAAAGTGGCCGATTATAACCACACCCGCGCGCTGACGACAGGCAGCAGCGTGCTGCGTTTATCGTCAACGCCAAAAACCGACGTCTGACCGACGTCGCCCATTAATGCAATGCCTTGCGCGCAAAGTCCCGCGGGCGGAAACCAAACAGGAACAAACAACCAAAATAGGTGGCAATGCCAGCGCCAATCAACACCCCGAGGCGCAGGAAGCGGGCAAGCATCTGCCCTTGCTCCCAGGCAGGCATCAGCTTCATCCCCACGACCAGCACACCGGCCATCAACAGGACCGCCACCAGCAATTTGAGCAGGAACACGGTCCAGCCAGGCTGTGGCTGGAAGAGGTCTTGCTGGCGCAGTTTCCAATAGAGCAGGCCGGCATTGAGACAGGCGCCGACACTGATCGCCAACGCCAGCCCCGCGTGCTGCAGATGCGAAATAAACGCCAGGTTGAGCAACTGGGTCGTCACCAAGGTGAAAATTGCGATTTTCACCGGTGTCCGAATGTTCTGCTGGGCATAAAAACCAGGCGCCAGCACTTTGACCAGAATGATCCCGAGCAGGCCAACCGAGTAGGCGATCAACGCGCGCTGGGTCATTGCAGCATCGAAGGCACTGAATTTGCCGTACTGGAACAACGACACGGTCAAGGGCTCAGCCAGAATCGCCAGGGCGAAGGTACACGGCAGCACCAGCAGGAAGCAAAGCCGCAGGCCCCAGTCGAGAATCCGCGAATATTCGTGACGGTCCTTGTTGGCGTAGGTCTTGGCCAGGGTCGGCAAGAGGATCGTGCCCAAGGCAACACCCAGCACCCCAGAGGGCAGTTCCATCAGGCGGTCGGCGTAGTACATCCAGGACACGGAGCCCGCCACCAGAAAAGAGGCAAAGATCGTATTGATGATCAGCGAAATCTGGCTGACCGATACCCCGAGGATCGCCGGCAGCATCTGTTTCAACACACGCCACACGCCGCTGTCCCGCAGATTCAGGCGCGGCAGAACGAGCATGCCGATCTTTTTCAGGTGTGGCAGTTGATAAAGCAACTGCAACAGCCCGCCTGCCAGCACCGCCCAGCCCAAGGCCATGACCGGTGGATTGAAGTAAGGCGTGAGGAACAACGCAAAAAAGATCATTGCCACGTTAAGCAGCGTCGGCACGAAGGCCGGCACCGAGAAACGGTTCCAGGTGTTAAGGATCGCGCCCGCCAGAGACGACAGCGAGATCAGCAATATATAAGGGAACGTGACACGCAACAGGTCGGTGGTGAGCTCGAACTTTTCAGGGCTGTCGACAAAACCCGGCGCCGTTATCCAGATCACCCAAGGCGCAGCGATGATCCCCAGCGCCGTGACCACGGCCAGCACCAACGTCAAAAGCCCTGCGATATACGCGACAAACGTACGTGTCGCCTCTTCGCCCTGCTGGCTTTTGTATTCGGCCAGAATAGGTACAAAAGCCTGAGAGAACGCGCCTTCGGCGAAGATCCGCCGCAGCAGGTTGGGCAGTTTGAAGGCAATGAAGAAGGCATCGGTGGCCACGCCGGCACCAAAGATGCGCGCCAGTATGGTGTCGCGGACGAAGCCCAGCACCCGTGAAACCATGGTGATGGAACTGACGGCGGCCAAGGATTTGAGCAAATTCATCGAGAGATTTTCACGCCTGTAGACGAAGGGTTGGGCATCTGAGCGCGCGGATATGCGATAATACGCGCCGCATCCGCGATGCCGAGTGAAAACGACCGAGTTTACAGGTCATGTGCCAGAAGGGAATCATCTCCGTGGTTACATCGACCGCTTAGCAGAAGGGCATATGTACCCTTGACAACTGCTTAACTCATCGGCATGATTCGCGGCCTATTTTGTTTGCTATTTAAAGTCTTTCGAGGAGCTCGACGGTGGCCAACTCACCTTCCGCCAAAAAACGTGCAAAACAGGCTGAGAAGCGTCGCAGCCACAACGCCAGCCTGCGTTCCATGGTCCGTACCTACATCAAAAACGTAGTTAAGGCCATCGACACAAAAGACGCTGATAAAGCACAAGCCGCTTACGTTCTGGCTGTCCCTGTAATCGACCGCATGGCCGACAAGGGCATCATCCACAAGAACAAGGCAGCTCGTCATAAGAGCCGTCTGAATGGCCACATCAAGGCGCTGAAAACTGCTGCCTAAGTGACCTGCTTGTAAAAAAACCGACCTTAGGGTCGGTTTTTTGTTGCCTGCGTTTTTTCGCTGCCCTGCCCGACCTCACTCTGAACGCATGGGAGCCGGAACCCAGCCCCCACCGCTCCAGCACTTACACGGCCTATTTACCGATCTGAATCTTTGGCGCCCACTGCAGCCACTCATCCTCAGCCTTATCGAACAAGGCGAAGGTCTGCTTAGGCAGCGCCGGATTACCCATCTTTTCCCCGTCCGGGGTCGCAAACGCAATCCCACCCTCAATCAGCGTTTCCAGCGACTCAGTACGCACGGTTGCGCCCTTGAACAGCCCGAAGTCCATGCCAAAGCCGCTGCTGTTCCAGAACCGGCTACCACCGCGCACCAGTGAGGCGTAACGCGGCTCGATCAGGATATGGATCAGCACGCGATCTGCTGTTTGACCCAGTTCGTACCCTGTGACCTTGCCTACCGTGATTTCACGGTAGGTCACAGGAACGCCTGGCTTAATCGAACCTCGGCGCGCAGCACTCAATACCAACGCGAGCCCTGCTTCACGCTCGGTGCGGTCAGGCGCCTCGGCCAGCGCGACAAAGTTGCGTTGCGGCCCCTGATTCTTCACCGCGGGCAAAACCTCAAGATACTGACCAGTAACCAGTGTTTCCAGATTGGCAGTCTTGACGATACCCAGTGCCGGCTTCACCACCCAGAACTGCGTTCCGACCCGCGCAATACGATCAGGCACTTCGGTAATACGCGCCTTGAGCATGACCGACTCCAGATCATCACTCAGCCTGACATCTTCCACCTTGCCAATGTCCAGGCCCTTGAAGCGAATAGGCGTACCCGCCTTGAGCCCGTCGGCGCGCTCCACCTTGATCATCACGGTGACACCACTACGGTTCGCCGCCTCTTGATCAAGGTGCAGTTTGAACCGTGGAACACGACGTTTTAGCGGTACATCCGGTGTCGGGGTATCAAAAGCGATACCGCCAGCCATCAGACTCTGCAAGGACTCACTCTTGATCTGGATACCAGAGAGACCTCCACTCAGGGTAATACCACTGGCATTCCAGAAGCGTGTCGAGCCATTAACCAGATTGGCGTACTCTTTTTCGATATGGACACCAATCAGCAGACGCTTATGGGTTTTTGAAAACTGATAGCTCTGCACGGTACCGACCTTGACCTGACGGTAGAGGATTGGGCTACCGACCTCCAGCGAACCCAGGCTGTCACTAAACAGTACCAGGTGCAAACCAGGCGCTTTCAGATCCAACGGTGGTGCCTTGGCGCGCGCCTCAAACTCCCGCTGTGGCAAAGCGCCTTTATCGCCCGGGCGAATTGCAATGTAGTTCCCCTTGACCAAAGCCTCCAGCCCGGTGATACCGGCCAGCGAGATCGACGGCTTGACCACCCAAAACTGGGTTCCCGCAAC
The DNA here is from genome assembly GCF_002858665.1 of Pseudomonas sp. FFUP_PS_473. Taxonomy (NCBI): domain Bacteria; kingdom Pseudomonadati; phylum Pseudomonadota; class Gammaproteobacteria; order Pseudomonadales; family Pseudomonadaceae; genus Pseudomonas; species Pseudomonas sp. FFUP_PS_473. Next base: position 19,319 of record NZ_PJQQ01000055.1, read on the forward strand.
CAGGTAGTCTTCAGCCAACGGGTCCAGGGTCAGCTCGGCCGTAGCACTGGAAAGATCAGGGTCTACCTTGAGCGTTTTGAGCGAACCGACCTGGATACCCTTGTACATCACCGGCGTTCTGCCGGCCTGCAACCCTTCAAAGTCACTCAGCGTGACCTTGACCTTGATGCCTGCCTGCGCAGCATCAAAGTCCTCGTACAAACGGAATGGCAGGTTGGTATCAGTAGGCGGGCTGTCTTTGCGGTGCTCAGGCGTGGCAAAGGCGATACCACCCGCCACGATACTGGCCAACGACTCACTGCGAACCTTCACGCCGGAAAGATTGGCATCAATACTGATGCCGCTGGCATTCCAGAAACGCGTGTGCTTGCGAACAAGGTTTGCATAGGCCGGCGCAATAAATACCTTGAGCTCAACGATGCCCTGGTCTTCGGCAAGACGGTAGCTCTTCACTCGCCCCACCTGAATCTGCTTGTAGAACACTGGACTGTCCCGATTGAGCGAACCCAGTCGATCGGCCTTGAGCGTCAGGTGCAAACCCGGCTCGTTGTCAGAGAGCGGTGGTGCCTCGGCCAGCGCTTTGAAGCGCCGGGTTTGCTCACCGTCACCAGGGCTCACAGCGATGTAATTACCTGAGACCAAGGTTTCCAGCCCGGTAATACCCGCCAGGCTTACACTCGGCTTCACCAGCCAGAAACGCGTATTGGTGCGTAGCTGAGACTCAGCAGCCTTGTTCATCTCAATCGTGGCAATCACCTCGGTGTTACTGCCCTTGGCATCAAGCACCAGGTTCTTCACCTTGCCGACTGGCATGCCCTTGTAAACCACTTCAGTCTTGTTGACGACGATGCCCTCGCCACTCTGGAAGCGAACCTCGATGTCGACTCCCGACTCACGGTAAGCCTGCCAACCAAGCCAACCACCAATGACCAAAGCGATCAGAGGCAATATCCAGATAGCAGACCAGTTCGAGGCAGGGCGGGTTTTAGCCGTAGGCAAATCACTCATTGTCGTCATCCGACTCCGTGTTGTCCCAGATCAGTCGGGGATCGAAAGTTACTGCAGCGAGCATTGTCAGAATCACCACGCTAGCGAAAGCGACAGCACCCAGATTGGCTTCAACACTGGCGATGCGGCCGAAATTCACCACCGCCACCAGAATGGCAATGACGAAGATATCCAGCATCGACCAGCGTCCGATGAATTCGATGAAACGGTACATCACTATTCGCTGACGAGCAGAAAGCGGCTGATGGCGCTGCACCGAGTACAACAACAGCGCAATCCCGACCAGCTTGAAGGTCGGCACCAGAATACTGGCGACAAATACCACTGCGGCAATCGGAAACATTCCGTGCTTCATTAGCGTGATGACGCCAGACATGATGGTATCGGGACTGCCCTGCCCCAATGTACTGACTGTCATGATCGGCAAGATGTTGGCAGGGATGTAAAGAATGGCAGCGGTGATGAGCAGCGCCCAGGTTCGCATCAGGCTGTTCGGGCGCCGCGCATGCACCAGTGCACCGCAACGCGTGCAGACCTGTTCATCGGTATCAGGCTCCTGCCGATTCAACTCATGGCATTCAGCACAAATCAGGATGCCTGCATCAATTGCCCGCATGAACGTCCTCCCCGGACAAAGCCACCCAAATCTGGTGAGGTGACATCACCACCTCCAGCCATACCTGAACCAGCAATAAACTCACAAAACAGACAAGACCAAGCCCCAGACTCAACTCGGCAAGATCGACCAGCTTGACGATGGCGACCAGTACGCCCATGAAGTAAACCTCAAGCATGCCCCAGTCGCGCATATGGTGGTACATACGGTACAGCAGCAGCCCATAGCTGCGCCCAACATCCAACCTGATGCTGAGCAGTACAGCGAGCTGACATAACAGCTTGAGCAAAGGGATTGCCATGCTGCACAGAAACACCACGATAGCGATTTCACGCATGCCGCTGTCATACAGCCCAAGGACACCACTCCAGACTGTGTCGTCAGAAGTTTGCCCCAACAGGTGGAGCTGCATGATCGGAAGGAAATTCGCGGGCACATAGAGGAGAAGCGCAGCAAGCACCAAGGCCATACTGCGCTCAACTACATTATGTCGATGCGCATAGAGCTCATAACCGCAGCGAGGACACTGCGCCTTCTCATTGTGCTTGAGCACCGGCTTGTGCATCAGCAGGTCGCACTCATGACAAGCTACCAGTTGGTCCAGCGGCAGGTCTGCGAGTGGATCGGAATTGGCAGGATCAGGCATGAATGAATTCTGAGTAAAAACGTCGACCTCTATTCTAGTGTTCCAACTCAAATTGTGGGAACACAACGAAAGATCGACCGGGAAAGGGCCACCGTCAAAACCGGCGTTACCGACAAGCTTTGGAGGCGAAAAGACAAAACCCCTACCTGCATGTGCAGATAGGGGTTTCGGAATTTAATCTTGACGATGACCTACTCTCACATGGG
>NZ_PJQQ01000056.1:0-19926 GCF_002858665.1 Pseudomonas sp. FFUP_PS_473
TGTTGGAGCTGGCTTGCCTGCGATGGCGTCGGTGGGGTGGCCGTGAGTTCGCGGCGGCTGCATCGCGGGCAAGCCCGGCTCCTACAGGTTGCACTTTCTGTTGGAGCTGGCTTGCCTGCGATAGCCTCGGCACAGTGCCAGTGAGTTCGCGGCGTCTGTATCGCGGGCAAGCCCGGCTCCTACAGGTTGCACATTCTGTTGGAGCTGGCTTGCCTGCGATAACGCTTACTGCAACTCGAAGACGTCGGCGTCCAGGTTCGCCGGGAAACGCGTACGGTAGGCTGCCAGGTCGGCTGCGCTCAACACCACGGTAAATACACCATCCGCCTCTCCCGCGCTGAGCAGGCTCTCACCCTGGAAATCCAGCACCTGGCTGTCGCCCGTGTAGGCAAAGCCTTTGCCGTCTGTACCCACCCGGTTCACCGCGGCCACATAACAGAGGTTCTCGATACCGCGAGCCGGCAACAACCGGTTCCAGTGCTGACGCCGTGCTGCCGGCCAGTTGGCGGTATAGAGCAGCAGGTCGGTGTCCTGAGGGTCACGGCTCCAGACCGGGAAACGCAGGTCATAGCAAATCAGTGGGCGCACCCGCCAGCCGTTGATCTCGAACTGCACCTGGCGCTCGCCGGGCGTGTAGTGCTTGTGCTCGCCGGCCATACGGAACAGGTGACGCTTGTCATAGTGCAGGATTTCGCCGTCTGGGCGCGCCCAGAGCAGCCGATTACGATGGCTGCCGTCCGCGGCCTGGATGATCACACTGCCGGTGATCACCGCGTTGAGCTTCTTCGCCTGGCTTTTGAGCCATTTGTACGTCGGGCCATTCTCAGGCTCTGCTAGGCGTTCGGAGTCCATGGAAAACCCGGTCGTGAACATCTCCGGCAGCACAATCAAATCGCTGCCACGGGCCTGTTCCATCAGGGTTTCAAAATGTTCATAGTTGGCCAACCGGTCCTGCCACGCCAATGTGGTCTGGACCAGGGCAACGCTCAGGTTAGGCAGTGAGCTCAGATCGCGCATAGTTTCTCCGCTGCTTGGCGCAGCGTCTCCTCGCGTTTGGCAAAACACAGACGCACCAGGCGCTGTTCGGGAATAGGTTGCTGGTAGAACACCGATACCGGGATGGTCGCCACGCCGTGTTCACGGGTCAACCACACGGACATCTCGAGATCGTTAAGGTCGGGGCGGATCTGCGAATAGTCCACCAACTGGAAATAGGTGCCCGCAGCCCGGCTGAAGGTGAAGCGCGAGGGCGTCAGCAAGTCGCAGAACAGATCACGCTTGGCCTGGTAGAAGGCTGGCAATTCTTCGACATGCTCCGGGTGCGCAGCCATGAAGTCAGCCAGCGCCCATTGCAGCGGGGTCACGCCGCAGAAGTTCACGTACTGGTGAACCTTGCGCAATTCCGCGCTCAAGGCCGGCGGCGCAACCACATAACCGGTTTTCCAACCCGTAACGTGATACGTCTTGCCGAACGAGCTGACCACAAAAGCGCGCTGATACAGGGCCTCATGGGCCAGAACGCTGGCGTGGCTTACGCCATCGAACACCAGGTGTTCGTAGACTTCATCGCTGATCAGGTAGATATCGCGCTCGGCAATCAATGCCGCCAACTGGTCCAGCTCGGCACGGCTGATCAGCGCCCCACTCGGGTTGTGTGGCGAGTTCAGAATGATCATCCGCGTACGCGGGCTGAGCGCATCGCTGAATTTCTGCCAGTCGATGGAGAAATCGTTAGGGTTCAACTGCACATGCACGCAGCGACCACCGGCCAACGCCACCGACGGCTCATAGCTGTCGTAGCACGGGTCGAAAACGATCACTTCGTCACCCGCGCGAATCACCGCATGGATGGCACAGAAAATAGCTTCCGTCGCACCGGGAGTAATGGTCACTTCAGTGTCGGCATCAACCGTTACGCCATAACTGCGGGCGATCTTTGCTGCAACCTGCTCACGCAAGGCGGGCAAGCCGGTCATCGGCGAATACTGATTGTGCCCGGCAGCAATATGGCGGCCTACCGCATCGAGCAGTTCTTGCGGGCCATTGAAGTCGGGAAACCCTTGGGACAGGTTCAGGGCGCCGGTTTGCGCGGCGAGCTGGGACATGGTGGTAAAGATGGTCGTGCCGACGTTCGGCAACTTGCTGCTGATCATGTAACCCTCTTTCTACACAGAACATCCGGCTCGAGGCGGCACGGGAGGTAAGCCCCCGAGCATAGCGGATTGAACGGTCAGGAAAAAGGTTAGGTGATCCTAATCGCCGGCACAGCCGGCGATTAGGCCTGAAAGCTTACTTGCGCTTGTCTTTGCGCTTCTTCTCGGCTTTCTTGTGGTGCGACATCAAACGACGCTTCTTGTTGACCTGGCGGTCGGTCAGCGTGTTCTTGTTGCCTTCGTACGGGTTGTCGCTGCCCTTGTACTCGATGCGGATCGGCGTACCGACCAGCTTCAGTACCCGGCGATAGGTGTTTTCAAGGTAGCGCGAATACGACTTCGGCACCTTTTCGACCTGGTTGCCGTGGATCACGATTAGCGGCGGGTTGGCGCCACCAAGGTGGGCATAACGCAGTTTGATCCGGCGACCATTGACCATCGGCGGCTGGTGCTCGCTGACCGCGTCCTCGAGGATCTGGGTCAGGCGGCTGGTCGGCCAACGGGTCACCGCAGACTTGAACGAGGCCTGTACCGATTGATACAGGTTGCCCACGCCAGTGCCGTGCAGCGCCGAAATGAAGTGAATGTCGGCGAAGTCGACGAAGAACAGCCGGCGCTCCAGCTCGGTCTTCACGTAGTCGCGTTCGCTAGGCTGCATGCCGTCCCATTTGTTCAGGGCGATCACCAGCGCACGGCCCGCTTCCAGGGCGAAGCCCAACAGGTTCAGGTCATGGTCAACCACGCCTTCGCGGGCGTCCATGACGAAGATCACCACGTTGGCGTCCTTGATCGCCTGCAGGGTCTTCACCACCGAGAATTTTTCAACTTCCTCGTGGATCTTGCCGCGCTTGCGCACCCCGGCCGTGTCGATCAGGGTGTATTTCTCTTCATTACGCTCGAACGGAATGTAGATACTGTCGCGGGTGGTGCCGGGTTGGTCATAGACGATCACCCGCTCTTCGCCGAGCATACGGTTGACCAGCGTCGACTTGCCGACGTTTGGACGACCGATGATGGCGATCTTGATCCCGTCCTTCTCGCTCGGACCAGGAATGCGCACGGCCTCCTCGCCCTCGGCGACGTTAAGGTCGACTTCTTCCTCGTCCTTGTCGCGCGGGAACTCACCCAGCACGGTTTCCAGCAGGCCATTGATACCACGGCCCTGGGAACCGGCCACCGGCAAGGCATTGCCCATGCCCAGTGGCGAGAATTCGGCGATGGCCATCTGCGGATCGATGTTGTCGATCTTGTTCGCCACCAGGTACGAGCGCTTGTTGCGCTTGCGCAGGTGCTCGGAAATCATCTGGTCGGCGGCGGTCAGGCCCGCACGGGCATCCACCAGGAACAGGACTACATCGGCTTCTTCAATGGCCAGCAGCGACTGCTCGGCCATTTTTTCGTCCATGCCCTGCTCGTCACCGGAAATACCACCGGTGTCGACCAGAATGTAAGAACGCCCTTGCCAGCGCGCCTCACCATACTGGCGGTCGCGGGTCAGACCGGACAGGTCGCCGACGATGGCGTCGCGGGTCTTGGTCAGGCGGTTGAACATGGTGGATTTACCGACGTTCGGCCGGCCCACCAAGGCGATTACGGGAACCATGCGGCTCTCCACTGCGTAAATTCAAAAAATACAAAGGCCGCTGCACAGCAGCGGCCGGAGTTCGGACGGCACCAAAGTGCCGCAACCCGAGGCCCTTGCAGGCCTCAAGCATAGACTCAGCGAATGGTCAGCGCTTCCAGCTTGCCGCTGTTGCCATACACATAAATCGTGTCACCCACCACTAGCGGACGCGCGCGCAGGCCGTCACTGTCGATGCGCTCACGGCCAACGAAACGACCATCGACCTGGCTCAGCAAGTGCAGGTAACCCTCAAGGTCACCGACTGCCACATAGCTGGAGAACACCTCAGGGGCCGACAGCTGGCGACGTGCCAGCGAATCGTTGCTCCATAGTGCGGTGGACGAACGCTCATCGATACCTTCGACCGCGCCCGTTGCTTCGCTCACGTAGACGTTACCGAAACCTTGAGCGACACCTGCCGAACTGGAAGCATCACGCTGCCAGAGCACACGACCGCTTTCCAGTTCCAGGCCGGCAACACGACCCTGGTAGCTAGCAACGTAGATCACACCACCCGACAGCAGCAAACCACCATCGATGTCCACGACACGGTCCAGCTCGGAACGGCCTTGCGGGATGGCCACGCGCTGTTCCCAGACCGGTACACCGTTCTGGGTATCAAGGGCGATGACCTTGCCGGTCGACAGCCCGGCAACCGCCAGACGGTTGGTCACGATCGGCGCGCCTGTGCCACGCAGGGTCAGTACGGCCGGGGTGCTTTCATAGATCCAGCGGCGGTCACCCGTGCTGGCATCCAGACCGATCACGCGGTCGTCCTGAGTCTGAACGACAACCACGTCACCGTTGGTGGCAGGCGGTGCCAGCACTTCGCTGGTAACGCGCGAGCGCCACTTTTCTTCACCGGTGCTGGCATCCAGGGCAATGACGTCACCCTTGAGGGTACCGACCATGACCAGGCCATAGCCAACACCGACGGCGCCGGAAACCGGCAGTTCCAGCTTCTTCTTCCAGATCACGTCGCCGTTCAGACGATCAAGGCCCATGACCAGGCCGTTGACGTCCGCAGCATAGATACGGTCGTTCTCGATAGCCGGAACGAGCATATTGAAGGTTTCGCCCTGACCATCACCGATCGAACGACTCCATTGCTTTTTCAGCACCACTTCTTCGGTGAACGAAGTCAGCTCGGCCGGCGGCAGTTCCTTTTTACTGTTGCTGCTGCAACCCACGGCCAGAAGAGCCAAGGCCAGCACTGCGGCAGGTTTCCATGCGATCACGTCAGGCATCCCCTTTGGCCAGGTCGTCGAGCTTGAGTTGCAGGCCACCGATGGCGGCATCGTCAGAGAGCGCCGCCTTGGCCTTCTCATAAGCGCTATGGGCATCAGCACTGCGGCCCAGTTGCACCAGCAGGTCGCCCTTGAGCTCTTCACGGCTGGCAAGGAAGGCTTTGTCGGCATCACCATCAAGCAGTTTCAGGGCCTCGTCAGCCTTGTTCTGCGCAGCCAGCACGCGGGCCAGACGCTGGCGGGCGATCTCGCCCAGCGTGGCGTCGGCCGGCTTGTCCATAACGCTCTTCAGCTCAGCGGCTGCGTCATCCAGCTTGCCGCTTTCAACCGCAACCTTGGCCACGAACAGGCTGGCGTACTGCGCATAGGCAGAACCGCCGAACTCGCTCTTGAGCTTGCCGGACAGTTCGGCAACCTTGGCGGTATCAGGCTGACCGCTCGGCGTGAGGGTCGTTTCCAGCAAGGCCTGGTAGAGGTTGGAGGCGCCTTGCGACTGATTGCCCTGGTACTTTTGCCAGGCCTGCCAGCCGAATACCACCACCAGCGCCAGCAGGCCACCGGTTACCAGTGGCTTGCCGTTACGCTGCCACCAGTCCTTGAATGCCGCCAGCTGTTCATCATCGGTACTCGACACCCCAATACTCCTTTTCACCAAATCGGCTGTTGACCCGCTTCACGCCTGCGCGAGGGAAGCTTCCAGGTGCTCGGCCAGAGCATCCCAGGCAATGTTTTGTTGTTCGCCCTGACCACGCAGGGGTTTGAAACCTACCACTTGTTGCGCCAGTTCGTCGTCCCCCAGGATCAAGGCGAACAGCGCTGCGCTCTTGTCGGCCTTCTTGAACTGGCTCTTGAAGCTGCCACCACCGGCGTTCACCTGCAGACGCAGGCCCGGCAGACGATCACGCAGCTTCTCGCTCAGGGTCAGGCCAGCCAGCTCGGCCTGCTCGCCGAACGCACACAGGTAGACATCGACCTGACGGTTGATCGACTCGGGGATCTGCTCCAGGGTTTCCAGCAGCAGGATCAAGCGCTCGATACCCATGGCGAAACCAACGCCCGGGGTCGGCTTGCCGCCCATCTGCTCGACCAGACCATCGTAACGGCCACCCGCGCACACGGTACCCTGGGAACCGAGCTTGTCGGTGACCCACTCGAACACGGTTTTGCTGTAGTAGTCCAGGCCGCGTACCAGCTTGGTATTGATGACGTAAGGAATGCCAGCGGCATCCAGGCGCGCCTTCAGGCCTTCGAAGTGCACGCGAGACTCTTCGTCCAGGTATTCCTCAAGCTTCGGCGCACCGACCAGTACCGCCTGGGTGTTCGGGTCCTTGCTGTCGAGGATACGCAGCGGATTGCTTTTCAGGCGGCGCTGGCTGTCTTCGTCCAGTTCGCTCAGGCGTGCCGAGAGGAACTCGACCAGGGCATCGCGATAGCGCGCACGGGCTTCGCTGGTGCCCAGGCTGTTCAGCTCAAGCTTGACCGCGTCGCGAATGCCCAGCAGGCCCCACAGGCGCCAGGTCAGGACGATCAGCTCAGCGTCGATGTCCGGACCGTCGAGGTTGAAGACCTCGACACCGATCTGGTGGAACTGACGGTAGCGGCCTTTCTGCGGACGCTCGTGGCGGAACATCTGGCCGATGTACCACAGTTTCTGTACCTGGCCGCCGCCGCTGATGCCGTGCTCCAGCACCGCGCGAACGCAGGCGGCCGTGCCTTCAGGGCGCAGGGTCAGCGAGTCGCCGTTACGGTCGGCGAAGGTGTACATCTCTTTCTCGACGATGTCGGTCACTTCACCAATCGAGCGCTTGAACAGCTCGGTGAACTCGACAATCGGCGTACGAATCTGACGATAGCCGTAGGTGTCGAGCAGGCCGGCCACGGTGCTCTCGAAGTAGCGCCATAGCGGGGTCTGCTCGGGCAGAATGTCGTTCATGCCACGGATGGCTTGCAGCGATTTGCTCACGGGAAATCCTTAGCGATACGGTGTCAGCCGCGGGCGATCAGCGCCGCGTCGGCCTCGGCCTTCTCGGCCGCTTTCTGGCGGATAAGCTTTTCCAGCTCATCAACCAGGTTGTCATTGGTCAGTTTCTGCGACGGCTTGCCATCGATGTAGATCAGGTTCGGCGTACCACCGGTCAGCCCGACATGGGCTTCCTTGGCTTCACCGGGGCCATTGACCACACAGCCGATGACCGCAACGTCCAGCGGTACCAGCAAGTCTTCCAGGCGCCCTTCCAGCTCGTTCATGGTCTTGACCACATCGAAATTCTGCCGCGAGCAGCTCGGGCAGGCGATGAAGTTGATACCACGCGAACGCAGGTGCAGCGACTTGAGGATGTCGTAACCGACCTTCACTTCTTCGACCGGATCGGCCGCCAGCGAGATGCGGATAGTATCGCCAATCCCTTCGGCAAGCAGCATGCCCAGGCCAACCGCCGATTTTACCGTCCCCGAACGCAGGCCACCGGCTTCGGTGATACCCAGGTGCAACGGCTGGATGATCTGCTTGGCAAGCAAGCGGTAGGCTTCGACGGCCATGAACACATCGGACGCCTTCACGCTGACCTTGAAGTCCTGGAAGTCCAGGCGATCGAGGTGCTCGACATGGCGCAGGGCCGACTCAACCAGCGCAGCCGGGGTCGGTTCACCGTACTTTTTCTGCAGGTCCTTTTCCAGCGAACCGGCGTTGACGCCAATGCGGATCGGGATACCACGGTCACGTGCCGCATCGACCACCGCACGCACACGGTCTTCACGACCGATGTTGCCCGGGTTGATACGCAGGCAGTCGACACCCAGTTCGGCCACGCGCAAGGCAATGCGGTAGTCGAAGTGGATGTCTGCCACCAAGGGCACGCTGACCTGTTGCTTGATCTTGCCAAACGCTTCGGCAGCGTCCATGTCCGGTACCGAGACACGCACGATATCGACACCGGCATCGACCAGCCGGTTGATCTGCGCCACGGTGGCGGCGACATCGTTGGTATCGGTGTTGGTCATGCTCTGGACGGCAATGGGTGCATCGCCGCCGACAGGTACATTACCTACCCAGATTTTCCGGGATTCGCGCCGTTTGATCGGAGATTCGCCGTGCATGACTTATTGTCCCAACTTCAGGCGAGCGGTCTCGCCACTGGTGAACGGCGCAAGGTCGACTGGCTGACCGTTGTAGCTCAGTTGCACGCCCTTGGCGTAGCCGAAGCGCACCGCAAACGGTGGCTTGCCGCTGACGTCCAGGCTGTCGCCCTTGCGCTTGATGGCACTGAACAGCACCTTGCCGTTGCCGTCGATAACTGACGTCCAGCAATCGGCATTGAATTGAACATGCACCTTGCCACTGCCTGCAACCGCAGGCTCTGCGGCCGCGACGACAGCCGGGGCCACAATTGGGGCCGGAGCCGGCACGACGGGCTTGGCCGGCGCAACAGGTACCACAGGTACCACAGGTGCAGCCGGAGCGGCTGGCGCTGCCGGCACGACCGCTGCAGCAGCGGGTTTGGCAGGCGTCACAGCCACTGGCGCGGCTGGAGCCACGGCCGCTGCTGGTTCGCTCGCAGGTGCAGGGGCTTCCACGTCTGGCTGGGCCTGTTCAAGGCTCAAATCAGTGCTTTGCGGTTGTTGCGATGCATCGACGGCCTGATCTTCCGGCTCGTCCAGCGGATGGATTTGCGTCGTGCCGTCGGCGCTCTCGACCTCGACATGCTCCATGGCAATGGTCGCCAGGTCCTTGCCATGCCGACGGGTTTGATCCTGCCACCAGAAATAACCACCACCGACCACCGCCAGCAGCAGCACGAGGCTTACGCCACGCAAAATGTTATGCGACAACCGCACAGGCTCTTCAATACGGCCCAAGGCATGCACATCGCTGCCCTGGGCATGGGTGCCAGTGCACTGGTCAAAGGCCTGAACCAACGCTGCCTGATCCATGTCGAGCAACTTGGCGTAGGCACGGATATAACCACGGGCAAAGGTATGCCCAGGCAGCTTGTCGAAGGCGCCGGCTTCAAGATTGCTCAGGGAACTCACGGTCAAGTTGAGCTTGTGGGCCACTTCGGCCTGCGACCAGCCCCTGTTTTCACGGGCCTGACGCAAAATCTCACCGGGATTCTCGCGAGTCGCTGCTACTGCTTCGGGATGCGCCGCTTTCATCATTGCTCCGACAGGTATTGCTGATATTCCGGCGTACCGGGATAAAGTCGTTGTAATTGCAGGCCCAGCTCGGCGGCCTTGTTCGATTCTTCAAACACCGTTGCCAGGCGACTGCCCAGCAGCAGGCTGCGGGCATTGGGGTCGCTCAGTTGGCTGAAACGATCGTAGAAGTCTCGGGCCGGCACATAATGCCTGTCTTCGTAAGACAACTCAGCCATTTCCAACAACGCATGGGGTTGATGACGGTTGAGCCGTAAAGCCTTTTCCAGGTATTCCCGCGCCTGCTCGCGCTGATCGAGCTTCAAGGCGGTTAGCCCCAGGCTTTCGAACACCCGCGAACGTTCAGGATACAGGGTATCGGCAGCCGCGCGACGAAACATCTGCTCGGCATCGGTGTAGCGGCCTTGAGCATAAAGGAAGCTGCCGAAATTGTTGCGAATTCGGGTGTTGTCCGGGGCCTGCGCCAGCGCCTTGCGAAAGTGCTGCTCTGCCAGTGCCGCTTCACCTTCAGCCTGGAACACCAGGGCCAGGGCAGCATGCGCATCAGCATCGTCAGCATTGAGTTCAAGGGCCTTTTTCAACGGCCACTTGGCACGCTCGGTCAACCCCTGCTTCAAGTACCCCAGGCCCAACTGCACATACGCCTGAACCGCCTCGACCCGCGCCTTGCTGCTGACCGGCGTACCAGGCTCACCGGTCGACGCACAGCCTGCCAACAGAGCGACCAGCAGGATCGGCAGCGCAGCGCGTGGGGTCATGGAGATCCTCTCTTCAGTTCTGCACGGCCGTGTTCGGCGCATCACCATCAGCATTCAACTGACGAACGGCGATGTAACGCTCACTACGACGGGTGCGATCCATGACCTGACCGACCAACTGACCACATGCCGCGTCGATGTCTTCACCACGGGTGGTGCGTACCGTCACGTTGTAGCCGGCATGATGCAGGTGGTCCTGGAAACGGCGGATAGCGTTGTTGCTCGGCCGCTCGTAACCGGAATGCGGGAACGGGTTGAACGGAATCAGGTTGATCTTGCACGGAACGTTTTTCAGCAGCTCGGCCATTTCCACGGCATGTTCGAGCTTGTCGTTGACGTCCTTGAGCAGGGTGTACTCGATGGTCAGTACGCGCTTTTCGCCCAGCTCGGACATGTAGCGCATGCACGAGTCGAGCACCACGCTGAGCGGGTACTTCTTGTTGATCGGCACCAGTTCGTTGCGCAGCGCATCGTTCGGCGCGTGCAGCGAAAGTGCCAGGGAGACGTCGATGTGCTTGGCCAGCTCATCGATCATCGGTACCACGCCGGAGGTGGACAGGGTCACCCGGCGCTTGGAAATGCCATAGCCGAGGTCGTCCATCATCAAATGCATGGCCGCGACGACGTTGTCGAAGTTCAGCAGCGGCTCGCCCATGCCCATCATCACCACGTTGGTGATGGCACGGTCGATCTTGGCCGGTACAGTGCCGAACGACTTGTTGGCAATCCACACCTGGCCGATGACTTCGGCGGCGGTGAGGTTGCTGTTGAAACCTTGCTTGCCGGTGGAGCAGAAACTGCAGTCCAGGGCGCAACCGGCCTGGGACGAGACACACAGCGTGCCACGCTTGCCCTGGGGGATGTAGACGGTCTCGACGCAGCTGCCGGACGCCACGCGCACGACCCATTTGCGGGTACCGTCGCTGGAGATGTCCTCGCTGACCACTTCCGGACCGCGAACCTCGGCACAGGCCTTGAGCTTTTCGCGCAAGGCCTTGCCGACGTTGGTCATGGCGTCGAAATCATCAACGCCAAAGTGGTGAATCCACTTCATGACCTGACCGGCACGGAAGCGCTTCTCCCCGATTGAGTCGAAGAATTTTTCCATTTCCGGCTGGGTTAGACCCAACAGGTTGATTTTGCCAGTCGATGTCGTCATGGATTCACCCTCACTCGTCAGCCTTCGCTTAGCGAGTGGTTACTTCAGTAGCTGCGAAGAAGTAAGCGATTTCGCGAGCAGCAGCGGCTTCGGAGTCCGAACCGTGTACGGCGTTGGCGTCGATGGACTCAGCGAAGTCAGCGCGGATGGTACCGGCAGCAGCTTCTTTAGGGTTGGTAGCGCCCATCAGCTCACGGTTCAGAGCGATGGCGTTTTCGCCTTCCAGAACCTGGACAACAACTGGACCGGAGGTCATGAAGGCAACCAGGTCGCCGAAGAAGCCACGAGCGCTGTGCTCAGCGTAGAAGCCTTCAGCTTCGGCTTTGGACAGTTGCTTCATTTTCGAAGCGACGACGCGCAGGCCGGCTTTTTCGAAACGAGTGGTGATCTCGCCGATGACGTTCTTGGCAACTGCGTCAGGCTTGATGATCGAGAAAGTACGTTGAACAGCCATGGAAAACTCCAGAAACAGTAAGTGAAGCGAAAAATTAAACCCGCGAATTATACGCGGGTTCTTAGGGATTGCCTAACCTGCCGAGCGTACTCAGTCGGCTTCGTCGATCCAGGCGGCCTGGATCGCTTCCAGAACCTTCTCGCCGCCACGCTGTGGATCGTCGCTGAACTCCGGCAAAGCCAGAACCCACTGATGCAGATCGACGAAGTTCACATAACGAGGATCGACTTCCGGCTTGCTTTCGGCAAGCTGGATTGCAATTTCAAGTACATCAACCCATTTCAGACTCATGATGGCTCCTTGAATCAGTGCGGCGCTTCGGCGGCCAGGTTGATCGTGTACTTCGGAATCTCGATGGTCAGGTCTTCCTCACCCACGAATACCTGACAGGCCAGACGCGACTGGCGCTCCAGGCCCCAGGCCTTATCGAGCATGTCTTCTTCGAGCTCGTCAGCTTCCTCGAGCGAATCGAAACCTTCACGCACGATGCAATGGCAAGTGGTGCAGGCGCACACGCCGCCACATGCGCTTTCCATCTCGATATGGTGCTCGTGGGCCAACTCCAGGATATTAGTACCCGGCTCCACCTCCACCACAAGACCGTCCGGACAGAACTTCTCGTGGGGCAGAAAAATCACCTGCGGCATCAGTTATTCCTCGATCTCATTCAGGTTGCGCCCGGCCAACGCGGCTTTTACCGTCGAATCAAGGCGGCGGGCTGCAAAAGCATCGGTCACCTGCGACAGACGCTTGGTCTGCTGCTCGATGGCCGCGCCATCGGTGCCGTTCATCAATTCACGCAACTCGTGCATCTGATGCTCGATCGCCAGACGCTCTTCGGCGCTGAGCAAACGGTCACCATCGACATCCAGGGCGCCTTGCACCGCCTCGATCAGGCGCTGAGCATCGACCTGGTGCTCGCGCAACTGACGGGCGGTCTTGTCGAAGCCGGCGTGCTCGAAGGAGTCCTTGAGCATGCGGGCGATCTCACCGTCGGTCAGACCGTAGGACGGCTTGACCTGAATGCTGGCCTCGACACCCGAACCCAGTTCACGGGCCGCCACGCTGAGCAGGCCATCGGCGTCGACCTGGAAGGTCACACGGATTTTTGCGGCACCGGCAACCATCGCCGGGATGCCACGCAGCTCGAAACGCGCCAGGGAACGGCAGTCGCTGATCAGCTCACGCTCGCCCTGCAGCACATGAATCATCATGGCTGTCTGGCCGTCTTTGTAGGTGGTGAACTCCTGAGCGCGTGCCACCGGGATCGTGGTGTTGCGCGGAATCACCTTTTCCATAAGGCCGCCCATGGTCTCAAGGCCCAAGGACAGCGGGATCACGTCAAGCAGCAGCAACTCGCCACCGTCGCGACGATTACCAGCCAGGGTATCCGCCTGAATGGCAGCGCCAATGGCCACGACCTGATCCGGGTCGATTTCGGTCAGTGGCGTACGCCCAAACAGTGCGCCAACCGCCTCGCGCACACGCGGCACGCGGGTCGAGCCGCCGACCATTACCACGGCCCCGACTTCGTCCAGCTCAATGCCACTGTCGCGCACCGCACGACGGCAAGCCTTGAGGCTGCGTGCGACCATCGGCTCAATCAGCGCATCAAACGCTTCGCGGGTCAGCTCAGCCTGCCATTGACCGTAAGCCACCGGCACGCTATCGGCCGTGGTCAGGGCTTCCTTGGCGGCACACGCCGTTTGCAGCAGTTGGCGCTGCGCGCCCGGATCGAGGTCAGCCGACAGGCCGGCCTGCTCAACGATCCAGCTGGCAATGGCGTGATCGAAATCGTCGCCGCCCAGGGCACTGTCGCCGCCGGTAGCCAGCACTTCAAACACGCCGCCGGTCAGGCGCAGGATGGAAATATCGAAGGTACCGCCACCCAGGTCATAGATGGCCACCAGGCCTTCGGCATTCTGGTCCAGGCCATAGGCCACCGCGGCCGCGGTTGGCTCGTTGAGCAGGCGCAATACATTGAGGCCCGCCAGCTTGGCGGCGTCCTTGGTGGCCTGGCGCTGAGCGTCGTCGAAATACGCTGGCACGGTGATCACCGCACCCACCAGTTCACCCCCGAGGGTGTCTTCAGCACGCTGGCGCAGCACCCGCAGGATCTCGGCCGAAACCTCTACAGGGCTTTTCGCACCCTGCACGGTATCGATGAACGGCATGTGCGATTCACCGCCGACAAAGCGGTAAGGCAGTTGATCACCCAACTGTTTGACATCCGCCAGGCCACGCCCCATCAGGCGCTTGACCGACAATACGGTATTGAGCGGGTCGCTGGAGGCAGCCGCCTTGGCTGAATGCCCGACCTCGACGCGGTCAGCGTGGTAACGCACCGCAGACGGCAGGATAACCCGACCTTCGGAGTCGGCCAGTGGTTCGGAAAGACCGCTGCGCAGCGCAGCGACCAGCGAATTGGTGGTGCCAAGGTCGATGCCCACCGCCAGACGACGCTGGTGGGGCTGAGGGCTCTGACCGGGTTCAGCGATCTGCAGTAGGGCCATGCTTATTCGGGTACCAGAGGGGCCGCCAGGGCGGCACCGGGTTAATCGTCGAGGCGCTCTTCCAACTGGCGCACTTCGTAGGCGAGCTTGTCGAGGAACTGCATGCGGCGCATCAGGCGCTCGGCCTGCTCACGCTGCGCAGCCACATCCCAGCAAGCGGCGAAGTCCTCATTGAGGGCCTCCTGAGCAACTTTCAAGCGGTGCTTGAAGGCTGCAACGCCCTCGAGGTCGGCACTGTCCTGCAGGTCTTCGAGCTCCTCGCGCCACTGCATCTGCTGCAGCAGGAACTGAGGGTCGTGGACGGTGACTTCCTGCGGCACTTCATGGCCGCCGATCGCCAGCAGGTAACGGGCACGTCGCGGCGCGCTCTTGAGCGTCTGGTAGGCTTCATTGAGGCCAGCCGAACGCTCCAGCGCCAAGCGCTGCTCGCGCTCGGAAGCATCGGCGAAGCGGTCCGGATGGACCTCGCGGGCCAGCTCGCGATAACGCGCGGCCAACTTGTCGAGGTCCAGGCGGAAGCCTGGTTGCAGGTCAAACAGGGCGAAATGACAAGGAGTACCCACAATCTGCCTCAAACGTTGAAGCTTTCGCCGCAGCCACACTCACCGCGCACGTTGGGGTTGTTGAACTTGAAGCCTTCGTTCAACCCTTCCTTGACGAAATCGAGCTCGGTACCGTCAAGGTAAACCAGGCTTTTCGGGTCGATGATCACCTTCACGCCATGGCTTTCGAAGACCTGGTCCTCACTGCCCTGCTCGTCGACGAACTCCAGCACGTAGGCCAGACCGGAGCAGCCGGTGGTACGTACGCCCAGGCGAATGCCTTCACCCTTGCCACGTCCTTCGAGGGAGCGCCGCACATGGTTGGCGGCGGCTTCTGTCATGCTGATAGCCATCGGAACTCCTTAACCTGCAACAAGCGACTTAGAGCAAGCCTTTCTTCTGCTTGTAATCACGAACGGCCGCCTTGATGGCGTCTTCGGCGAGTACCGAGCAGTGGATTTTAACCGGCGGCAGCGCCAGTTCTTCAGCCAGCTGAGTGTTCTTGATGGTTTCAGCCTCGTCCAGCGTCTTGCCCTTCATCCACTCAGTGGCCAGGGAGCTGGAAGCGATAGCCGAACCGCAGCCATAGGTCTTGAACTTGGCGTCTTCGATAACACCCTGCTCGTTGACCTTGATCTGCAGGCGCATGACGTCGCCGCACGCAGGTGCGCCAACCATGCCGGTACCGACATCCGGGTCCTCGGCATTCATCTTGCCGACGTTACGCGGGTTTTCGTAATGGTCGATGACCTTTTCACTGTATGCCATGGTGCAATTCCTTCCTCATCAGAGAGCCGCTCTTGCTGGCGACTACTTAGTGCGCAGCCCACTCGATCTTGGAGATGTCGACGCCGTCTTTGTACATGTCCCACAGCGGCGACAATTCGCGCAGCTTGGTAACTGCCTCGCACACTTTCTGCGCGGCGTAGTCGATTTCTTCTTCAGTGCTGAAGCGACCGAAGGTGAAACGGATAGAACTGTGTGCCAGCTCGTCGTTGCGGCCTAGGGCGCGCAGCACGTAGGACGGCTCCAGCGAGGCCGAGGTGCAGGCCGAACCGGACGAAACGGCCAGGTCCTTGAGCGCCATGATCAGCGACTCGCCTTCGACGTAGTTGAAGCTCAGGTTCAGGTTGTGCGGTACGCGGGCGGTCATGCTGCCGTTGACGTACAGTTCTTCCAGGCCTTCGACCTGCTTGAAGAAGCGCTCGCTCAGGGCCTTGATACGCTGGTTTTCGCTGGCCATTTCCTGCTTGGCGATGGCAAAGGCTTCACCCATGCCGACGATCTGGTGGGTGGCCAGGGTGCCGGAGCGCATGCCACGCTCGTGACCGCCACCATGCATGGTGGCTTCCAGGCGCACGCGAGGCTTGCGGCTGACGTACAGCGCGCCGATACCTTTAGGGCCGTAGGTCTTGTGGGCCGAGAAGGACATCAGGTCGACCTTCAGCTTCTGCAGGTCGATTTCGACCTTGCCAGTGGACTGGGCCGCGTCGACATGGAACAGCACGCCACGGGAGCGGGTCAGCTCACCGATGGCGGCGATGTCGTTGATGGTGCCGATTTCGTTGTTCACGTGCATGACCGAAACCAGGATGGTGTCGTCACGCAGTGCCGCTTCAACCATGGCCGGGGTAATCAGGCCGTCTTCACCGGGCTCGATGTAGGTGACTTCAAAACCTTCACGCTCCAGTTGGCGCATGGTGTCCAGGACCGCCTTGTGCTCGATCTTGGAGGTGATGAGGTGCTTGCCCTTGGTCGAATAGAAGTGCGCGACACCCTTGATTGCCAGGTTGTCGGACTCGGTGGCACCGCTGGTCCAGACAATTTCCCGCGGATCGGCATTGACCAGGTCAGCAACCTGGCGACGAGCATTTTCGACCGACTCTTCGGCTTTCCAGCCAAAAACATGGGAGCGCGAGGCCGGGTTACCGAAGTTTCCGTCGACCAGCAGGCACTCGCTCATTTTCTGCGCGACGCGTGGGTCGACCGGCGTGGTCGCGGAGTAATCGAGGTAGATCGGCAACTTCATTGAATATCTCCTATCAGGCGGTCGCGTCGCGCGTCGAAACGGTCATTCGACGGCGGACGTCTCAATCTTGTCCAGCTGCGGTGCCCGGCCTGCGATTCGACGCAAGTCCTGACGCTGGGCGACCTCTTGTACGTCACTGCGAGTGACAAGGTCAGCCAGGCTGATACCGCTGAGGAATTCGTGAATCTGCTGGCTGAGATCGCACCACAGGTGGTGAGTCAGGCAGGTATCGCCGGCGTGGCAATCACCCAGGCCCTGGCAGCGCGTAGCATCGACCGATTCATTGACCGCATCGATAACTTGCGCGACTTGAATGCTCCCCATGTCTCGCGACAGCTGATAGCCACCGCCCGGACCGCGCACACTGGAAACCAGACTGCTACGACGCAGCTTGGCAAACAGCTGCTCCAGATAAGAGAGGGAAATGCCTTGGCGCTCGGAAATGTCGGCCAGGGACACCGGCCCATGCTGCGCGTGCAATGCCAGGTCGAGCATGGCGGTCACGGCGTATCGGCCTTTTGTAGTCAGTCGCATGGCTAGTAGGTACCACGGAGTTACGGGATGTGAGCGAGTATGCTATTCCCGAGCATTTAAGTCAACTATAAGACCTAGTGCTTTAGTCGGGATTGAGCCTGGACGGCGGCGGAATAATAGCAAAGTCGGGGCGTGAGCACACGCCCCTTCTGTCAATGCGTCGCGGCGTCGCTACGCGGCTCGGCCTTGACCTCGGCAAAGTCCTCGTCGCGCAAGGCAGGCAGCTCCTTGGCACAGTAGTCACTGCCCAGGTTTTTCAAGGCACCGCACATGTCCTCCAGGCGCCCATCCACCGCATGCAGGTGATCAAGCAACTGACCAATGGCGCGCGCGACCGGGTCTGGCATGTCTTCGCTGACGCCGTAGGCATCAAACATGGCCTTGCGCTTGGCTTCCTGCTCGGCATCGGTCTTGACGATGATGCGCCCCGGAATACCTACCGCCGTGGCACCGGCCGGCACGGCCTTGGTCACCACGGCGTTGGAGCCGATCTTGGCCCCGGCACCGACCGTGAACGGGCCGAGCACCTTGGCACCAGCACCCACGACCACGCCATCTTTCAGCGTGGGGTGGCGCTTACCCTTGTTCCAGCTGGTACCGCCAAGCGTCACGCCCTGGTACAGGGTGACATCGTTGCCGATCTCGGCCGTCTCGCCAATCACGATACCCATACCGTGATCGATGAAGAAACGCCGCCCCACCTTGGCACCCGGGTGAATTTCGATGCCGGTCAGCCAACGGCCGAAGTTCGACACCAACCGCGCCAGCCACTTCCACTCCCGCACCCACAGGGCATGCGCTGCACGGTGCAGCCAGATTGCGTGCATACCCGGGTAGCAGGTCAGCACCTCAAAGGCATTGCGCGCCGCCGGATCACGGTGGAAAACGCTCTGGATATCTTCACGCAGACGCTCGAACATCTATTGATCCTTCCGCTTATGCGGCTCGCCACGGGCCATTTTCTGGGTTTCCGTGAGGATGCCGCGCAAAATACTCATTTCCGAACGATTCACCGAACTACGCCCATACAGTCGACGCAAGCGCGACATCAGGTGCTTGGGCTTCTCCGGGTCGAGAAAACCGATCTCGACCAGGGTCTTTTCCAAATGCTCGTAGAACAGCTCCATCTCATCCATGGTCGCCAGCTCGCCACTGCGTACCGACGCCACTTCGACTTTCTCGACTTTCGACGGCCGCCCCTCGATGGCCAGCCATGCCATGCGCACCTCATAGGCGAGCACCTGCACGGCGGCCCCAAGGTTCAGCGAACTGAAGTCGGGGTTGGACGGGATATGCACGTGATAATGACATCGCTGCAGCTCGTCGTTGGTCAGGCCGGAGTGCTCACGCCCGAACACCAGGGCGACTTCAGCGCCCTGCCCGGCATCCTCGACCACCTTCGCGCCACACTCGCGCGGGTCGAGCATCGGCCAGGGGATGCGCCGATCACGGGCACTGGTACCGATCACCAACGTACAACCGACCAGCGCCTCTTCAAGCGTGGCCACCACCTGGGCACCCGCCAGCACGTCATCGGCACCCGATGCACGAGCACTGGCTTCGTGGGAGGGGAAATGGAGCGGATCGACCAGTACCAGACGCGACAAGCCCATGTTCTTCATGGCACGCGCAGCCCCACCGATATTGCCGGGGTGGCTGGTATTGACCAGGACAACACGAATATTTTGCAGCACGGCAAGGGCTCACAGACACGGTAAAGGGGGAGCAAATCTTACAGAACCGACCGACGTTACGCTACGAAAGCAAATGTCACCCTTCTTCACAGAAAGTTTTCTGATAGAATGTTCGGCTTTCTTTAACGACCCAGGTGAAACGTCCATGCAGCCCATGCTGAATATCGCGCTGCGCGCCGCCCGCAGCGCCAGTGAACTGATTTTCCGCTCCATCGAGCGCCTGGATACCATCAAGGTTGATGAGAAGGACGCCAAGGACTACGTGTCCGAGGTCGACCGCGCCGCCGAGCAAACCATCATCGCGGCCCTGCGCAAGGCTTACCCTACCCACGCCATCTACGGCGAAGAAACCGGCCTGCACGCCGGCAGCGGCGAAGGTGAAGACTACCTGTGGATCATTGACCCACTGGACGGCACCACCAACTTCCTGCGTGGCGTACCACACTTCGCTGTCAGCATCGCCTGCAAGTACCGCGGCCGCCTGGAACACGCCGTAGTTCTGGACCCTGTCCGCCAGGAAGAATTCACCGCCAGCCGTGGCCGTGGCGCCCAACTGAACGGTCGTCGCCTGCGCGTCAGCTCCCGCACCAGCCTGGAAGGCGCACTGCTGGGCACCGGCTTCCCATTCCGTGACAACCAGATGGACAACCTGGACAACTACCTGGGCATGTTCCGCTCCCTGGTTGGCCAGACCGCAGGCATCCGCCGCGCTGGCGCCGCCAGCCTCGACCTGGCCTATGTGGCCGCCGGTCGCTTTGATGCGTTCTGGGAGTCGGGCCTGTCTGAATGGGACATGGCTGCAGGCACCCTGCTGATTCAAGAAGCGGGCGGCCTGGTGAGCGACTTCACCGGCGGTCACGACTTCCTGGAAAAAGGCCATATCGTTGCCGGCAACATCAAGTGCTTCAAGGCGGTACTGACGGCCATCCAGCCGCACCTGCCGGCCTCGCTGAAACGCTGAGTTCCAGCCAAGCAACAAGGCTAACGACAAAGCCCCTGACCGAAAGGCCAGGGGCTTTTTGTTGTGCGCCAGGCATGGCGCGTTGCGCGTTAGCGCAACCCGTTTG
>NZ_PJQQ01000057.1:0-18533 GCF_002858665.1 Pseudomonas sp. FFUP_PS_473
CCTGAACCGCCGTGTACGGAACCGTACGCACGGTGGTGTGAGAGGACGGCGGGTGTGAACTCGCCTCCTACTCGATTAAGCGCTGATCACTGGCAAGCCAGTGTCACATCACCCACTCACTGCCCCGCCGGGGCCTGCCCCAGAATCAACTGGCCATTCTTGTCCAGCGGGATCTGTGAGCCTGGGTCACGATCCATGCGCACCTTGCCGACCTTGTCACCAATCGAATACTTCACGTCATAGCCCACGACCTTCTCACTCAGGTCATTAACCGTATTGCAGCGCGTCTCGGTGGTGGTGTAGGTGTCTTTGTTCTGCATGTTCTCCTGCACCTTGTTACCGGCATAACCACCACCCACCGCACCGGCCACGGTTGCAATCTTCTTGCCGGTACCACCGCCAATCTGGTTGCCCAGCAGGCCACCAGCCACGGCACCGATCACGGTACCCGCAATCTGATGCTGATCCTTGACCGGCGCCTGGCGGGTTACCGCGACATCCTTACAGACTTCCCGTGGCGTCTTGATGGTTTGCTTGACCGGCTGAACCCCAAGTACCTGAGCATACTCAGGCCCATGGTTCACCAATTTGTAGGTTGCTATGGCACCCCCGGCAGTCACACCGACAGCACCCAGTACCGCACCCACCAGCATCGACTTGTTCACGTGAAACCTCCAGACCGTACAGACGGGTTATCGCCCGTGCTTCTCCTAGCCTTGGAGCATAAAAAAAGGCGCGAGTTCAACACTCGCGCCTTTTGGGGACCACTGACCGGGTAAACGGCGTATTTACGGACGCTCGTCCACTTCCTCGGCTTTCACCGGTGGAATCAGGTCTTCGCTGCTCAGGTTCAACCAGATCAACACCACGTTGGCGATGTAGATCGAGGAGTAAGTACCCGCCAGAACACCGATGAACAGTGCAATGGAGAAGCCGAACAGGTTGTCACCACCGAAGAACAGCAACGCCGCAATCGCCAGCAAGGTCGAAACCGAGGTGGCCACGGTACGCAGCAGGGTCTGGGTGGTGGAGATGTTGATGTTCTCGATCAGCGAAGCCTTGCGCAGTACGCGGAAGTTCTCACGTACCCGGTCAAAGACCACGATGGTGTCGTTGAGCGAGTAACCAATGATCGCCAGAACTGCCGCCAGCACCGTCAGGTCGAAGGTGATCTGGAAGAACGACAGGATACCCAGGGTCACAACCACGTCGTGGATCAGCGACACAATTGCACCGACCGCGAACTTCCACTGAAAACGGAAGGCCAGGTAGATCATGATGCCACCCAGTGCCAGCAGCATGCCGAGGCCGCCCTGGTCACGCAGCTCTTCACCTACCTGCGGGCCGACGAACTCGACACGCTTGACCACGGCCGGGTTGTCGCCACTGACCTTGCGCAGCGCCTCGGCAACGCGGTTGCCCAGTTGCGGGTCATCGCCCGGCATACGCACCAGCAAATCGGTGGTAGCGCCAAAGCTCTGCACCACGGCATCGCCGAAGCCAGCCTTGACCAGCTCCTCGCGCACCTTGCCCAGATCAGCCGGCTTTTCGTAGGTCAGCTCGATGAGCGTACCGCCGGTGAAATCCAGACCAAAGTTCAAGCCCTTGTGGAACCAGCTGAAAAAGGCCAGTACGGTAAGGAGCATGGTGACGGCGAACGCAACGTTGCGCACGCCCATGAAGTTAATGGTACGTAACATGGCAGCCCCTTAAACCCACAACTTCTTGAAGTCACGCCCACCAAAGATCAGGTTGACCATTGCACGGGTCACCATGATGGCTGTGAACATCGAGGTAAAAATCCCGAGGGACATGGTCACCGCAAAGCCTTTGACTGGCCCGGTACCCATGGCGAACAGGATGCCGCCGACCAACAGGGTGGTCAGGTTGGCGTCGAGAATCGCGGTGTAGGCACGGTCGAAACCTTCATGGATCGCACGCTGAACCGACATGCCGTTAGCCAGCTCTTCGCGAATCCGCGAGAAGATCAGCACGTTGGCGTCAACCGCCATACCCATGGTCAGTACGATACCAGCGATACCCGGCAGGGTCAGGGTAGCACCCAGCACCGACATCAGGGCCAACAGCAGCACCATGTTGCCTGCCAGTGCCACGGTAGCGATCACACCGAAGAAGCGGTAAATGGCGATGATGAACAGCGAGACGAACAGCATGCCCCACAGCGACGCATCGATACCCTTGGTGATGTTGTCCGCACCCAGGCTTGGGCCAATGGTACGTTCCTCAGCAAAGTACATCGGCGCAGCCAGGCCACCGGCACGCAGCAGCAGGGCCAGTTCCGAAGATTCGCCCTGGCCGTTCAGGCCGGTAATGCGGAATTGGCTACCCAGCGGCGACTGAATGGTCGCCAGGCTGATGATGCGCTTCTCTTCCTTGAAGGTCTGGATGGCAACGTCTTTCTCGACACCATTGACGACCTGCTTCTCGTAGCGAGTGGTCGGCTTCTGCTCGATGAAGATCACCGCCATGCTGCGACCGACGTTGCTACGGGTAGCGCGGCTCATCAGCTCGCCGCCGTGGCCATCCAGACGGATGTTCACCTGCGGGCGGCCATGCTCGTCGAAGCTTGCCTGGGCGTCGGTTACCTGGTCACCGGTGATGATCAGGCCACGCTCAACCGCAGCTGGCGGACGACCGCCTTCACGGAACTCGAAGGATTCGGTGGTGGCTTTCGAGGCACCCGGCTCTGCACCCAGGCGGAACTCGAGGTTGGCGGTCTTGCCGAGAATACGCTTGGCTTCAGCGGTGTCCTGCACGCCCGGCAGCTCCACCACGATGCGGTTGGCACCCTGGCGCTGAACCAGTGGCTCGGCAACACCCAGCTCGTTGACGCGGTTACGTACCGTGGTCAAGTTCTGCTTGATGGAGTACTCACGAATCTCGATCAGCTTGGCCGGCGAAATCGACAGGCCCAATACGGCCATGTCGTTACGCTCGCTTGGCGTAAGCTCGAAATCGTTGAAATTCTTGCGGATCAGGGCACGTGCCTGCTCGCGGGTTGCATCGTCAGCGAAGCCCAACTGAATGCTGCCGTCTTGTTGCGGCAGGCTGCGGTAGCGCACACGCTCTTTACGCAGCAGGGTTTTGACTTCACCTTCATACACTTTCAGGCGTGCGGTAATGGCTTTGTCCATGTCCACTTCCAGCAGGAAGTGCACACCACCGGACAAGTCCAGGCCCAGTTTCATTGGGCTTGCACCCAACTTGCGCAACCATTGCGGAGTGGTTTGAGCCAGGTTCAGCGCCACGACGTAATCGTCACCCAGCGCCTTGCGCACCACGTCCTTGGCAGGCAACTGGTCTTCCTGCTTGGTCAAACGCAGCAGGCCACCCTTGCCCTTCTCACCCAGGCTCGCGCCCTTGACCTGAATACCGGCATCGCTCAACGCTTTGCTGGCACGATCCAGATCGGCCTGGCCAACCTGCAGCGCAGTACTTGCACCGCTGATTTGAACAGCCGGATCGTCAGGGTAGAGGTTGGGAGCGGAATAAATGAAACCGACCGCCAGAACCAGCACGATCAGCGCGTATTTCCATAAAGGGTATTTGTTCAGCATCACGCCGCCCGTTCAAGAGACGGGGCGCCTTGCGCGCCCCGTCGATTGGTAAAAGACTTAAACTTAGATCGCCTTGAGCGTGCCTTTTGGCAGGGTCGCAGCAACGGCGCCCTTCTGGAACTTCAACTCAACCGAGTCGGACACTTCGAGCACTACGAAGTCATCGGCAACTTTGACGATCTTGCCGGCGATACCGCCGTTGGTAACAACTTCGTCACCCTTCTGCAAATTGCTCAGCAGGTTCTTCTGCTCTTTGGCACGCTTGGCCTGTGGGCGCCAGATCATCAGGTAGAAGATGACCAGGAAACCTACCAGGAAAATCCACTCAAAACCGGTACCGGCAGGGCCAGCAGCGGCAGGGGCAGCAGCGTCCGCGTATGCGGCAGGAATCAGAAAGCTCATTTAGCACTCCAGTTGCGAAATAGTACTTGTAAGGGTCGGCAAAACATCAATCCAAAGGCGGCACAGGAAGCCCGCGCTTGGCGTAGAAGGCATCAACGAAAGCGGCCAATGTACCTTGTTGAATAGCCTCGCGCAAACCAGCCATCAAGCGCTGGTAATGTCGCAAGTTATGGATGGTATTCAACATGCTACCCAGCATTTCGCCGCATTTATCCAGATGATGCAAATAAGCGCGGGAGAAGTTCTGGCAGGTGTAGCAATCACAGGTTGGGTCCAGCGGCGAATCATCATGGCGATGGAACGCATTGCGGATTTTAAGCACGCCTGTATCGACAAACAGATGACCGTTGCGCGCGTTGCGCGTAGGCATCACGCAATCGAACATGTCGACGCCGCGGCGCACACCCTCAACGAGATCTTCCGGCTTGCCTACCCCCATAAGGTAACGAGGTTTGTCAGCAGGCATCTGCCCTGGCAGGTAATCCAGCACCTTGATCATTTCATGCTTCGGCTCGCCCACCGACAAGCCACCGATGGCCAGGCCATCGAAGCCGATCTTGTCCAGGCCTTCCAGCGACCGCATGCGCAGGTCCTGGTGCATGCCGCCCTGAACGATACCGAACAACGCCGCAGTGCTGTCGCCATGGGCGTTCTTCGAGCGCTGTGCCCAACGCAACGACAGCTCCATCGATACCCGTGCCACGTCTTCATCGGCCGGGTACGGGGTGCACTCGTCGAAGATCATCACGATGTCCGAGCCCAGGTCGCGCTGAACCTGCATCGACTCTTCCGGGCCCATGAACACCTTGGAGCCGTCTACCGGCGAGGCGAAGGTCACGCCCTCTTCCTTGATCTTGCGCATGGCGCCCAGGCTGAACACCTGGAAACCACCGGAGTCGGTGAGGATCGGGCCTTTCCACTGCATGAAGTCGTGCAGGTCGCCATGGGCCTTGATGACCTCGGTACCCGGGCGCAGCCACAGGTGGAAGGTGTTGCCGAGGATGATCTGCGCACCAATCGCCTCGATATCCCGCGGCAGCATGCCCTTGACCGTGCCATAGGTGCCCACCGGCATGAACGCCGGGGTATCCACCACGCCACGGGGGAAGGTCAACCGACCCCGACGGGCCTTGCCGTCGGTGGCCAGCAACTCAAAGGACATACGACAGGTGCGACTCATGCTTGATCCTCGGGCCCACGTGGCGCCGGATTGCGGGTGATGAACATGGCATCACCGTAACTGAAGAAGCGGTAACCGTTTTCCACCGCGGCCTTATAGGCAGCCATGGTTTCCGGGTAACCGGCGAAGGCCGAAACCAGCATCAGCAGCGTGGACTCGGGCAGATGGAAGTTGGTGACCAGGGCATCGACCACATGAAACGGCCGGCCCGGGAAGATAAAGATGTCGGTGTCGCCGCTGAACGGCTTGAGCACGCCATCGCGCGCGGCACTTTCCAGCGAACGCACACTGGTGGTGCCCACCGCCACCACCCGACCGCCACGCGCACGGCAGGCGGCAACGGCGTCGACCACGTCCTGGCTGACCTCCAGCCACTCTTTATGCATATGGTGGTCTTCGATGCGCTCTACCCGCACCGGCTGGAAGGTGCCCGCCCCTACGTGCAAGGTAACGAATGCCGTGTCGACGCCCTTGGCGGCGATCTTCGCCAGCAGGTCTTCATCGAAATGCAGGCCAGCGGTTGGCGCGGCCACCGCACCGGCACGCTCGGCGTACACGGTTTGATAACGCTCGCGGTCGGCGCCTTCATCCGGGCGGTCGATATACGGCGGCAGCGGCATATGCCCGACGCGGTCGAGCAGCGGCAACACCTCTTCGGCGAAACGCAGCTCGAACAACGTATCGTGGCGCGCGACCATCTCGGCCTCACCGCCGCCGTCGATCACAATCTGCGAACCGGGCTTGGGCGACTTGCTGGAGCGCACATGGGCCAGCACGCGGTGGCTGTCCAGCACACGCTCGACCAGAATCTCCAGCTTGCCGCCAGAGGCCTTCTGGCCGAACAGCCGCGCCGGGATCACCCGGGTATTGTTGAACACCATCAGATCGCCTGGGCGCAGGTGCTCGAGCAAATCGGTGAATTGCCGGTGCGCCAATGCCCCTGTTGGCCCGTCGAGGGTCAACAGCCGGCTACTGCGGCGCTCGGCCAAAGGATGGCGGGCGATCAGGGAATCTGGGAGCTCAAAAGAAAAATCGGCGACGCGCATGATGGTGTTCGGTTTGACAGGGCCGGAAAGTTTAGCGGAATCGACAAAAATTCACCATGAAAGCTGATTGACCAACGGTAGGCACCTCTTTATACTCCGCGTCCACAAGCCCTGATGGCGGAATTGGTAGACGCGGCGGATTCAAAATCCGTTTTCGAAAGGAGTGGGAGTTCGAGTCTCCCTCGGGGCACCAAACAGCAGTAACTGAACGGTTCTACCAACCTTCAGATCCAGAAAAACCGGCCAATTGAGCCGGTTTTTTTGTGCCTGCGCTACGCCGATGCCTGCCTGCGGATTCAAGGAAGAACCACCATGGGGCTGACCAGCACGATATCCCTCTATGACAGCCGATGGCCTGCCCTCTTTCTCTGCGCCAAAGAGCAAATCGAGGCGGCGTTCGGCGCTGAGCTTGTTGCCATTCACCATGTCGGAAGCACCGCTGTTCCGGGGCTTGCGGCCAAGCCCGAGATTGACCTTCTCATTGAAGTTTCGGCGCACCTGAACGAAGCCCGCCGAGACACCGTCATGCGTGAGCTCGGCTACGCCCGGGGAAGTGATCTGTCCGCAGGCCACCATTTTTATCGCCGCGATGTTGATGGCATACGAACCCATAAGGCCCACGTTTGCCTCACAGGCCATCGTCAAATCGAACGCATGCTTCGCTTCCGGGATCGCCTCAGGCGCGACCCCGTTATTCGCCAGCAGTATCAAGACTTGAAACTTGAGCTGGAAGCCAGCAACACCGGCGGCATCGGTGAATACCTGGCAAAGAAGGCGCCTTTTATCGACGGAGTAATGGGGCCCACCTAGGCGGCCGCTGGCTCACCTTCCACCCACCTCCCTCCAGCAACGACACACCGGGCCGTGCTCTTCTAGACTCAATAGGTAGTCGCAGAAAGAACAGAGCACGTCGCTTTGGTGCAGATGAATCAACAGCGGCGTGGCAAGCTGCCTGTTATGCCCTGAAGAGGTGCGGCAAAGACTGCACGGGGCCCAACAAGATGCCCGCTCAGGGTGCCTGGCCAACGGCCTGAACATGCCACGCTACCGTGACGTGGTGTGAGTGCCGCAGCCGACACTCTCGGACAATCGACAACCGTCTGGTTTGCTCGTGACCGTGAGGAATGTTGTATGCCTGATGAGATGTTGCACCTGCCTTTGGTCACCCGTCTGCTGGAGCGCCACAAAGGCGCACCCGGCGCACTGTTACCGATTCTTCATGAGATTCAGGAAAGCATCGGTTACATCCCCGATGCCGCTGTCCCCGAGATTGCCCATGCCCTCAACCAGAGCCAAGCCGAGGTTCGTGGGGTCATCAGCTTCTACCATGACTTTCGCACCGCGCCGCCGGCCCGGCATATCCTGCGTCTGTGCCGGGCCGAGTCCTGCCAGAGTCGCGGCGCCGAGCAGCTCGCCGCGCAATTGCGCGAACGCCTGCAACTGGACGACCACGGCAGCAGCGCTGACGGCAACATCAGCCTGCGCCCGGTGTATTGCCTTGGCGCCTGCGCCTGCTCGCCAGCCCTGGAGCTGGATGGCCAGGTGCATGCGCGGCTCAATGCCGAGCGCTTGGATACTCTGCTCGATGCTTGCCAGGAGGACGCATGATGCCGCGCCTCTACCTGCCCTGTGATTCGCTTGCCCGTGCCGTGGGTGCCGATGCGGTAGCCACCGCCCTTGCCACGCAGGCCCGGGAGCGCAACCTGCCGCTGGACCTGCAACGCACCAGCGCTCGAGGCCTGTACTGGCTGGAACCGCTGCTGGAAATGGACACCCCGCAAGGCCGAATAGGCTTCGGCCCGCTGACCGCTGCCGATGTGCCCTCCCTGCTCGATGCACTGCAAGGTGATCCGTCCGCCCACCCGCTGGCCTTGGGCCCGGTGGAGCAGTTGCCCTATCTGAAAAGCCAACAGCGCCTGCTGTTCGCCCGCGCCGGTATTACTCGGCCGCTGTCCCTGGACGATTACCGGGCCCATGGTGGCTTTGAAGGCCTGACCCAGGCCATTGCCCTGGGTGGCGAGCAGACCGCGACCATGGTGTTCGATTCGGGCCTGCGCGGCCGTGGCGGCGCAGCCTTCCCGGCCGGCATCAAGTGGCGCACCGTGCGCGGCACACAGGCGGAGCAGAAGTATGTGGTGTGCAACGCCGACGAAGGCGACTCCGGCACCTTCGCTGATCGCATGCTGATGGAAGGCGACCCCTTCCTGCTGATCGAAGGCATGGCCATTGCCGGTCTCACCGTCGGGGCCAGCTACGGCTACATTTATGTGCGCTCGGAGTACCCACAGGCCGTGGCCACACTGCGCGAGGCACTGGATATCGCCCGGGCTGCCGGTTACCTCGGCGCCAATGTCGGCGGCAGCGGCCTGGCCTTCGATCTGGAGGTGCGCGTCGGTGCCGGCGCCTACATTTGCGGTGAAGAAACCGCGCTGCTGGACTCCCTCGAAGGCAAGCGCGGCATCGTCCGTGCCAAGCCCCCCATTCCCGCCTTGCAGGGCCTGTTCGGCCTGCCGACCCTGGTGCACAACGTGCTGACCCTGGCCTCGGTGCCGCTGATTCTGGCCAAGGGTGCGCAGTTCTATCGCGATTACGGCATGGGCCGCTCCCTGGGCACCATGCCCTTCCAGCTGGCGGGCAATGTTCGTCACGGCGGCCTGGTGGAACGGGCCTTTGGCCTGACCCTCAGGGAGCTGGTGGAAGACTACGGTGGAGGTACCGCCAGTGGCCGACCGCTAAAAGCCGCCCAGGTAGGCGGCCCGCTCGGCGCCTGGGTGCCGCCCGGGCAGTTCGACACGCCGCTGGATTACGAAGCCTTCGCCGCCATTGGCGCCATGCTAGGGCATGGGGGTGTGGTGGTGGCTGACGACAGCCTGGACATGGCCCACATGGCGCGCTTCGCCCTGCAGTTCTGCGCCGAGGAATCCTGTGGCAAATGCACCCCCTGCCGCATCGGCTCGACCCGGGGCGTGGAGGTGATCGACCGCCTGCTGGCCGCACCCGACCAGCGCGGTCGCGATGAGCAGGTGATCATCCTCAAGGACCTGTGCGACACCCTGCAGTACGGTTCCCTGTGCGCGCTGGGCGGCATGACCTCCTACCCCGTGGCCAGCGCCCTCAAGCACTTCCCCGCCGACTTCGGTCTGCAGCCCTCGGAGGCCGACCAATGATCACGCTCTTCGACCCGAACACCGATATCGACCTCGGCACCCCGGCCCGCGACAGCCAGGTGCAAGTCACCCTGAAGATCGACGGCCGCAGCATCAGCGTGCCCGAAGGCACCTCGGTAATGCGCGCCGCAGCACTGATGGGCACCACCATTCCCAAACTGTGTGCCACCGACAGCCTGGAAGCCTTCGGCTCCTGCCGCATGTGCCTGGTGGAAATCGACGGTATGCGCGGCTACCCGGCGTCCTGCACCACGCCGGTCAGTGAAGGCATGAGCGTGCACACCCAGACGCCGAAGCTCGCGACCCTGCGCCGCAACGTCATGGAACTGTACATCTCCGATCACCCGCTGGACTGCCTGACCTGCTCGGCCAACGGCAACTGCGAGCTGCAAACCGTGGCCGGCCAGGTCGGCCTGCGCGAGGTGCGTTACGGCTATGAGGGCGCCAACCATCTGGCCGACCAGAAAGACACCTCCAACCCCTACTTCGACTACGACCCGAGCAAGTGCATCGTCTGCAACCGCTGCGTACGCGCCTGTGAAGAAACCCAGGGCACCTTTGCCCTGACCATTACCGGGCGCGGCTTCGAGTCCCGGGTTGCCGCAGCCGGTGGCGAGAACTTCCTCGACTCGGAATGCGTGTCCTGCGGCGCCTGTGTGCAAGCCTGCCCCACCGCGACCCTGATGGAAAAAAGCGTGATCGAACAGGGTCAACCCGAACACAGTGTGATCACCACCTGCGCCTATTGCGGTGTGGGCTGCTCGTTCCGCGCCGAGATGAAAGGCGACCAACTGGTGCGCATGGTTCCAGACAAGAACGGCCAGGCCAACCACGGCCACTCCTGCGTCAAAGGGCGCTTTGCCTGGGGCTACGCCACCCACCCGGATCGCATCACCACGCCGATGATCCGCAAGCACATCAACGACCCCTGGCAGGAAGTCAGCTGGGATGAGGCAGTGACCTACGCCGCCAGCGAATTCCGCCGGTTGCAGCAAACATACGGCCGCGACGCCATTGGTGGCATTACCTCCAGCCGCTGCACCAATGAAGAAACCTACCTGGTGCAGAAACTGGTGCGCGCCGCCTTCGGCAACAACAACGTCGACACCTGTGCGCGGGTCTGCCACTCGCCGACCGGCTATGGCCTGAAACAAACCCTTGGCGAATCCGCCGGCACCCAGAGTTTCGACTCGGTGATGCAGGCCGACGTGATCCTGGTGATCGGCGCCAACCCCAGCGACGCACACCCGGTGTTCGCCTCCCAGCTCAAACGCCGCCTGCGTGAAGGCGCACGGCTGATCGTCATCGACCCACGACGCATTGATCTGGTGGACTCGGTGCATGCCCGTGCCGAACTGCACCTGGCCCTGCGCCCGGGCACCAACGTGGCCATGCTCAACGCCCTGGCCCATGTCATCGTTACCGAGGGGCTACTCAACCAGGCCTTTATCGACGCCCGTTGCGAGGGCAGCGATTTCGCCCGCTGGCGCGAGTTTGTCAGCCGCCCGGAAAACTCGCCGGAAGCCCTTGGCCCCGTCTGCGGCGTAGCGGCTGCCGACATCCGTGCGGCTGCCCGCGTGTACGCCACGGGCGGCAATGCGTCGATCTACTATGGCCTGGGCGTCACCGAACACAGCCAGGGCAGCACGGCGGTCATGGGCATCGCCAACCTGGCCATGGCCACCGGCAACATCGGCCGCGAAGGCGTGGGCGTGAACCCGCTGCGTGGGCAGAACAACGTTCAGGGCTCCTGCGACATGGGCTCCTTCCCCCACGAGTTGCCCGGCTACCGGCATATCTCCAACGAGGTGATACGGGCGCAGTTCGAACAGGCCTGGAACGTCACCCTGCAACCGGACCCCGGCCTGCGCATCCCCAACATGTTCGAGGCCGCCTTGGGTGGCAGCTTCAAGGGCCTGTACTGCCAAGGCGAAGACATCGCCCAGAGCGACCCCAATACCCAGCACGTCACCGCAGCGCTGTCAGCCATGGAGTGCGTGGTGGTGCAGGACATTTTCCTTAACGAAACCGCCAAGTTCGCCCACGTGTTCCTGCCGGGCAGCTCGTTCCTGGAAAAGGACGGCACCTTCACCAACGCCGAGCGGCGCATCTCCCGGGTGCGCAAGGTCATGGAACCTTTGGGTGGCAAGGCTGACTGGGAAGGCACAATGGCCCTGGCCAACGCCCTGGGCTACCCGATGCACTACCAGCACCCGTCAGAAATCATGGATGAAATCGCCAGCCTGACGCCGACCTTCAGCAACGTCAGCTACGCCGCCCTGGACCGCCACGGCAGCCTGCAATGGCCGTGCAACGCCGAGGCACCGGACGGCACGCCCACCATGCACATCACGGAATTCGTGCGCGGCAAGGGGCGCTTCATGCTCACCGGCTACGTGCCTACCGAGGAAAAGGTCAACAACCGCTACCCGCTGCTGCTGACCACCGGGCGCATCCTCAGCCAATACAACGTCGGCGCCCAAACCCGGCGTACCGACAACGTCGCCTGGCACGAAGAAGACCGCCTGGAAATCCACCCGACCGACGCCGAAAGCCGTGGCATCAACGAAGGTGACTGGGTAGGCATCGGCAGCCGCGCCGGCCAGACCGTACTGCGTGCACGGGTGACTGAACGGGTAGCGCCAGGCGTGGTGTACACCACCTTCCACTTCCCAGAGTCGGGGGCCAACGTCATCACCACCGACAACTCCGACTGGGCCACCAACTGCCCGGAGTACAAGGTCACCGCCGTGGAAGTCAGCCGCGTCTACCACCCTTCCGAGTGGCAGAAGCGTTATCAGGAATTCAGTGACGAACAACAGCGCTTGCTCGAAGAACGCCGCCAGGCTCGCACCGCTGGCACACACACCGAGGGACGCCGATGAGCACTGCCAACCTGATCAAGATGGCCAACCAGATAGCGCAGTACTTCGCCAGCGAACCCGACCCGCAACAGGCCGTGCTCGGCGTGCGTAATCACTTGCAGATGTTCTGGACGCCCGCCATGCGCAAGGAATTGCTGGCCTGGCAGACGGCGCACAAAGGCGCGGACTTGCACCCCTTGGTGCAGGCGGCGCTCAGTGGCTCGGGCTGGGAGGCTTAGGTTCAAAAGGGGCATTGCCCTCGCGCGGCTATCAGGCCGCGCGAGGCGCCTATGGGGTATTTAAAGAGGGCGAAGCAGCTGCTTCAGAAAGAAGCGGGATACCGACCGGATGCTACGCTTGGTAGCACAGTATTATGGTATCCCACATACCACACGTAACACCTGAAAACGCAACCGCTCAAGAACGCGCCTTACAGAGTTCCATCATCCCTGGCCCGGATATTGCTGAACCTTCTGGCAATCCATCCGAGACACACCTCAAATGGCCAATCGCTCATTACCCACTGGCAAAACCCATGCCTGTCATTGGCAGAAGGCCTGTGGGCGTGAGCGTGCGTTGCCAACCGGTGCCATGAGAGGTTTTCTCCGCCGCGCAGCAGCGCCATTGCGGGTCATGCTCAAACGCCTACCGGCCTGCGTTGCGGCCAAACAGAATGGTTTCTGGCAGATAGTCTGATCGGTCTTCCCGACGAGAGTTCTTCTCGATCATTACCGTAGCGCCCGCCCTGCCGGTGTGCTGCGGCCCTTCATCCGATGGTTCCCTGGAAACGGCTTCAATCGCCCGTTCCTGGAGACCTGCACCCGGAAGACCTTGATGACCAACACAACCGCAGTGCTTGTTATCGACTTGCAGAAAGAAGATGGCTTTGCACTAGAACGATTTGACCACGTAGTCGCCAACGCGGCCTCGCTGATCGACGCCGCCCGTGGCTTGGGTATCCCGCTGTTCTACACCCGCCACGTCAACGATGCGCAAGGCCGGGACCTGGCCCCCGGAGAGCCCGTGGACGAGCACGGCAAGCCGACCAGTTACCTGGCAGGTACGCCTGCTATTGAGATCATCGACGCGTTGGCCCCACAGGCCGGCGATGTGGTGATCGACAAGCACCGCTACAGCGCCTTTCATGGCACCCGGCTGGCCCAGATGTTACACAGCCGGGGGATCCGCCACCTGGTGGTGTTTGGCGTGCTGACCGATGTGTGCGTGATGACCAGCCTGTTCGATGCCTACCAACATGACTTCCAGCTCAGCCTCGTTTCAGATGCCTGCACGGCAACGACGCTGGCAGCGCATTACTCATCGCTGCTGATCCTCTCCAACTGGATTTACGGGCTGGAAATCTATTCCACCGCGCATCTCCTTCGCCATTGGCAAAACCAACCGGCGTCTTCGATGCGAACACTCGAACCTGATCACCTCGCCTTCCACCCCGAAGCGTTCGTCGAAGCGATCCACAGCTTCGAAAACCGCCTTGCCCGTGACTGCTGAACGCGGAGACTGCCATGAAAATAGAAAACAGAAGCATTGATTTCATTCCAGAACATGAGCGCTACGGCCAGCCCCGCTCACTGTTCTTTGTCTGGTTCGGCGCCAACGCCAACATCACCACCGTTGCTGCGGGTGTGCTGCCGATCAGCCTGGGGCTCAACCTGTTCTGGAGCGCACTGTCCATCCTGCTGGGCTCCATGATCGGCGCGATTTTCATGGCCTCGCATTCCGCCCAGGGGCCGAGGCTGGGCATTCCACAGATGATCCAAAGCCGAGCCCAGTTCGGCGTATTCGGCGCAATAGTGCCGTTGCTGTTCGTCATGCTCATCTACCTGGGGTTCTTCGTCAGCAACACCTTGCTCGCCGCCCAGGCCGTCGCCACCACGAGCCCGCTCAGCAACGAGGGCAACATCGTCCTGCTCGGCGTACTGTGCTTTTTGGTCGCCCTGTTCGGCTACCAACTGATCCATCGCCTGCAGAAGGCCCTCTCGTTTATCTCCATCGGCGTGTTTGGTACGGCTACGCTGCTGGCGCTTGCGCTTCCGGTGGCGCCTGAGCAATGGTCACCACAGGGCTTCCACCTGGCAAGCTTCCTGGCCTCGGTCAGCATTGCAGTCACCTGGCAGCTGTCCTATGCGCCGTATGTGGCGGACTACTCCCGCTACTTGCCCACCAGCACCCCGACCCGGCACGTGTTCTGGTACAGCTACCTGGGCACTGTCATCGGCGGCAGCTGGATGATGCTGCTCGGTGCCGTACTGGCCAAGGCCATGGCCGGCTTTGCAGACAATGTGGGCTTGAACCTGGTGGGGCTGCTCGGCGGTGGAACGCTGCTGATGTTCGCGTTCATTCTGTACGGCCAGGTCGCCATCAACGTGTTCAACCTTTATGGCGCGTTCATGTCGACCGTCACGGTGATCGAACCGTTCGCCCCGCTGAAAGTCACGCCCCGCGCACGGGCCGGGTTCATGTTCATCATCTGCGCCGCCGCCACCGGCTTATGCACACTGGCTCAAGATGACTTCATCCAGTTCTTCCTGAACTTCATCTTCTTCATGAGCTACTTCCTCATCCCCTGGACGGCCATCAACCTGGTGGACTACTACGCGCTGCGCAAAGGCGTTTACCAGATTGCCGACATCTTCGAGCCAAAGGGTATCTATGGCCGGGTGAACTGGATCGCCATCGGCGTGTTTCTGAGCACCATCCTGCTTGAAGTACCGTTCATGAACACCTCGCTTTACGCCGGGCCGATTGCGACCGGATTGCAGGGCGTTGACCTCGCATGGGCCGTCGGCCTGGTGTTCCCGGCACTCAGTTACTACTGGCTGATGAACAGGCGCACAGCCCTGCAAGGCCTGACCGCGAAGGTGTAAGCGTAACGCGTGGGATGCAGGCTTGCCTGCGATAGCGGCAGCGGGGTGTCAACCCGTCGGCGGCGCCAGCATCGTTGGCAAGCCAACTCCCACAGGGATCCATGCAAAACACTGCATGTTCTGTGGGAGATTCCATGGTTCTTGCGTGCCCATGAGGTCAAACCAATTGATTGCGAAAGATCTTCACAGACAAGGCAATGAAAGCCCGTGCTGCCGGCGACGATTGGCTCTTGTCCAACACGGCAATCCCAACATGTCGCCTGACTGCCGGGTCGAGCACTTTCGTGAGGTACTGCGAGGCATCACGTTCAGGCAAAGCGGATTCGGCTACTACCGTCACAGCATCGCCCCGCGCCACTGCAGCCAAGGTGCTCATTAGCTGAGAGGTTCTATAGCGGATTTTGGGGTTCAATCTCGCGGCCACAAAGAGTCGCGAAACCAACTCAGACGAACCGGCTTCTGTCAGTACGAACGGATCTGAACACAAGTCATTCAACGTCACCGCCTCCTTGGCCGCCAAACGGTGCCCACAAGGTAGCAAGGCAACCATTTGGTCCTCGATCAACGGGTAGGTATCGAACTGGGCCTCCGGCAGGGCAACGAACCCAACGTCCACTCGCCTATCCAATAGCCACTGAACGACCTGGCGGTCGGGCCCCTCGTCCACATGTACCTCGATACCAGGATAGATCCTGCGGTAGTCGGCAAGGATTCGCGGCAGCAATCGTTGTGATGACGTGGGGCCAAATGAACCGATGCGCAGGGTGCCCAGCTTCATGCTCCGCGCATCAGAGGCTTCTTGTCGAATTGCATCAGCCAGCCCGAGCATCGATTGAGCGCGCTGGAGCAACCTTGCCCCAATGTCCGTCAATTCGACCTGGCCCTGGTGCCGAAAAAGCAACTCAACGCCCAGCTCCTGCTCAAGCGCCCTGATGGCATGAGACACCGCTGACTGGGAGATCCCCAGTTGGGCAGCCGCCAGCGTGAACCCACGTCGCCCGGCGACGACGATAAAAATTTCGAGCTGAGTCAGCGTCATCGCACAACCATGAGTAATCACTCATTTCCATATGAGCCCAATTCAGCATAAGGATAGAACACTGAAGCATAACGAGATAGGCCTAGGCGCCTTTTGACATCGCAGTAATCAAGGAGATTTTTATGGGCGCTCAATGGAAAACTGAAGGCGTATCGGCGCTATGGCCAGAGATCAATGGACCACTCTTGGCTTCGTATGGAATGGCTGGCCAATACGCACTCAGGAATGAAATTAAAGAACCATCCAAACAAACACTATCGGTGTTTGAGGCCATTACCGGCAACTACGTTAACGAGGTCAACCCGAGTCTTCAGGCTCTAGATAACTCATACACATTCAAGTCCACCTCCATACTCTGACGTCAGGCTTACATCATGCGCCTTCAATCAAAAGCAAGAACACCTGCGTCCGACAGCCTCACTTACCTCAAGCTATCCTTGGTGGCGATCATTTGGGGCGGAACGTTTGTTGCGGGTCGCTACATTTCTTCCGACACCCCACCAATGCTGTCGGCAAGCCTGAGGTTCATGCTTGCTGGCGCTACGCTTACCCTATTCCTGATTTTCTCCAGAAAAATGTTTATCAAGATCAACCGATCTCAACTGGTGAAAATACTTGGCCTTGGATTCTGCGGCATATACACCTACAACCTTTTCTTCTTTTATGGGCTCCATTACACCACCGCATCCCGGGCCTCACTGATCGTCGCCCTCAACCCAGCAGTAATGGCCCTTTTTTCCTTCCTCTTTTACCGGGAAAAACTCACGATTACGAAGACCTCCGGAATAGGCCTCTGCCTTATGGGTGCGGCAGCGGTGATTTTCAGTAAATCACCAAACACCTTTCTTGCGGAGAACAGCGACTGGCGCGGTGATGCCTTAATTTTCGGGTGCGTATTGAGCTGGGTGGTCTATAGCGTGTTCTGCAAAACCATAGTCAACGAAATTGGCTCCTTACATACAGTGACCTACTCCATCTGGGCTGGCGCAGCGATGCTGACGGCGACAGCCACCGCTACAGGGCAATTCAATTTTGCTTCAGTGAGTGCGCTATCCACAGGTGACTTTTTTAGCCTGCTGTACCTGGGTGCAATAGGTTCCGCATTGGCCTACATCTGGTACTACCAGGGCATCCAGACAATCGGCGTCACACGCTCCGGGGTGTTCATTGCTCTTAACCCGCTAACCGCCGTTCTGCTGGGCGCACTGTTGCTCGGTGAGCAACTGACGAGTCCGATGTTGATAGGAGGCGCCCTGATCATCACAGGCATCCTGATCTGCAATCGGGCAACCCCAAGCGATCAACGCCTGAATGAAGGTATCTACCGCGAAAATTGACTTAATCCCCTCCAGGACGACGAAGACGCGCGTCGAGCAAAAGCGGGCGGCCAGAGGTGACCTTTTGCGCCTGGGCCACCTGATCCCGGTGCTCGACGTCGTACAGCTCGTGCGCTTGGGCACTGCCAGCGATTCTTGACGAACGTTTCTGATCAGTGAGAAGTGGCCAGTGCGCACAGAGGGCTGCAAACCCCGCCATCATTCGGCCTGAATAAGGCCTTTGGTCCCGGCATCACTATCCGTCCAGTAATCCTCATCCTTCAGCCGCCGATCCCCCTGAATCATGAATAGGATCGTGCCAGCCCGAAATTGCAGCCCGCCATCGGTGCGTTTGGCTTTGACCGGTTTGCCGTTCACCCAAACATGCTCTTTTTCATCGATACGAATGGTGGCAACCGTCGCACCTGAAGCACTTTTAGCAACCCACTGCCCGGCATATGGGGTCTGGCTTTTGGTGCTGTCTGCTGCCGGTGCTGCGGGCTCACCAAACCCCGCCTTGGCATTTTCAGCCTTGCTCTTGGTGATATCGCACCCCTGAAGCTCGCTCATCTGGGTGCAACCCGACTGCTCCAACTGCTTACGATACTTTTCGCTGATGGCATAAGCCGGTGATTGCGCAAGTACCGTAATGGCCAGCGCGGCAAAGACTGCCTTGTTCATAGCGCCACCTCATCTGATCAACGGGTTTCTGAGCGTGAGCTTACTGAGTAGCCCCAACTGCGCGTGGCACCACCACGAAAAGACGAAGTCGTGGCGATACACACAATCGCAGCTAAATCACAACGCCCCTGGCCAAGGCTAGCGAGCCTGATAGCGACTCGCCAATCAAACGGGTGATTTACCATTGCCGGTTTGCAGCAAGGACTTGCTCATGCGGCGTATTGAATTGCCCCACAGTTGCTTTTCACGGTGGGCATCTGTCGGCCAGAAGCTGCCTATCGTGAAGGACAGCAACAGACCGATTCTGTTGAAAAAGTAGCTGCCTCCCAATGCCGTTGGCAAAATTGCTCTTTCAGCGAGCGTGGGGGCAAACAG
>NZ_PJQQ01000058.1:0-17373 GCF_002858665.1 Pseudomonas sp. FFUP_PS_473
TGCAGTTATCGCCAGTAGAGTATGAGAAACGCTATTTCCTGAGCTTGGAGAGTGTCTAGGGAACCAGGGGCGATTCAGTGATTGCGAAAGTGATGGGGCACATGAACCAGCCATCTACGCTTCAGTACCTAAATGGTGTCGAGCTCGCTGGCGTGGAGACAACTAGCGCAGGGAAGAAGCCCACTCTTCACTAGCAAATCCACATCACTGCAGCCTAGCAACATCCACCATAGGCAGGCGAGAACCTCGGAGCGTGTGTTTCACCATCATGACATTTCACTGCAGACATGCCTTTCACAGCGACAAGATGGGACATCTCGATGAGCAACCACAACCACTATGTGAGTGACGCCATTTCTTTGCTAGGTGAACTGGGAGTTTACAGAACACCCATAGGGACTTGGGCATTCACCGATATGGAGACGGCAAGTTCATGCTACATCCACCACTCTAGCACCCCAGTAGCCCTGACTGCCTATGCAGCGGTTGACCCCATCTTTGCAGCAGGTCGTATCCCTAACTACACACTTGTTGACTTGGTCGAAAAAGCTCCTTGCATGGATGGTGTTGAATCCACAGCCCTGGCCATGATCTGTGGTGCTGAGCCTCCTGTTTATCCATCGCCAGCGCTGCGAGGCGAAGTTTTTGGGAACACCGCGTGGAAGATCGTCGATGACTATCAGTTGGGGAGTTGCTTCATCCAAGTCAAGCCCTATGGCTCTCAAGGTCGTCACTTCACAATGCGACCACAGGGCTACGACTATCAGCAATCTAAGCCTATCCCAGCCCTGTTGAAGGCCATGCGCAAGTACTACAGATCCATGGAACCCGTACAACAGATTATGGTTCTGACCCTAATGCACCTTTATCATTCGGGGCCGGACAAGTGTTTCCTGACTGGCGGGTGCCCGACCAAAATCCCTGCAGCGAAGGCGCTTCAAATCCTTCGCAGAGACGGTCAGGCGTTGACGACCTGGGCACATCTCTTAAGCCATTACGCGGGCTGGTGATCACTCCGCACCCAGCCCACGATCTGGAGGGCGATGCATGGTGCAGCATTGAATGGTGATGTCCCGATCAAGGATAGAAGCTTCCTGTTCAGCCAAGTCAGCCCATTCCGACCGGCCACAATGAACACCATATTCCGAGGAGGCGATTGCTGCCGCTTCTTGGGCAAGGGACAAGGTGTCTCAGATAGCGCAAATGAGGGCTACATCGATATTGTCGGCATCAGCTGTGTGGACGATAGAGGCATGTCATTCGAGATGTTCGCGAAGAACGGAAGACGCCTTGGCTTTGTCACCAATGTTGGCGACTTGGCTAGTACAGGAAAGAAACCTTCTAGCGAAGACGGTTTACGCGTACTGCGCCAGTACGACAACGTCGCCATCCGCTTCGAGGAGCCCATCATGACACTCGCCGAACAGGGCGCAGTTTGCTAGCTCCCCTACCTAACAAAAAACGGCCCGCCGGGCCGTTTTTTAGGATTAAGCAATACTCAGGACACCCAGGATTCCACTTCGCCTGCCCCGTACTGGGCAACCAGTCATCCCTAAGCCCAAGCCTGGCTTACCGCGGCTGTTTGGTCGGCCCAAGTATCGACAGCGCAACATCATCGAGCGCATGTGTGGCTGGTTGAAAGAAAACCGCCGGATCGTGACCCGCTTCGACAAGCTCGCGAAAAGTTATGACGCCCTGGTCTCACTGGCTTGTTCCAACAGAGCCTAATGTCAGTCGCTTGATTCCCTCCTAGCATCAGCAATGGCCTGAACTACTGATGTTGCTTTGTATCTACGCGGCGTCGCCGCGCTGACCGAACTCAAGGAAAACTCCGGATGAGTCGGGTAATAGCCATAATCTATAGACGTAACGAATCAGTACGTCCTGATTTTCAGGCACTTATTACATAGTAAACCATGGCTGGGTCACTCAGCGAGAAAGAGTTTTGCAGCAGGAGCAGTTGAAAACCTGTCTCAGCTTTCAGTTGGCACTGATAGCTGTTACGGGGCTAAGTATAGACCAATAAAAATAGTTGCACCCACAGAATCAGATTGACTTATCACTATGCATCGAGCTAAAAGTGTACAGTGTTCGCTCAAGATTCTCTAAAACACCAGACAAAGAATCAGCTTCGCTTTTTTCTTCCCCTACTGTAATTTGTAACCTTCGCGTTTCACCAGCTGCCAACCAAGTACCAATCACACCCCAAATCTTAGGCGTCACCGCCTGAGAGAACGGCATAAAAAATTGATTACAGCGAGTGGCTCCGAATGCTACAAACCCATTGTCCCCAGGAGAATGAAACCAAAAGTCATTTGCACTAAAGCACTCTGCAATATTAACCACACTTGTCGCATCCATTACTTCGCCTGCCGGGTCAATAAAAGAAATACACACACCCTTTAATGACTGCATAAAATCACCCACAAACGCCTTTAAATAAATTAAAAACCAAAGACAAGTGCAATGCTACGAGCCCTTAAATCTAAATAGCAAGCGAGGTTCCAATGTCGAGTGCTTTTTCTTTTTCCCTCAACAAAGCCTTCAATTTAGCCAGCGGCAGAGGTTTTGCATACCAGTAGCCTTGACCATAACTACATCCGTTTTTTTGCAAAAATTTTAGCTGATCCGTATTTTCAATTCCTTCGGCGACAACTTGCATGCCAGCACTCTTGGCGACAATAAGTATTGCTTGGACAATGGCTCGGTCAAAATCATTGTGCGGTAGCTCACTAACGAATGAGCGATCAATTTTCAAGCGATCTACGGGCAGACTTTTTAAAGTACCAGGTGAAGAGTAACCAGTACCAAAGTCATCCATGGCCACTTCCACGCCGATATCGTGCAGGGAAAGTATTGTTTGAGTAGCGAGAGTAATATCGTGTATCGCAAC
Source organism: Pseudomonas sp. FFUP_PS_473 (assembly GCF_002858665.1). NCBI lineage: Bacteria > Pseudomonadati > Pseudomonadota > Gammaproteobacteria > Pseudomonadales > Pseudomonadaceae > Pseudomonas > Pseudomonas sp. FFUP_PS_473. The sequence continues at coordinate 2,894 of NZ_PJQQ01000058.1, forward strand.
GCTTTCGGTGATCTCGATTTCCAAACGGCTGGCCGGCAGTCCTGATTTCGCAAGAGCTGAGCTTACCTGACCGATGAAGTCACTCTGAAGGAATGAACGACTACAGATATTAACTGCCATCGGCACATCGAGCAATCCCTCTGAAATCAATGCTTTATTATCGTTACAGGCACGTTCGAGCACTAGGCGACTGATAGCGGGCATTAGACCATATTCTTCAGCCAATGGAATAAAATGGGTCGGTGGTATTAAACCGTTACTACCGTCATGCCACCTAAGCAGAGCTTCGAGACCGGAGGGACGATAGGGCGGAGTCAGTTCGAACTGTAGTTGATAGTGCAGCTCAAACTGGTTTAACTCTATTGCTTTTCGGAGCCGACTGACAGTGCGGAAGATTGCTTCCATCTTATCGCGTAGGGCCAGACGAAAGAAGCGTATACAATTGCCTCCCTCAGCTTTTGCTTGGTACATGGCGATATCCGCATCATTGACCAACTGATCGCTATTTTGGCCGTGCCCGGGATGTAGACTGATACCAATGCTTGCGCGCACTCGAAGTTCGATACCGTTGATTTCAAAAGGCGTTGCTAGACAGTCTAGCAGACGCTGGGCTAGTCTGCGGGGTGCATTGCGTTCACGTGGCTGTTTTGAAGCTATGAGAAACTCATCACCTCCCATACGCGCCAGTAGGTCGTTCTTACCTACGCTCCCCTGAAGCCGCTCTGCCAAGCCGCTCAGTAGGCGGTCACCTACATCATGATCATAATGATCATTGATTTGCTTAAAACCATCGAGGTCTATAAAAAGTACTACTAGCTGCCAGTTACTATGCTCACACTCAAGCATCAGCCTTTGTAAATTATCATGAAGGTGATTACGATTCACGCAACCGGTCAGACTATCATGAGTTGCCATGTATGTGATCTGCTCAAGCATTTGTCTACGAATGCTTATGTCGTGACAGATTCCGACATATAACCGTTGCTCGCCAATATTTAGCTCACCAATACTCAAGTGCATTGGAAATAAGCTACCATCCTTTCGCTTGCCAACTACCTCACGCCCTTTACCAATAATTTTCCGCTCGCCCGTTTTGGTGTGGGCAAGCAAATAGTCGTCATGCTTACTAGCATCTGGCTCCGGCATAAGTGCAGAGACATTACATCCGATTAACTCAGAACGACTGAAGCCGAAAGTACTTTCAGCTGCAGGATTTAAAGCATTAATTATACCGAATTGATCTATGACGATCATCGCGTCTACGGCGGCTTCAAATATGGCTGAAGACAACTCTCCCAGGGCGAGCGCTTGTCCAGAGAGGCTGGGGGGCGTCGTGGTAACTTTCATCAATTTTACTCTATCCGTTGAATCGTTCAACCAAGGCATGAAGGGCGTGCGCTGTATTTTCTAACTCTTGGCCGGTACTTGAGGATTGTTTGGCAATGTCGGCATTTCTGTCAGAAACTTGTGCGATTGATGTAATCTGGCGAGAGATGTCCTCAGCAACATGAGCCTGCTCCTCAGAGGCTGATGCCATCTGCTCACTCATTTGATGGATGCTATCTACAGCTATGCTTATCCCGTGTAATGCATGCTGCGTATTGATGACCTGCTCGACACCTGCCAGTGCCTCCTGACTGCCCTGATGAGCAATATTTACTGCTTGGCTAGCGACCTGCTGAAGTGAGCCAATTATCTGTTGGATTGTCTGTGTAGATTCTTGAGTTTTCGACGCCAGAGCTCTAACCTCATCGGCCACCACAGCAAAGCCTCTACCTTGCTCACCGGCTCTTGCGGCCTCAATAGCGGCATTAAGTGCCAGCAGGTTGGTCTGCTCAGCAATCGCACGGATCATATCGGCAGCCTGTTGGATTGATTTGGTTTCTGACGCTAAGCTCTCTACCGACAGGCTAATCGCTTGTACTGTAGTCGCAAGTTTCTCAATCACCTCTCTGGTCTTCTGAGCTTGTTCAGAACCAGTCTGACTCAGGATATTGACTTGGTTGGCCTCGCGTGCGGTGTTATGAATGTGTATTGAGACTTCTCCAATTGAAGCAGCCATCTCATTCATCGCAGTAGCAGCCATGTCAGCCTCATCACGTTGGTGCTGCAAAGCTGTGTCCGACTGCTGGGCTAGATTGCCGCTTTTGGACGCGAGTGTGGCGGTCTGATGGGCATAATCGCTGAGCCGGTTAAGAGCTGTGCGGAGCTTCGCCCCCTCGCTAATTAAAATCATGTGCAGTTGAGCGATAGTTCCATGCTCGTCGGTATAGGTGCGAGCAATCAGTTCGCTGTCGAAACTTCCACCCGCGATGCTGCGCAAACTATCCAGTGTTTTCCGCTCATGGCGACTCGCTAGAGCCTGCAAAGCAAACAGAAGTAAAGTAACACCGCCTAAACTTGTCCAGTAAGTACCGCTGTACAAAACAATAGCCGTTAGCCCCGTAGCCAGTAACGGCATGCCGAAAAAACCGCTTATTGTGCGAAGGCGTTCGGTTAAGCGAACACTCTGCTGACCGGCTTGAAGGCGCTGATAAAGCTGTATTGCACGTTCAATCTGCGCACTGTCCGGCTTTACCCGCACTGATTCATGCCCAGTTATTTTCCCATTTTCCAAAATCGGAGTGACATAGGCATTTACCCAATAAAAGTCACCGTTCTTGCAGCGATTTTTAACGATACCCATCCAGCTCTTACCCGATTTCAGGTACGACCACATGTGGGCGAACACAGCTTCAGGCATATCAGGATGACGAACAACATTATGCGAACTGCCTATTAACTCTTCCCGACTGAAACCGCTAACCGCAATAAATTCATCATTGCAATAGGTTAAGTTCCCGTGTATGTCTGTCGCAGAAATAAGGCGTTGATCAGCCGGATACACTAGCTCTCGGTTTGTAATTGGTAAGTTTTTCTTCACGAGCACGACCTAGTAAATTTAAATTTAATCTTGACTAAAAATCAATAATCATAGAACGCTTCAACCCTAGCAACCGCATAATCCATCACAACTCTCGCGCAGTTTGATAATGCATGGCGATTCGAGTAGGCTGCAAACAGTGACTCCCCTTCCGATACATAATCTGGCAATACTCTCACCAATGAATCACTTTTAGTAAGCGCGCAAATTGTGTTTATAAAAACAAGACCTAAGCCCTGCTCCGCGGCATTAACAAGAGCAGGAATTGATTTGCTTAGAAATCTCTTGCTCACAGCAACACTATGACGATCGCCGCCATCGCGCCGATTAATAACTACAAAGTCCTCAGATGTATAATGAATACAAGCATGAGCACTCAAATCATCAGGACATTCTGGAGTTCCATTACGATACAGATACTCTGCACTGGCATAGATTCCAAGTGTTGATTTACATAATGTTCTAGCGATATAACTACTCTTTTTTAGCTCCCCAAAATGCAAAAGCAAATCAATACCATCCTGGATGAGATCAGGTTCTTTGTCAGACACTAAAACTTCAATTTCAAGCCCAGGATGAAGAGCTAGTAGCGTGTAAAAAAAATTATTGATCGAGCAGTCAAAAAAAGCCGATGGCACTTGAACTTTAACTTTCCCAACAACACCAACAATAGCAGACTGAAGTGAACTAATTGTGGAATTCAAATTATCTATACAAGAGCTGCACTGCTCAAACAGACGTTCGCCGTCAGCGGTACAACGAAGCGCTTGGGTTGAGCGAAGTATGAGTGAAGTACCAAGCTGCTTCTCAAGATTTATCAACCTCCGACTTAAAGTGTTTGCTGGAACGGATAGCTCTTTACTTGCTTTAGACAGACTTCCGGAGCGAACAATCTGAACGAACAGTGATATATCATTAAGCATCAAAACTTACTCTCCAGACAGCTATCCTCATATAAAAAATCATGCAAAAAAGCATTCCTTGACTCCATTAAAATTATTTTCAAAAAGGGAATCAAACATAATAACTATATGATAGCCTGCTATGAATGTGGGCGGAACCCGCATACATGGATTGAGCCCATCCATTTATGGACGGAGCATCGTAACTATAGAAGTGACCAGCAGCCTTTACTCAATTTTTCTTCTTGAGCACTACTTAGAATTAGAAATTTCGAATCAATGATTCCAAATCAAGTCTAGAGACAATAACTTCACGCCACATATCGCAGCGACAAAAAGACACAGCATCTCCACAGATTAATACCAGAAGTACTTGGTGCAGAAAAATCTACGCCAGACTGTAAAAATCTGCACAAACCTACTCAGACTTGCCATAATGCATCTCAACACTTTTATTCTGCTACATTGACAACACGTCGCCGACCCGATTTATCTCCTTCACATCATAAGTCTTGAGCTAATAATTGATACAGGTATACCGCCCCAAGGAGAGAGTAGCTTTTGCTAGCAAATATTGGCACCGCTTAAACCTAAAGAATAAGAATCAAACGCAAGCAGGCCATAGCGTTATGCAGAAAGGCCGTGGAACGATACTACTTATCTAACTAAATCTCCGCTACGGAACCAGGGGAACTGGCCATTAAATACAGCAAGATTAAAAGTCTGACGTTGACGACCAAACCTATACAGGCCATATACAGGTGCGGAAAATTGTACAAGATCTTGCAATGATGGCAAACTGCCACTCATCGGTTTTTACATAGAACAGATCTATCTGCCATGCTGAGCGAGTAAGATTTTGACATTTTTAATTACATCTTCTACATCTCACTTTATAAACAACACCGATAAGCGCTCGGTGGGCGGCAAAAATTGCTGCCCACTGCTATTCATGGTTAGCGAACGTGATAATAAAATACAATCGCAGGCCAGATCGCATGCAAACGACTGGTAACAATGAGTAAAATTTCGGAGAGGCATAGACTGACTCAGATCCCGCTGGAGTTACTACTCTGCTGTGCGCAACTGCGCGTCCGCGAAAGAGCTGGCCAATGCCACACTGATAGCTGGTACATCAGCTCCGAAATCTTAACTGTTGCCGACTTCAATCCAGACTTCGAATATTGCTGAGTCCAGCATTAAATTTATATACAGCTTGCATTACTCCGCAAGAAAACGCTTTCAACCAAAATATATAAACCTTCCAGGCACCGCGCACTACTGCGATATAGGCACCTAAGAATAATTGTTATGATAATTATGCGCTTTAACTTCAAGCTATACTCTTAGTTTCTGCATTACGGTTCGAGCTACCAAAAGCGCAGTCAAGTCCCTAACTGTTGCATTCGTTCAATTACTAGGCTTGCTAGATCATCCGGACGAAACTTTGCTAAAAAGTCGTCAGCACCAACTTTTTTCACCATTGCCTGATTGAAAGCACCAGATAAGGAGGTATGCAACACAATGTGCAGGTCGTGCATCCGCGGGTCATTGCGGACTTCCGCAGTTAGGGTATAGCCATCCATCTCAGGCATTTCGATGTCAGAAATCATCATGAGCAATTCTTGCTCTGGTTTTCTCCCTTCATCGAGCATACGGTGCAAATAATCTAAGGCCTGACGCCCATCGGTGAGTGCGATTACTTCTACGCCCACAGCCTCCAAGCATCGAGAGACTTGTTTACGTGCCACAGAAGAGTCGTCAACAGTAAGCACGCATAACTTCGCAGCTGTCGCATGGATAGAGGCTGGAATGACTCCTTCGGAAATCTGTTCGGATACCGGGGAAACTTCAGCCAGAACCTTCTCCACATCGATGATCTCAACCAACTCGTCGTTAACCTGTGTTATAGCGGTAAGATAGTTATTAATCCCACTACCCTTGGGTGGAGGATGAATCCCTTCCCAATTGAGGTTGACTATATGCTCCACCGCGCTGACCAAGAATCCTTGGGTCTTGGTGTTGTATTCAGTAATTATGACGAAGGCAGTACTGTGGTCTTTGACACCCGGCAGTCCAGTGGCTAACGCCAAGTCTAGTATCGGGATTGATACACCACGTACATTCGCCACACCGCAGACCACGCGATGCGACATTGGCAATGCCGACAGTCGAGGACATTTGAGTACCTCACGCACCTTGAATACGTTGATGCCATACAGTTGATGTTCATTAAAGCGAAAAAGCAACAGTTCAAGACGGTTTTGCCCAGCCAGCTGAGTGCGGCTATTCACCGTTTCCATAAGACTTACCATCTGACGACCTCAAGAAGACGCGTTATGATCTGGGCAGCGTGGTGGCTAGCTGTTGAAACGCGCAACCAACGTATTGAATTGTTGCACAGTGTGTTTTAGGTCATTTCCAACGGTGGAAGAGCTATCCGCAATGTCGGCATTCTTATCAGAGACGCTGACAATATTTTCCTCAACCACATGGGCTTGCTGCTCAGAGGCTGCAGCCATTTATTGGTTAACTTGATAGATGCGCTCAACCGCACCGTTGATGCCGTTAAGCGCCCCTTGAGTGCTAATAATGACTTGTTCAATCCCTGAACGCGCGTCAATGCTACCTAGACGAGTCACTTCAACAGCTCGATCGACAATACCCTTCAAGGGAAGGATCATGCACTGGATGCTCTCGGTAGGCTCCTGAGTCTTGGGGGGTAGCGCCCCGGATTCATCTCCCACCACAGCAAAACCGCGGTCTTGCTCTCCCGCACGTGCTGCCTCTATCGCAATAGCTGCAATGTCGGCTTCATCCCGTTGCTTGCCCAGTACCGATTCCGATCGTTTCGTCAACGACCGGCTATTTATGGCCAGTGTTACAGTCTGGTTGGCAAAGTCACCAATTCGACCCAGCAAGGTTCTGGCTTCGGCGCCTTCACTGATTAGCAGCATCCGCAACCAGGCCACCGGGCTTTGCTCAACTGAGAAAGGACAAGCAATTTGTTCGCTATCAAAACAGCCGGCGGGAATTGAACCTATAGGCTTGAGGGTTCGATGCCACGGGTGAGCTCTCAACGCCAGTATCGCCAAAAAAGATAGGACGGCGATGGCAACACCTATAGTTTTTCCACCGAAAAGCAACGCTGTAGCAGTGACTGCCAGAGCGCCGAAGGTAAGGATGGCCCCTATTAGATACAGTATTTGCAAGCTGCCGTCGTGATTTTTCAGGCGTGCATCAAGGCCAGAGGCGCCGCTAACCTGGTTGTGTTCTGGTTTGACACGAACGAACTTATAGCCGGTGAAATTGCGCTGCTTGAAGATATATGTGACATAAGCACTGACCCAATAGTGATCGCCGATGCTGCAGCATTTTTTGACGATCTCCATCCAGCTTTCGACATCTTTTAGGTACGAGCACATGCGTGCTAAGACTACTTCGAGCATGTCTGGATGACGTAAAATGTTGTGTGGACTATCAATCAGCTGCTCGCAACTGAACCCTCTGACGGTGACAAACTCACCATTGCAATATGTCAGGTTGATCTGCTCGTCGGTTATTGAGAACCATCGCTGCTCGGATAGCAAGCTGAGTTCGTACTGTGTTGCGGAAAGGTTTATTCGCAAGATCATCACCCCCTCGAAACGAGATTAATTCTTGGTTATGAATACACTCCAAGAATGCTCTAAAAATCGTTCCATGATCTAAGCACTGGCAAGAACTACCCTCAGTATCTCTATAGTTGCTTCACCAGTTAGATAAATTCTATTTCGATAAGAGCGGCTTTTCAATGGCAATGTGCCACTATTTTAAGTGGCGTCATTTTTTTGACCTAGATCAATAGAATAAGTTAAAGAACTTGATTTTATGATTAGCCGGTGCCGTAGCATTCCCTCCTAAGGATTCTCCGATCAAGTCAGCACGGGTCAGCCGACCTGTGCTGAAATAGCCGTCCGCTCAGCCACCCCAATAAGCCTTTCCCATGAGTCAAATGAGCTTCTCCGATTTCGAGTACGCCGGTAAGCGCAAGCAGACCCGCCGTGAGCGGTTCCTGGCAGAGATGGAGCAGGTCGTGCCGTGGAGCGGATTGGTCGCGTTGATCGAACCGCACTATCCAAAGGCCGGTGGAGGTCGTAAGCCGTATCCCTTGGAAACGATGCTGCGCATTCACTTGCTACAGAACTGGTTTTCGCTGAGCGATCCGGCGATGGAAGAAGCATTGTACGAGATTACCTCGATGCGCCAGTTTGCTCGGCTGACGCTCAGCGCCCCGATCCCCGAAGACACGACGATCATGAATTTCCGGCACTTGCTGGAGAAGCACCAATTGGCTGCAGGCATCCTGGAAACCATCAATGCCTACCTGCAAGACAAGGGGCTGTCGCTGCGCCAGGGCACGATTGTCGATGCCACGATTATCCATGCGCCCAGTTCGACCAAGAACAAGGAAGGCTAGCGCGATCCAGAGATGCATCAAACGAAGAAAGGCAACCAGTACTTCTTCGGCAGTGCGACCTGAAAGTCGCATGGGTTTCTGTTCCGCAGGTTAACGCCCGACGGAACCGATTGTTCCACCACTCGTTCCCTACCCAGACAGGCGCGGCCGGTAACAGCTGGGTCTGAAGCCCTGGGGACAATGTAACCGCCGATTTTCGGTAGGTCGAACCGTGAGGCCAGACTGAATCTGCCAGCATCAAGGCGGAGAGGTGCTAGGGATGAACGGGTACGGCTAACACACGTGAACCTCATATAAACGTCGTCAAAATAGCCAAGCCAAAGATGCTGACAGGCTTGAACCAAAAGGTAAGCGGACAGGCAGGGGGTCTTACCGATACCCCCTCGTGGATGTGGTGCCGCCGGCGAAATCGAGGAGCCCGACCCGTTCGGAAATCCATGTGGAACAGGGTAAGCCCGTAGCGCTGCCGGTTTCGGCAGGTGAGCTGTAAAGCAAGCTGTTGGTGCTGCGGGTAAAGGAATGTGGAAAAAGCGAAGGTCGCCCTGTAATGGGGCGAATACAGGTTGAAAGATCATCTGGCGCGAAAGCGAGCAGACTTCCACAAGGTCTTCCATGGCGAAACAACCTGATCAATCGTTGTACGGAGGAAAGCAGATGGTAGTGCTCACATCCCATGCACAAGCACCGGCGGGCACTGGTGCATCTTCGAACTTCGAGTCGGTCTGGCCCCTATCCTGGTGCCAAATCGAATCGCAAGTGAAACGACTCCAGGTACGTATCGCCAAGGCAACACGAGAAGGCAGATGGGGCAAGGTGCAAGCCTTGCAGCGGCTGCTGACTCGCTCGTACCGCGGCAAGATGTTGGCCGTTAAGCGAGTGACGGAGAATAGAGGCAAGAGAACACCGGGAGTTGATGGCAAGATCTGGTCAACCCCTGTGGCCAAATCGAAGGGAGTGAAAGCGTTACAGCATCGGGGCTATTGCCCTCAACCGCTGAGACGTATCTACATACCCAAAAGCAATGGCAAGAAGCGCCCGCTGGGAATTCCAACGATGCGGGATCGCGCAATGCAGGCACTGTGGAAACTGGCACTTGAGCCGGTTGCAGAAACGCGTGCGGATCCAAATTCGTATGGATTTCGGCCGCAGCGATCCACGGCCGATGCAATCGCACATTGCTTCAATGCACTGGCGAAACGCAGTTCGGCGCAATGGGTACTTGAGGGCGACATTCGAGGCTGTTTTGACAATATCAGCCACGATTGGCTGCTCGCCAACGTACCCATGGATAAAGCGGTTCTGCGTAAGTGGCTTCGAGCCGGGTATGTCGATCAGGGAGCCTTGTTCGCAACGGAGGCAGGAACCCCGCAAGGGGGAATCATCTCCCCGATACTTGCGAATTGGACGTTGGATGGGCTGGAACATGTTGTCCACACAAGCGTGGCTTCGACGAACCGAAAGCGACAGCCATTCAAGATACACGTCGTAAGATATGCCGATGACTTCATCATCACGGGAACTTCGAAGGCTATCCTGCAAAGTCAGGTTCGACCTGCAATTGAGGCATTCCTGAAAGAGCGAGGCTTGGAACTCTCTGATGAAAAGACTCACATCACGCATATCTCGCAAGGCTTCGATTTTCTGGGCCAGAACGTACGTAAGTACGCTGGCAAGCTACTCATCACTCCGGCTCGCAAGAGTGTGAAAGCGCTTCTGGATAAGGTCCGGGAAATCACAAACGGAAACAAGGCGGCGATGCAAGCAAACCTGATTCAGGTCCTGAACCCGGTAATCCGGGGGTGGGCCATGTATCATCGTCATGTTGTCGCTGCCAAGCGTTTCGCGTGGATCGACCATCAGATTTGGCGAGTGTTATGGCGCTGGGCTGTCCGCCGGCATGCCATGAAAAGTGCCCATTGGGTAAAACAACGATACTTTCGTGTAGTGGGTCAACGGCACTGGATTTTCGCCAGCAAGGAAAAAGTACGTGGCATGAGTCAACCCGCTTGGCTTTTTGCCGCAGCCAGTGTTTCGATTGTTCGGCATATCAAAATATGCAGTGCAGCGAACCCGTTCGATCCGGCATGGACGTCTTACCTTGAGCGCCGAAGAGCGCATTGTCAGGTAGCCCGGTCTCACTCAGGCTGCTGGAAGGCTTGAGCCGTATGAGGGGTGACTCTCAAGTACGGTTCTTAGGGGAGGCAGGAGTGGTAACACTCCTGCTTTACCCGACTGAAGGCCCATATCGGTGCTGATGCTGAGTCCGGGCTGGTGCATCACGTTCACGGCACTGCTGCGAACGTGGCCGACGTAACGGAGGTTGCACATCTGTTGCATGGCGTAGAGAACGTCGTCTGTGCCGATGCGGGCTATACCGGCGTTGAGAAAAGACCAGAGCATGAAGGGCGGCCAGTGATCTGGCAGATCGCAGCGCGACGCAGCACTTACAAGCACTTGGGCAAACGCAGTGCGCTCTACAAAGCCAAGCGCAAGATCGAGAAGGCCAAGGCGCAAGTACGTGCGAAAGTGGAGCACCCGTTCCGGGTGATCAAGCGCCAGTTCGGTTATGTGAAGACTCGCTTTCGTGGCTTGGCCAAGAACACAGCACAACTGACCACGTTGTTTGCGCTGTCGAACCTGTGGATGGTGCGCCGGCAGTTATTGAGCGCTGCGGGAGAGGTGCGCCTGTAGCGCCCAAGAACCAGGGTAAAGCCCTGGTTTTGAGCCGATTGGCGCCTGAAAAAGCTGCCTTGCCGCGTCGAGACGCTGCTCATGGTGCGCTTGGGACACTTGCTCGGAGTTTCCCTAATGGGCTAGAGCCCTACATGGCAAGGGTTTATGCCACCCCCCGGCTGCGCCATGGGACGTGATCAAAGATCTGGCTTCGGCGGAGCAATAGGTGAGCCGACGGTGCGGTGATGATCGGCTGGTGCTAAACGTTATCTTCTGAATTTTCTAGCCTGGAACCGCCTGGCGCGAATTCCTGGACAAGCCGGCGCAAGCGCTACTTCAGGAGGCCTGGCAGAATTTCCAAGCACTAGGTCTTGGCGCAAAGTCGATAATCGGTTCTGCGAGCAGTAGCCATCTGCTGACGTGGCGGGACGATTACACCAATGACGCTTTGGCTCTACTGCTGAATCATGTGGGTATCCAGTGTGACGACAGAGGGCTTTCACTGGAGATCGCGTTCAGTGGAGGAGACTCGCTTCCGGTTTAGCGCAGACGCCTTGGGGCTTTTTCAGGCTATCACTTTTCGCCGTTCTCCCCCCCACTGGTGATGTATCATACGCCTTGGCTGACCGCAAAATGTCGTGCATCGAGTTTTTTAAGCTTCATCCGCCCTGCTTTCCTATAAATGACAAATAGCATCACTCCGTACAAAACGCCTGTTCGATATCGTCCGCTCAAGTGTGCCCCTCAACGAACCAGTATTTTTTACGCGCACACGCAGCAATCTGCTGCCAAGCGTATTGACCTGCACAGTGAGGCTACCAAGGAGCCGTTCAGAGCAGGGAGCAAGTCGCGTCAAAACTTGACGAATATCATCTAAAGGTATTGGCCATCACCATGAAAAAAATTACACGAGCTCTCATCGAGAGTTCTAGGTCGCTGACAGATCGGCTGACGGCCCTGCATACGAAGTTGATGGAAACGGTTCCAGGTATTGACCGCATCGCCTGTGCGCTCTATGACCCACAGGAAGACACGCTGAAAACATTCATCAACAGCACACACAATGGAAATATCTTAGTAGGCTATGAGTACCCTTTGTCTGAGAGCTACTCACTCAAAGCGTTAGCCGACAGTGGCGAGTTTCGAGTCCTGGATGAAATCGCTTCAGCGGTTTTTTCTGACACTGCGCACTCCACTTGGCTCAAAGACCAAGGCTACCAGTCATCCTTTACGGTGCCGATCTATGACGAGGGCGGGCTACTAGGCTTCGTCTTTTTCGACTCGTGTCAACCTGGCACATTCAACGTGCAGGTGCAGAGAGACCTCGTCCTCTACACAAGCTTGATCCGCATGTCGATTACCAGCGAGATATCAGCAATCAGGATGGCAATCGAGACGACACGTGTAGTACGTCAGCTCACCAAGATGCGCGACTTCGAGACGGGTACGCACCTGGAACGCATGGGCCGCTACTCGCACATCATTGCGCGCGCAGTTGCCAAATCACGCGGGTTCAATGACGAGTTTGTTGAAAGCGTGTGCCTGTTTGCCCCCTTGCACGACGTTGGAAAAATAGCCGTACCGGATCGAATCCTGCTGAAGCCTGGCCGGTTGGATGCCGATGAACGCGCGATTATGGAAACCCATGTCGAGAAGGGCATGGAGATCATCGAACGGATGATGGGCAAAGGAGGCATCAACGCATTTCCAGAGTCCTCCATACTCAGGAATATCGTCTTGTGCCACCACGAGCTCCTGGATGGAACGGGTTATCCGCGAGGCCTTGTAGGTGATGAAGTGCCACTAGAAGCGCGCATTGTCAGCGTTGCGGATATCTTCGATGCGCTCACCTCTCAAAGGCCATACAAGAAACAATGGTCACTGGATGAGGCTTTTGCGGAACTCAGCCTTCTCGCAGATCAAGGGAAGCTGGATAAGGACTGTGTTATGGCATTGATAGAACAGGCTGAGACGGTACAGCACGTTATGACGAAATACATCGATAGCGATGTTTGATTAGCCTAATGGTCGTTTAAGGGGACGCGGTAGGGATAGCAGTTCACCTGCCCCCCCCCCGCGCGGATCCGTACATGCGGAACTACCGCTTACCGCTCCCGCATCAGGTACCTACCTTTCTAAGCTTGAGCTAGGCAAATCCAGCATCACCTTGGACTGTAGTGGGCAACTGATCCCGGACACTGCGTTAAGTTTTTCCTCAGCAACAGCGGGCGCCAGCCCGCTGTTGAAGTGATGCGGTCGCTGCCAGTTGTAGCGCTGCATCAAAAAACGACCGATATCCTGCTGTGCCAGCGATGTGCTCATGTAGCCCACGGTTGGTACCCATTCCGTTTTCAGGCTGCGAAACAACCGTTCCATTGGCGCAGTGCCGTGGCAGTTTCCGCGTCGGCTCCTGCTCTGCTTAAAACGATAGCGCCACAGTCGCTGGCGGAAACTTCGGCTGCCATATTGGCTTCCTTGGTCGCTATGAAACAGCACGTTCTGAGGCCGGCCACGCTGCTCATACGGCTCCTGCCTCAGGTACATGACGCGAAGCGTTCCTCTGGCTGCGAAGTCTCAGGGCTTGCCGCCATAAGCGATAAACCGCAATTCGAAAACTATCAAGACGTAACAGGTTTCCTGGCACGGCGTGATATTTGAAGTGTCCCGCAACAACACTGGCAAGCCATAGGCCTACGACTTGCACTGGCTCATGTCGGCGGCGATTCAGGTCGATGGTGTCCGCATTTTTTTGCGGATGCGATCGCCCTTATCGCCAGGATTTTCGGCCCACAACGTAGCCGATCTTCACCTTCATATCTGCCGGAGCAATGAAGCATTACTCGACAATAAAAAGGGCCCTGAGTAAAGCCCTTTATTTGTACTCAAACCAACATCACTTTGCCAGCCAGGATTCAACGGTGTCAGACCCGTATTGAGCCTTCCACTCCTTAAGCATTTTATGATTCCCGCCCTTGGTTTCGACGACCTCACCTGAATGAGGGTTTTTATAAACCTTAACTTGGCGAGGTTTACGAGTGCCTGCTTTGGATTCGGTAGCTGATGCATAACGTCCGGCTTGTGGATCAAGCAGATTGATCACGTTTTTCAAGCTGTAACCGTACTCGTCAAGCAACGCGCGCAGCTTGCTCTCAAATTCCATCTCCTTTTTCAGGCCGGAATCGCTTTTCATCGACTCAAGCTCTGCGAGTTGAGCAGCCAGTTGTTGCTCAAGCTTTCGGTATTCAGCCAGACGAGACATGTGAGCATCCTTAAAGTTAGATCTGCGCGATATGCGCATACCTAATAGTAAGTAATGATTCAATTTTAGTCACCCTCGCCCTATCGAGCAGGAGTACTCTGCAGCACATCCTATACGTGCGAGTTCGTGCCCGATGCAATCGTCGTAGTAAGCGCTGAAGTCGAAACGTGCCGAGTCACGATGCATGGTAAGCGTACGCCGAACTCACCTTGCGCGACTCAGGCAGGCGCCCACTGATGCGGCAGCAGTTGGCCGACCTCACTC
>NZ_PJQQ01000059.1:0-16297 GCF_002858665.1 Pseudomonas sp. FFUP_PS_473
GAAGCAGTTGAACACCTGGGTCAGTTTTCAGTCGGCAGAACAGCCTCTACTGGGTCAGTTTTCGGTCAGCGGCAACACATCACCATGAGCCTCGAACAGTTCAGCCGCCTGCTTTGCACATCCACCGATAACTTTGCCACGCTGCCTGCCGAGCTCTTGCTCGCCTCAGAAGGTAATCTGCAGACCTTTTATGCGCCGTTCGACCATGTCAATGCCGGTGCCCGCGTCGTGCTGTGCGGCATTACGCCGGGCTTGCAGCAGGCCAGCCGGGCCCTAGACGAAGCGCGCAAACAGTTGCGCGATGGCGCCTCCCTCGAGCACGCCAAGCAAGCCGCCAAGGACACGGCTAGTTTTTCCGGCCCCATGCGTAACAACCTGACCAGCCTGTTGGATCACATCGGACTGCATACACTACTGGACATCGATAGCTGTGCGCGGCTGTTCGATACGCACCGCCATCTGGTGCACTACACCTCGGCACTGCGCTATCCGGTCTTTCTCGATGGTAAGAATTACTCCGGAAGCCCCGCCATGCTCAGTCGTGCCAGTCTACGTCACCAGGTGGAAACCCATCTTGCGGAAGAGATCCAGATACTGGGCCCGCACTGCCTCTATGTCCCGCTCGGGCCGAAAGTCACGGAGGTTTTTCAGCACCTACAAGCCAAGAGCCTGTTGAAAGCCGAGCAACTCCTGGATGGATTACCGCACCCATCCGGGGCCAATGCGGAGCGCATCAGCTATTTCCTAGGTAGCAAGCCTCGGGAAAAACTGTCGAGCAAAACCAATGCGACGGTACTCGACGCCGCCAAGGACCGGCTCCTAGCCAAATTAACAACACTGCGCAGCGAAAGCCGTCTGGGGTAAAAATCACCAGGACACTCGCCGTTCATAGCACCGTGAGGAGTGCCCTGTTAGAGCATTGGTTGTAGTCAGCCGCCTGGGGTGGGGCGGAAGTACCCCCCCTCTCGTGCTGGGTTCGCCCAGCTTACTGCTCAGCAGTCCAGGCGGCCTGATATTCAGAACCGCCTTTTTTTAGAGTGTCGTCAAACATGGACGTTGCAGCTTAGCGAGGTACTGAGCCGTCGACTTGAAGCGTGGAGAATCAAAGACCGGCCACAGGAACCGACATACCTAGTTTTTTTATTTCAACAAGATCCGCTGCACTCAGATCGAACCACTCGCCTTCAAGCCGTTTGGCGTGATAGGCAATGTGAAAGTTTCGCTCAGCATACGTGTAGTCATCAAACCAGGCGTAGTGCTCAATGCTGATCTTGAATGGCAGTTTGACATCAAATAATCTTGTCCTGGATTTAAGATTGACAGTCTTCCCAATCTTGAATCCAAGCGGTGATCGAATCACATATACATACCCGCCAATCGGTGATGCCGAGTGCCTAAGACCTCGTGGAGCAGGGGGAGGTGGGGAAGGAAAGTCGAACCCATTGAGGTCGGGGAAGTATTCGGCGTAGAGGTCTTTAAGAGCGTAGCGCCTAACAACGTCTGGCGCAAAGGCGAACCAGCCTTTCTCTTTCTGCCAAAACTGCCGCCCACTAGAGTTCGGCCTCAGCATTAGATCTGCTTGGCGCCAATGGACTTTCGCCGTCGTACGATCCTGTGAGACTGATAGGACTGTGCCGAACGCCTCGACGTCCCCTACCTGTACTGAGATATTCCACCCCGCAAGAACTATGCAGTCCTTTGGCCCTATTTTATCGATCAAGCCAGGTAAATCGGATTCAACAATCGTATTGTGGTTGACCGCGGTGGCTAAGCGCTTTGGTGAACGAGCCCCATGAAAGACAGGACACCGTTTCCCCCTTACGATAAGGGATAGGCAAACGGTTATGTTTATGACTAACAGCAACGATAAGAGTGGGGAGCTTTTGGGCCAGGAGCGGCGGCGCCGCTGGAGCCCAGAGCAAAAGCTGGCCATGGTTCGCGAGAGCCTTGAGCCAGGGCAAAGTGTGTCGGTCGTCGCTCGGCGCAACGGCATCAATGCCAACCAGTTATTCCTGTGGCGCAAGCTGTATCAGGACGGCAGCCTGTCGGCGGTCAGCGCGGGCGAAGCCGTGGTGCCTGCCTCCGAGCTGAGCGATGCGCTCAAGCAGATCCGTGAACTGCAACGGATGCTGGGCAAGAAAACGATGGAAGCGGAGATCCTCAAAGAGGCCGTGGAGATCGCCCGGTCGCGAAAATGGATTGCGCACTCACCCTTGTTGCCGGGGGACGACCAGTGAAGCTGGTCAGTGAATGTCTCGGTGTGGCGCGCTCGCAATTAACGGTTCGAATCAAGCAATCGGTATCGCCCAAGACACGGCGAAGCAGGCCTGTGAACGACGCTGAGTTGGTGGCCGAAATCCAGCAACAGGTCAGCGAACTGCCCAGCTATGGCTACCGTCGAGTCTGGGGATTGCTGCGCCGCGCCCGTGAAACCCAGTTGCTACCTGCGATCAACGTGAAGCGGGTTTACCGGGTGATGCGTGATCACAACCTGCTACTTGAACGCCGGATCAAACAACCCGGCGTGCCGCGTCGGCACGAAGGCCGTATTGCCGTGAAAACCAGCGATACGCGTTGGTGCTCTGACGGCTTTGAGTTCCGTTGTGAGGACGGCGCCAAACTGAGCGTGACCTTCGCCCTGGACTGCTGTGATCGCGAAGCCATCGGCTGGGTCGCTAGCCCAACTGGGTACAGCGGCGATGATATCCGAGACTTGATGCTGGAAAGTGTAGAGAAGCGCTTCGGTGATCAACTGCCCGCCACGCCGGTGCAATGGCTAAGCGATAACGGCTCGGCCTACACCGCCGAACAGACGCGTCTGTTTGCTCGGCAGATCGGCTTGCAACCGGTGACCACACCGGCGCGTAGCCCGCAGAGTAATGGCATGGCAGAGAGCTTCGTGAAGACGATCAAGCGTGATTACGTGGCGCACATGCCCAAGCCGGATCGAGAAACGGCGCTGCGTAACTTGGCAATTGCCTTCGAGCATTACAACGAGCAGCATCCGCACAGCGCGTTGAACTATCGGTCGCCGAGAGAGTTCAGGCGCTTGGTGGCGGCATCAATTTAACGGGGAGTTGGTGTCCGGTTTGATAGGGGCAAGTCCATTTGGATCGAAACGGTAAAATTTCATTTTAGTGTCCTTGCCACGAAATTTCAGGATGCCAATCCTTAGGTTTGGATGGCTTAGCGTACGAAAATCTCCGATTTCTGCGTTCCCCCTATTAAGGAAGGCGATTAGCCATCTGCCAAGTGGAATCCAACTCTTTCATCGCTTTGTTCATTTGGAATCGGAGGCACTCATGCGCTGCGTGGACAAGCACTCTCTCCTCCCCAAAGCGTGCAGCAGCCGATGTAAGTGTTTTGCAGGGGCCATGTTGGGTATGACATCTCCAGATTTGACGGTGGACGTGCCAAGGCAGGGCGGCCTCAAGGACATAGGACGCCCTTAAATTACGTAAGTTACTTAACTTATGAAATCAAAGCGCTTCACATACCGAATAAGTTATGCAGGTTACGTAACTTATGCAGAGAATCGTGTATCGGCTGAAATAGCTCAGGTTGATGTTCAGAGCGCGTAGCACTGACAGCTGAATTTCCGGTGCTTATCCGGCGCGCTAATTCCTCTGCTGACATTGATGCGCAGCGTCCGCCAACGACCCGATTACAGTGACGATTCAGAAAGACGAACAGCACCGGGTCAAACACCGCGACTTTAATGTCTAGCTCGACGAGAGCAGCAAGGCCGTCGATGGATTTTTAAAAGTCCACTGCCTTGGGGTAGAGGTACACATTCAACGCTGGCATTGGGACGCATCATGCTGACGGGCTTCTGATGGAAATCGGGAACACAGCATCAGGCTTCGCGCGGTGGCGTTGAATGTGGGGTCTATGGAGCAGTTACTAATGAATCGCGTTGTACGGCCGTTACATTTCGGATGTCCAGAGGTTTACAGCGGGCAGGACAGGCGTGCTCGGCTGCCGATGCCTTGTGGTGATGTCGTGCTCACCGCTAGAAAGTTTTTACCTCCGCCGCACCAGGATCAAACCGGTCAGGGGATGATGGAGTGACTGCCAGCCTTAAGAGGTTGCATTCAAATACTAGGAGTTATGGGGTCGTTTGCGGGAGGGGGCGGAATCCTACGCTAAGGCTTTGGCCAGCGATATTCTCCGGTGAGATTGATGTGTTCCCATCCGAGCGGCGAAACATGGGCCAAGAGATCGGGCGATAGCAGCTTTCCATCGCGTTTCTGGTTTGCAACGACCTCGCCGAGCTTCATGGTGTTCCAGAAGATGATGATGGCGGCGAGCAGATTCATGCCGGCGATGCGGTAATGCTGGCCTTCGGCGGAACGGTCGCGGATTTCACCGCGGCGGTGGAAGCTGATTGCCCGCTTCAGCGCATGATGAGCTTCGCCTTTGTTGAGCCCGATCTGGGCACGCCGTTGGAGTTCGGCATCCAGAATCCAGTCGATCATGAACAGGGTGCGCTCGACGCGACCGACTTCCCGCAGGGCTGTCGCGAGCTCGTTCTGCCGCGGATAGGAGGCGAGTTTCCGCAGAATCTGGCTTGGCGCGACGGTCCCGGCAGCAATGGTGGCGGCGATGCGCAGGATGTCGGGCCAATTGCGCTCGATCATGGCTTGGTTGACCTTTCCGCCGATCAACGCTCGCAGGTGCGCCGGGGCGGCCGACGGATTGAACGCGTAGAGCCGTTTGGATGGCAGGTCGCGGATGCGCGGAGCGAACCGGTAGCCGAGAATGGCACATGCGGCAAAGACGTGATCGGTGAAGCCGCCCGTGTCGGTGAACTGCTCGCGGATATGGCGTCCAGCATCGTTCATCAGCAGGCCATCGAGGATGTAAGGCGCTTCGCTTGCCGTTGCAGGAATCACCTGGGTTGCGAACGGCGCATATTGGTCGGAGACGTGGCTATAGGCTTTCAGGCCCGGGGTATTGCCATATTTCGCGTTGACCAGGTTCATGGCCTCACCTTGCTCTGTAGCGACGAAGAACTGTCCGTCGCTCGAAGCCGACGTGCCCATGCCCCAGAACCGGGCCATGGGTAACGCTGCCTGTGCCTCGACCACCATGGCCAGCGCCCGGTCATAGGCTTCGCCCTCGACATGCCACCGTCCAATGCGGATCAATTCCCAGAAGGTGTGGGTGTTTGTCGCATCCGCCATTTTGCGCAAGCCGAGGTTGATCCCTTCCGCCAAGATAACGTTCATTAGCCCGATCCGGTCAGCGCAGGGTGCTCCTGTGCGCAGATGGGTGAACGCTTCGGTGAAGCCGGTCGCCGCATCCACCTCCAGCAGGAGATCGGTGATGCGCGTGGGCGGGATCTGCTTGTAGAGATCGAGCACCAGATCTTCGGCGCCTGTCGGCGCGGCGGCTTCGAGTTTCTCGATATGCAGAACGCCGTTTTCAATCGACCCGCCCGGGATCGTGCCTGCGCGAGCGGCACGGCCAAGCTCGCGCAACCGCATGTCGAGGCGAGCTTGCCGGTCTGCCAGCCATTCCTCCGGCCGCAATGGCACAGCGAGACGACCGCCTTCCGCGATGGATTGTGCCGGAACGAGTGCGTGTTTCAGATCGCCATAGCGCCGGGACCTAGTAAGCCAGACATCTCCGGAGCGGAACGCATCGCGCAGATGGAACAGCACCGCGATCTCCCATAGGCGAGCGTCGCCAGCCCTCTGGGCCCGAAGGTGGCGATGCCATTTCGAGCTGGGCCGCAAGAAGCTGGTCATCGCGGCATCGTTCAAACCGGTACGAAGGGCCGTCACCGCTTCCAGAAGCGGCAGTGCAACGGGCGCAGCTCGCAGATCGAGCAGGCGCAACATGCGTGGAGCGTATCGGCGGAAGCGGTGATAACCGTCGAGCACATGATTGAGCGGATCGTCGGCCATGGTGGCGGTCAGCCTGGTTGCCATTGCAACAAGGGTTTTTAAGCCGTCCCACCCTGACCCACTCGCGATGACATCGCCCAGCGGCTGGCCATCATCCTGTGCATCGACCAGGGCGCCCCCGATCTCGGCGAAGGATTTCAGGGTGTCACGCACCACCCCCGCTTCGTCTGCGACCTTTGCATGGCAAATACGCTCCGAAGCACGGTAGAGACGGCCGACGATCCGGTCGTGGGTTTCGACCACTGCGTCGGCCAACATCGCCTGCCATTCCGAGACGCAAACAGCCAAGATCGCAAGCCGCCTGTCCTCCGGGAGATCGCGCATGCCGTCGGCATAATACCGTTCACCCTGCCTGCGCAGACGAGTCACCCGATGGGCAGGAACGCCGGCAAGCAGATCCTCGGGGAGATCGATGCGTTGCAGATATTCGAGCCGGTCGAGCAGCCGGTTGGCCGACGAAGAGTTCGAGCCAGGCTCGAACTGGCGCAGCCACACAAAACGGGTCACCCGATCATCAGCCGTCTCCTCGAGCAATGCCAGCAACTGTTCTCGGATCGACATAGGCAGCCGACTGGCGATCCTCGTCTCGATGCGTCGCTCGGCATCGACGAGAGCCGCGGCACAAAGCCGCTCGATCGTGGATGTCGCGGGAAGGACAGTGCGGGTGCGTCGGCACTCGGCTACGAAGCGACGGGCGATATCCTCGTTCGACACCGCCATCTCGGCTTCTCGGAACAACCATTCCTTCAGCTCGCTCGCACCACGTCCGGAGAAGGTGCGGAAGCCGTAGAGCCCCCGTAACTCGGCAAGATGCTCGTGCCGTGTTTCCTCGCGGGCAGCATAGTCTACGAGATCGTCGGCACCCAGGCCAAGCTGCGCTCCGATAAATTCGATGACCTCTGCAGGGATCAGTTCGCCTGGAGCCAGCACCCGGCCGGGATAGCGCAGGACACACAATTGCAGGGCGAAGCCGAACCTGTTGTGAGCGCGCCGACGCAGCCTGATATGCCCAAGGTCTTCATCACTCAGCGTATAGTGCTTGAGCAAATCCGTCTGTGAAGTCGGCAAGCGCAACAGCGCGTCTTTCTGCCGATCGGTTAGAGTGACGCGACGCGGCATACATGTTCCTTTTTCAAAATCTGATAGCGTTCAAGACGCTTTGTTTATGAAGCTGGTTGAGATACATTTCCAGAGGTCAATGCAATCGTGGCCGAAGCGCCGCCTCAAACCAACGTTTGTGATACATGCTGATCGGATATGCCCGCGTCTCCAAAGCCGATGGCTCGCAGTCTCTCGACCTGCAGCACGACGCCTTGCGCGCCGCAGGTGTCGAACGGGACAATATCTATGATGATCTTGCTTCCGGCGGTCGTGATGATCGCCCTGGCTTGACTGCCTGCCTCAAGTCATTGCGTGACGGCGATGTGCTGGTGGTCTGGAAGCTCGATCGCCTCGGACGATCGCTTGCCCATCTGGTCAACACGGTGAAGGAGCTGTCAGACCGCAAGATCGGCCTGCGGGTTCTGACTGGAAAGGGCGCTCAGATCGACACCACGACTGCGTCCGGTCGCATGGTGTTCGGAATCTTCGCCACCTTGGCCGAGTTCGAGCGGGATCTGATCCGAGAGCGCACCATGGCGGGTCTCGCCTCCGCGAGAGCGCGCGGTCGCAAGGGCGGACGAAAATTCGCGCTCACCAAAGCTCAGGTGCGTCTCGCGCAAGCCGCCATGGCCCAGCGCGATACTTCAGTTTCCGATCTCTGCAAGGAACTCGGCATCGAGCGCGTCACTCTCTACCGATATGTCGGTCCCAAAGGCGAGCTCAGAGACCATGGAAAGCATGTTCTCGGACTTACGTAGCAACTCGTTTCTTTTCGCAGGTTGAGCCACCTCCGCGCTTCATCAGAAAACTGAAGGAACCTCCATTGAATCGAACTAATATTTTTTTTGGTGAATCGCATTCTGACTGGTTGCCTGTCAGAGGCGGAGAATCTGGTGATTTTGTTTTTCGACGTGGTGACGGGCATGCCTTCGCGAAAATCGCACCTGCTTCCCGCCGCGGTGAGCTCGCTGGAGAGCGTGACCGCCTCATTTGGCTCAAAGGTCGAGGTGTGGCTTGCCCCGAGGTGATCAACTGGCAGGAGGAACAGGAGGGTGCATGCTTGGTGATAACGGCAATTCCGGGAGTACCGGCGGCTGATCTGTCTGGAGCGGATTTGCTCAAAGCGTGGCCGTCAATGGGGCAGCAACTTGGCGCTGTTCACAGCCTATCGGTTGATCAATGTCCGTTTGAGCGCAGGCTGTCGCGAATGTTCGGACGCGCCGTTGATGTGGTGTCCCGCAATGCCGTCAATCCCGACTTCTTACCGGACGAGGACAAGAGTACGCCGCAGCTCGATCTTTTGGCTCGTGTCGAACGAGAGCTACCGGTGCGGCTCGACCAAGAGCGCACCGATATGGTTGTTTGCCATGGTGATCCCTGCATGCCGAACTTCATGGTGGACCCTAAAACTCTTCAATGCACGGGTCTGATCGACCTTGGGCGGCTCGGAACAGCAGATCGCTATGCCGATTTGGCACTCATGATTGCTAACGCCGAAGAGAACTGGGCAGCGCCAGATGAAGCAGAGCGCGCCTTCGCTGTCCTATTCAATGTATTGGGGATCGAAGCCCCCGACCGCGAACGCCTTGCCTTCTATCTGCGATTGGACCCTCTGACTTGGGGTTGATGTTCATGCCGCCTGTTTTTCCTGCTCATTGGCACGTTTCGCAACCTGTTCTCATTGCGGACACCTTTTCCAGCCTCGTTTGGAAAGTTTCATTGCCAGACGGGACTCCTGCAATCGTCAAGGGATTGAAACCTATAGAAGACATTGCTGATGAACTGCGCGGGGCCGACTATCTGGTATGGCGCAATGGGAGGGGAGCAGTCCGGTTGCTCGGTCGTGAGAACAATCTGATGTTGCTCGAATATGCCGGGGAGCGAATGCTCTCTCACATCGTTGCCGAGCACGGCGACTACCAGGCGACCGAAATTGCAGCGGAACTAATGGCGAAGCTGTATGCCGCATCTGAGGAACCCCTGCCTTCTGCCCTTCTCCCGATCCGGGATCGCTTTGCAGCTTTGTTTCAGCGGGCGCGCGATGATCAAAACGCAGGTTGTCAAACTGACTACGTCCACGCGGCGATTATAGCCGATCAAATGATGAGCAATGCCTCGGAACTGCGTGGGCTACATGGCGATCTGCATCATGAAAACATCATGTTCTCCAGTCGCGGCTGGCTGGTGATAGATCCCGTCGGTCTGGTCGGTGAAGTGGGCTTTGGCGCCGCCAATATGTTCTACGATCCGGCTGACAGAGACGACCTTTGTCTCGATCCTAGACGCATTGCACAGATGGCGGACGCATTCTCTCGTGCGCTGGACGTCGATCCGCGTCGCCTGCTCGACCAGGCGTACGCTTATGGGTGCCTTTCCGCAGCTTGGAACGCGGATGGAGAAGAGGAGCAACGCGATCTAGCTATCGCGGCCGCGATCAAGCAGGTGCGACAGACGTCATACTAGATATCAAGCGACTTCTCCTATCCCCTGGGAACACATCAATCTTACCGGAGAATATCGTTGGCCAAAGCCTTAGCGTAGGATTTCGCCCTCTCCCGCAAACGACCCCGTTATGCCTTGATCCGAAAGCTCACCTTGGTCGCGGCCCTTGCGACTTTGCTCCCCAGTACCGTATTCGCCGTTGAAAATCTTGTCCTTTATGACGTGAAGCTCGGGATGAGCCTTGAAGAGGTGAACCAACATTTGCAGGACTACTGCACCCGTAACTGCAAGAGCTACGGCTCCAACGGTCCGGCCGGTATTTTCGATATGACCGTATTCCTTCGGTACCAGACTGAGTATTTCGACAATACTCACCGTTCTGAGGTCAATCGCCGCATGCCTTTCGAGTCTGTGACCTATACATTCGGGCCTGACCGCAAGGTTATCGCCATGCAGAGCGAGTTCTACGGACCCGCTGCAAAGGGCAAGGATAAATTCGACAAAATGGCAGGTCTATATAAAGGCGATTTGAGAGAGTTCACCGAACAGAGAGAGAAGCAGGCGCTGGTCACCGCAAAGGCAGACATGTCCACAACACATACGGTTACGTGGTTTGAGCCAGGCGTGACGGGGAAGAAATTTCAGGTGGCTTCATGGGTGAATCCATCGGATCTAACAACTGTCAGGATGAACTACACCGACTTTGATGCGATGCGAAAGCTTGAGGACGCCAAACCGAACGATTTCGTGGCCTTTCGGGGTAGGGCAGCGGTTGGCATAACTCCACGTCACCCAAGCTCATATGAAGCGGCCAACGCACTGAAGTTCAAACCTATCACAAGCGAAGTCAGCACGAAATTGGTTGCCGGCAGCGATACGATCGAGATTATCCCCGAGATCCTTGATGGAGGACAGAATCCCCCCAGCAAGCTCGTGGTGAACGGCAAAGTGGTTGGCACGAGCGGACTTCTCTCCGATGGAGTTTCGTATGAAGGTGTCCAAAAACTCGGGCACGGGCTTTACAGAGTAGCTGCTGCTTGGGATGGCAACAGTTGCGGCGCGCAGCAAGAAATGATCCTGCGCGTCATCCATGGCAAAGCATACCTGTCAGAGTCGTTTGGTCGGTGTGATGCGACCGTTACAGAAAACGATGGTACGGTCTACTTCAGCTTTGCGGAAACAGAGGATGAGCCTCAGTCGACTGTAGCGTTTGATTGAGATTGATGACCGGTTGAATTCCTAGAGGTTGAGCATCGGTATCGGTATCGGTATCGGCAAGTGAAGTGCTGTGATGGGGAGTTGTCGTTGGGTTTGTCCGCATGGTCCTAATCAGGACCATGCGTCAACTTAGGATGACGGCATGGGTTCCGGCTCGCATTCCCTAGCAGCTAATGTGAGCCGGAGGCTCCGTCAGTCGCAGTTAATCTGAGCCGAAAAACGCGCTGATTACGAGCACGGCCGTTTTCGATTGCAAGCCGTTACACCTATAGCCGTTAGGCTAGGAGCACATCAGCCTGACTGTTGGTTATGCAACTTACATAAGTTATTTCTGCAAAACGTCCTTCAAGAGCCTGGACACTTCTTCGTCGCCTTGCGCAGCTAGGAATGCGATAGCCGCTCGAATCACATCAGACTTGGTAGCACGAAAGCCATAAGGAACCAGGCTGAGCCGGTTAATTTCTCGGTCAAGCTCGTCGGTCAGTGAAAAGGTGACTCGTTTAAATACTTTCGATGGTGCAGGCTTCGCAGCCACTACTCCGTTCTTACCATCAATTTTTGCGGCGTTTATGAACTCGTCTGCTGCCGGTGATGTGGCGGCTAGGTTTGCTGTACCTTTACGCAGATTACCGACACCCATTATCTATCCCCCCAGAGCTCTTTGGCGATCATTTCGATCTCCTCGATCGCTCGCAAATCGGTTCCAACTTCGAGTACAGATGAACCATTCTCGTCGGCATCGTCATAAACGTTACGTGCTGTCGTGAATACTTGGAGTGGTTCAAGCCCGTAGCTTGTACATGCTTCTTTCGAGTCCAGAATGCGTTGGATCTGGCTGGGCAGTGCCGGAGCCTGGGTTACGATCGCACGCGCTACTAGCTTAGGATTCACACTTTTGGCTAGCGTAATTAACTCTTCCACATGTGCAAGGGTCTTCAGATCGCGTCGTTTTGGCCGAAATGGAAGGAGTGCATGCGTGGCAACGGTAAGTGCAGAGCGCAAGGCTACCGAGTCAGCACCGCCGGCATCAACTACGATGGCCTCATACCGTTTAACTCGATCAAGAAGCGTCTTTCGAATATCACCATGAGCTGACTCAACCTGCAGATCAGGAAGGTTTGGGTTCTGCTCGCGTTCACGAGCCCAGTCAACCGACGTTCCCTGTGGATCCGCATCCAGCAACAAAACGTCATTTCCTTCCCGCTGCAACCACACTGCTAGGTTCTGCGCGATGCAGCTTTTTCCGCTGCCGCCCTTCTCGCCACCGAGCACAAGGATCATTGGTGTAACCCTCATCAGTTATTGAAGTTATTGCACTTATGTAATTTATGCGGGTAATTTATGCAACCCGAACAACTTATGCAAGTTAAATAACAGGTGTAAGCTTCTCGCTTATTGTGCCTATGGATCGGAAAGGGGAGCGTTTGTTCTGATGAAGATCTGTACTGATGTTATGACCCACGACCACATTTGATTCATCCTTTACCCTCCTTCAGAGAACTGACGCTGACGTCTGTGATTGCTCTTCTGTGAAAAATCCTTCAGAGGCTTTGTTATCCAGAATTTCCTCTTTCTTGTGGTTTGGTGGATTTTTGAGTTAAGCGTAGAGCTGTCAAGCTGCCGCGCCCCCGGCTCGTCGGGACAGTTTCATCGTCCCGTCGAACGGAGGCACGGGCGAAGCGTACGGCTTGATAGATCGTAGCGACCCAAGTCTTAGCGACAGGAGGTTGGGACAAGCTTTTCGTCCCAGCCTCCCGAGCACTCGGCGACCCGAGGCTCCCCTCGCGTGCGAGGGGCGGGGGGGAGTAGCTTTTTGAATTCGGGTGCAGGGGCGGTTCGCCCCTGCCGGGGTGCGGGCGAGCAGCCCGCGTAATCGCGCCGTGGCATAGCCACGAAGTGCGCGAGGCATCCATGCTTCGATGTTGCGTTATGAAGATGATATTTCGTGTTGTACGGTTCGGGGGGCCGCCGGGTCGGGCGTAGCCCGGGCGGGCTTGAGCCGGCGGGGGGCAGAGCCCCCTAGGAGGCGGCGGCGCTTTGCGCACAATGCGCAGCGCCGGTTTAAATATCTGTTTAAGAACTGTTTAAGCCATTTTGAATCGGCTGTAAGCCTTAGCCCACGCGGGCTCCAGAAAAAGCGATTCTCAGCTATGCCAATTGTTTTCTCAGCTATGCCAATTGTTTTCTCAGCAGTGCCAATTGCTCAACGGAAAAACTCTCAGCTATGCCAACGCCTGTGAATAACTAGCTTGCTGTTGTTTCTGGCCGCCACCACCGTGCACGAATGATCGACTTCCCTTCTTCCGAACGCTCGGTATAGATCTCTGGCTTTTCGATGATATGCCCCTTCTCCAGCTCGGTGAGGGCCTTTCTGAGGCCTTTCCCGGTTGCCAGGAACGATTTAAGTGTTCGGTACTTACTCGGTCCGCGTAGCGTCTCAACATCAACGTGGTGCCATCCAGGAGACTGTTCTACAGCGTATGCCTGCAACCACCGGCCAAAATCGCTTGCTCTCCACCAACGCACCATTTTTTCGTTCCGTCCTGCCGCGCTCCTTGCAACGTAAAATTCGTACTCCTCGATGATGCCGGCAGACTCCATCTCATTCAGCGCTTTGGGTAAACCGCGTCCTTTAGACATGAAGTTACGCATCTCACCGCCGCCGCTCCATACACGCAAATTTTCGACGGTAACGTGATGCCAGTCGCCAATGCGATGGCTGCTAGCATAGTTTTGCAACCATTTCGCCAAAGGGGCTTTGAGCTCAAGTCGGGCTTGAAAATCAATGTGAGCTAGCTCGTGCTTACCAAAGAACTGGACGATCTCAGGATCCAGAGCAAGCCAGAACTCTTCGTTCTTCCGTTTCCAGCTCAATTCTGAGATCAACCTGAACATTTTACCGTCGCCATCCGAGTTCTCGATAAAAAGGCTGGCAGAGGCGATACGTTGCAGGCTGTCTTTCAACCACTTGTAGCTTGTTGTACCGGGGGATCTGCCAATGGCCTGGAGAAACTGGCTGCGCACAAAGTGAATCTGTTCCCCTGCTTTACGGCCCTGAGCGAGGCGGAGCGCATGCAGGAAAACATCGTTATCAGCCATATCCAGCTGCTCACCCGTATAGAGCAACACGAGGTCATCACGACTGGCCAGGCGGGTTTTTACGTACTTTGCACGTTTCCCTGCAGAAATCGACATAAACAGGCTAGATCGCGTCCATTTATGCGGCATGGCCGACTTTTCGCCCGGGAAGAGCGGGAGTTGCAAGGCAATCTGAGGAGGCGTGGAGTCGAGCTCTTGCTCGGCCTGAAGCACTAGAGCAAGATCCTGTTGCTGTGCTTTATTGGTTTTCTGTTTACTGGTGTTCTTTTTGGCGATCGCGGCTGCACGTACTGCCGCGCCGCCTCTTTTCATTGCAATATCATCGCTCATCTGTGAACCTCAGTTTCACTCATGCGCAAGGGCCTACTGAGCCGCAATCTCAGCAGATTTGCCTATAATTCTTTGGGCTCAACGTCCACGCCGCCCGATTCCAATAAGCGCAATCCGGCAACAATGAAAGCCGCCTCAATTGCGTCGAGCGTCACTCGGCGAGGTGAGCTTTTCCCAGCCTCAAAATCACTAATTGCCCGTTTCGATGCACCTGACGCGTCAGCCAAGTCGGTCTGAGTCCAGTTCAACAGCATTCGAGCTGCTGCACATTGACGTGCAGTAATAGGGGATGGCTCAGCCATTATCAACCTCAAGTGTGTATTTAATAGCGCTTCCGCACTTTAAAACACGTTTATATTCTCAGCTATGCCAATGAACGTCAATCGACTCATACTGAAAGGCGTAAGTGAGTATTTAAGTGCAGAAGCGCGTAAAAAGTGCGGAAAACTGGAGGGGATAGGCGGAGGAATAGGGAGAAAACTCTCAGCTATGCCAAACAAATTGCAAAAAAACATCTCAACTAAGCCTTACAACTCTCAGCAACGCCAAGATAAACCCTCAACCCGGGCCCGGTTTTAGCCATTAGGGGAGAAGGGCATGCGGTTGCAGCATGTTTTCACAGTGAAACATCAGTGCGCGGGACCAATATCTCAGGCTTACGGCTGGGGAGTACCCAGTGCCAGGTGACCGGTTGCCATTGAGCGTTTCACCGTGAAACGTTGGATCACTGCCGGGAGCATTTCACCGTGAAACGCTGGCTCACCGCTGGGAGCATTTCACCGTGAAACGCTGGCTCACCGCTGGGAGCATTTCACCGTGAAACGTTGGCTCACTGCCGGGAGCGTTTCACCGTGAAACGCTGGCTCACCGCTGGGAGCATTTCACCGTGAAACGTTGGCTCACCGCTGGGAGCATTTCACCGTGAAACGTTGGCTCACTGCCGGGAGCGTTTCACCGTGAAACGTTGGATCACTGCCGGGAGCATTTCACCGTGAAACGTTGGCTCACCGCCGGGAGCATTTCACCGTGAAACGTTGGCTCACCGCCGGGAGCATTTCACCGTGAAACGTTGGCTCACCGCCGGTGAGCATTTCACCGTGAAACGCTGGCTCGCCGCTGGGAGCATTTCACCGTGAAACGTTGAATCACCGCCGGTGAGCATTTCACCGTGAAACGTTGGCTCACTGCCGGTGAGCATTTCACCGTGAAACGTTGGCTCACTGCCGGTGAGCATTTCACCGTGAAACGCTGGCTCACCGCTGGGAGCATTTCACCGTGAAACGTTGGCTCACTGCCGGGAGCGTTTCACCGTGAAACGCTGGCTCACCGCTGGGAGCATTTCACCGTGAAACGTTGGATCACCGCCGGTGAGCATTTCACCGTGAAACATTAGTGCAGGACCATATCTCAGGCTGGTTGCACAGGCCGCTGTGGATTTTACCCTTCAATCAGTGCTGTCTCCCGCTTATGGGATGAGAATTTTCACTGTGAAAACGACGGCTGCAGAGTTGGTGGCTGATTCAGGGCGGATAGTCGCTTAACTAGTGTGCAGTGTGCAGTGTGCAGTGTGCCCTGCCTCCACCTGAAAACCTCGTGATAATCGCACATATTCACGAATTTTATGTGGCGTATTCTCTTGCCTCCAGCGCCACAGGGTTGACACCGGGTAGGCAAAAGCGTGGGAGCCTTGCTCAGTCCGGCCTGCTCACCTGGCAGTAGTGGGACGGGGATCTGCATCGATCGTCCGGCGAAGTCGCCTAGGCGAGTGTCATTGTGCCGCCACGCGTCCACGGCCGGATCTGGTTACCGCTCTTCGATCCATTCGCAGACGAGTAAAACGAGCAACCGCTTGAATCGAAGAAGAGGAATAAGAGAGCGAGGAGGAAGGGTCTTAATCCCCTATGACGCAAGGTTGTCGCTATAACCGTTTCACCGTGAAACGCTGGATCATCGCCCGAAGCGTTTCACTGTGAAACGTCGGATCACGGCCGGGAGCGTTTCACCGTGAAACGTTGGATCACACGGGACCGACTTAATCCCCTACATCACGGAAAAGTGATGAAATGTGCCATCGTTAGTGAATCGCTGCGCTTCCCGGGAAGAAGCGCAGATCAGCATCAGGGAACGCCCGTAAGCTTCGAACTCAGCCTCGCTTCACAGGGGCAGGGCGGACGATGCGCTTGATTCGCCGCGCA
>NZ_PJQQ01000005.1:0-215800 GCF_002858665.1 Pseudomonas sp. FFUP_PS_473
AGCAGCTTGCCTGCGATGGCGTCGGCGGGGTGTCAGTACGTGCGTGGCGACTGCATCGCGGGCAAGCCCGGCTCCTACAGGGATCTGCGCAGGGCACTGCCTTTCTGTTGGAGCAGGCTTGCCTGCGATGGCGTCGGCGGGGTGTCAGTACGTGCGCGGCGACTGCATCGCGGGCAAGCCCGGCTCCTACAGAGATCTGCGCAGGGCACTGCCTTTCTGTTGGAGCAGGCTTGCCTGCGATGGCGTCAGCGGGGTGTCAGTACGTGCGCGGCGCCTGCATCGTTGGCAAGCCAACGCTCACTGGAGTGAGAGCAGGCTTGCCTGCGAAAAACCTAACCTACCGAACACGAATCTTGGGATCACCCGCACCCCGTCGCAGGTTCGCCAGAAACCCTTCCAGCGGTGCCGGTTCGGCAATGTGTGGCAATGCGTCTTTATCCGGGCGCTGTGCCCAGAACGCATCCCATGACGGGAACAACTCGTGAAAACTCCCCGCGTAAGGCTCACGCCCCGGCCAGCGCATTTTCAAGCCACCAATCGGTGGTTTGTTCAGGTCGGTGGCATACCAGTAACACGGTAAACGCCGACGGAAGCACCAGCGGCCGTCTACACGCTCATAGTCATCCCAATACAGCATCTGCATGATGACCCACTCAGGGCCGGTCTCATGCTCGTTCTTGGAGTAGACCACGCCAGTGGCATGGTCCGGATCGCTGAACTCGATGATGTGCTGCCCCAGGTGATGAGACGTGCCGTGAAACTGTTTGCGCATGGTCTCGTCCAACCAGGCCTTGAGGTGCGCGCGCCCGCTCTTGTCACGACCAACCCGAACATCCGGGGCGAAGCAGTTGGCCATGGCGTCCATGTCGCGCATGTCCAACGCCAACGCGTATTTGCCGGCCAGTTGGCGAATGGCATCCAGCGATTCCAGACGGTCGATCCGTTCAAGCAGTGAGGTCGAATCCATATTCATCAATCCAGCACCGTGTACAGGTCGGAACTACGCCCGCCGTCCACTGCCAGGCTCGCGCCGGTGATGTAGGACGCCTCATCGCTGGCCAGGAAGAGAATGGCGTTGGCCAGTTCCACCGGCAGGCCGACGCGTTTCATGGGGATGACTTTTTCGGTGTTGCTGCGGGTTTTGCCGTCGCTGAGCATGCCGGCGGTCGCTGGGGTATCGACCACGCCCGGGATGATCACGTTGCAGCGGATGTTGTTTGGTGCGCCTTCACTGGCAGCGGCACGGCTGAAGTTGATCACCGCCGCTTTGGCCGCTGAGTAGCCCGCCATCCAGGCCGTACCGAACAGACCGCAGATGGAGGCAATATTGACGATAGCACCACCGCCCTGTGCCTTCATCAATTGCATGGCGGTACGGGTACCCCAGAAGGTGCCGTCCACGGTGGTGGCGAAGTTGGCGTGCCAGTCTGCCGTAGACATCGTGTCGATGCCGCCCCAGGTGTAGGCCATCGCGTTGTTGACCAGGATATCCAGGCGACCATGACGTTGCGCTGCAGCTTCAAGTGCGCCGACATAGGCCTGCTCATCACTCACATCCGCAACGGCGATTTCAGCGCGACCACCCAGCCCGAGGATCTTCTCGTGGACGCCTTGCAACGGTTCGGCACGTCGGCCACACAACACCACCGTGGCGCCCTCCTCGGCGAACCGCAACGCAGTGGCTTCACCGATACCGGAACCTGCGCCGGTGACAAAGGCAATTTTTCCTTCCAGACGCTTGCTCATAGGTCACTCCTCTCTCAGATAAAGGCCATGCCGCCGTTGACCGCAATGTTCTGCCCTGTCATGAAGCTGGCGTCTTCGCTGGCCAGGAATACCGCGACACGGGCGATTTCGTCGGTTTCACACATGCGTCCCAACGGTACGTTCTTGAGCAGCGCCTGCATGTGTTCGTCGGGAATGCCGGCCATCATCGGTGTGTTGGTCGGGCCGGGTACCAGGGTGTTGACGCGAATGCCACTGGCAGCAAGGTCGCGGGCGATCGAGCGGGTCAGGCCCATGACGCCGGCTTTCGACGCGCAGTAGTGGCTAGGCCCTTCACCGGTCAGTGCGGCCGTACTGGAGAGGTTGATGATGGCGCCCTTGCGAGCCCCCTTGACCATCAACCTGGCACCTTCGCGGCAGCACAGGAAGGTCCCGCCCAGGTTGACATTGATCACCCGCGCCCAGCTTTCGTCCGGCGTGTCGAGGAAGCTGTCGAGGGCACCGACACCGGCATTGTTGACGAGGATGTCGAGGCCACCAAAGTGTTGTTCGGTCTGCCCCATGGCATCGGCAACCGATCCACTGTCGGCAACGTTGCAGGCCAAGGCCAGCACACTGTCACCGAGGTCTGCGAGGCTTTCAGCCAAGGCTGGCAGGTTGAGATCAACCGCCACCACCTTCGCCCCTTCGGCGACGAACCGACGCACGATGGCCTGGCCCATACCTTGTCCTGCGCCTGTCACGAAGGCCACTTTATTCAGCAACTTCATTGCGTTCTCCTGGATTGACGAGCATCGCAACCCGCTGCAGGTGCAGCGAGCCAGTCACCTGCATGATTAGCTGCCACCCCGATACGAACATCGTCCGATAGGACTAACGGCACGCCGATCGGCGTGGTCTGAACGGACGATGCCATCAGGACCACGGCAGCCCAGGATCTGTTCTGCGCAAACCGGGCCGGGCATCAGCATCCCCTTCAGGCAGCAATGTGGCCCGGCCGGTAAGCGCCTCATGAACCCGCAGACTCTGGAGAACCCCCATGAATCAAGCCGTAGACCTGCCATTGCCTACAGGCCATTACGCGACCCTGCCCAACGGCCTGCGCCTGCACTACCTGGACGAAGGCAGCGGCCCGGTGGTGCTGTGGCTGCATGGCAGCGGACCGGGCGCCAGTGGTTTCAGCAATTTCAAAGGTAACTACCCGGCATTCGTCGAGGCCGGTTACCGCAACATCCTGCTGGACTTGCCGGGTTTCGGGCGTTCGGACAAACCCGACGATGTGCAGTACAACCTGGACTTCTTCGTCGACTGTGTGGGCACTTTCCTGACGGAAATCGACGTAGAACGCTGCACGATGCTGGGCAATTCCCTGGGGGGTGCGATTGCCCTGGGGCTGGCACTGCGTTATCCATCACTGGCAGAGCGCCTGATTCTGCTGGCACCCGGTGGCGTCGAAGAACGCGAGACCTACTTCCAGATGCAAGGCATCGTGCGCATGGTCAGCCTGTTCAACGCAGGCCCCATAGGCCTGGAAGAAATGCGCAGCATGATGCGCCTGCAACTGTTCGATGACTCGATCCTGCCAGAGAGCCTGCTGCTGGAGCGCGTAGCGGTCGCGGTGACGCAACCGAAGA
Source organism: Pseudomonas sp. FFUP_PS_473 (assembly GCF_002858665.1). Lineage (NCBI taxonomy): Bacteria > Pseudomonadati > Pseudomonadota > Gammaproteobacteria > Pseudomonadales > Pseudomonadaceae > Pseudomonas > Pseudomonas sp. FFUP_PS_473. The sequence continues at coordinate 3,360 of NZ_PJQQ01000005.1, forward strand.
ACCTGTTCAGCACCATGATGGTGCCCAACATGGAAGCCCGCCTGGGCGAGATCACGTGCCCGATCCTGGGCTTCTGGGGCAGCAACGACAACTTCAACCCGGTCAGCGGTGCCCAGCGCATTATCGACGGTGCCGAAAACGCCCGCTTCATTGTGCTCAACCGCTGCGGGCATTGGGTGCAGGTCGAACATCCCGAACTGTTCAACCGCAGCTGCATCGACTTCCTGCAGCACGGCTGAGCCCGGGAACAGGGGCTACACCCGCTGTAGCCTCACCGAGATGCACCCAGGATGCGCTGACCTACAAGGGCTCACGCATCCTGGCGGTGCCAGGGTAGAACAAGCCGCCCTACTGGGCCGCTGCCGGTTGCCGGTTCAGCTCGGCGTCGCCGGGCTTGCCCAGTACGCACGAGGTGCCGCCTGGCGTGTACATCATGGCCACGCAGCGGTTGCAGGCGGTGCAGATCGAGTTTTTACTCGCACCGCTGGCCAGTTTGTTGACGTAGTCTTGCTCTGCCAACAACACCCGCCCCATGGCGATCAGGTCAAAGCCCTCGGCCATGATCCGCTCGATGCTGTTGAGGCTCTTCGCGCCGCCCAGATAGGCCAGTGGCATCTTCACCGCGGCACGCACCTTGCGAGCATGCTCAAGCAGGTAAAGCTCTCGAAACTCCACCTTGGGATCGGTCAGTCGCTGAATGGCCATCGCCAGGGCGATCACCGGGTTTTTCTGCTGGACGCGATTCTCCTTCGGAAACGAGGAGCCAAACATGGTGGTAATCGACTCGGCGTTCATGCCGGCACTGAGCACCAGCAGGTGCGCGCCCTCCTGTTCCAGCATGCGGGCAATCTGGGCACCATCCTCGGCGCTGTTACCGCTGCGTACGCCTTCGGTAATGCTGTACTTGCAAATCACGGCCATGTCCCGACCAACCGCATCGAGTACCGCTCGCAGCACACGACGCGGAAAACGCAGACGGTTTTCCAGGCTGCCGCCGTATTGGTCACGACGCTTGTTGTACAGCGGTGAAATGAACTGGCTGAGCAGGTAGCCGTGCCCCATGTGAATTTCCACGGCGTCGAATCCGGCCTGCCGGGCCAGCCGCGCACCGCGAGCGAAATCCTGCACAACCTGCTGCATATCGCCCTCATTCATCGCTTGTTTGAGGAACATGCCGCTCATCATGCCGATCTTGTTGAAACCGCCACTGGCGGACAGCGGACGCGGGGTGGAGCGTTCACGAATAAAGGTAAAACAGCCTCCATGGGTGATCTGCGCACTGGCCAGCCCACCTTCGCGGTGTACCGCATCGGTCAACGCCTTGAAGTGCGGCAGGCTCTCAGGCGCCAGGATCAGTTGATTGGGCAGCGTGCGACCATCGCGGCTCACGGCACAATAGGCCACGGTGGTCAGCGCCGTGCCGCCATTGGCCAGGGCGGCATGCAGTTTGACCAATTGCTTGGAGGGCACGCCCTGGGCACTCATGCCCTCATTGGTCGCCGCCTTGATGAATCGGTTTTTCAACGTCAGCGGGCCAATGGTAATGGGGCTGAACGGTGACGGTGTCGGATGAAGGTTCATGGCAGACCCTTTTTTGGCAGCAAATTATCAGAGAATACCGGCCACGCCTGCCTAGGCGCTGGGCATGGCCGGTCGTGCATCAGAAGGTGTACTTGGCGTTGAACGACAGGTAGTCGCGGTCAGCCAACAGGCGCCCTTGGGCGACATCCGGCGAACTCAGGTAAGCGACATAGGTCAGGCCCACCTGGAAGTTGCCCAGGTACTTGAAGTCGCCGCCAACGGTGAGGCGCTTTTCATCACGGCCCAGGCCCTGGTAGGCACTGCCGTCGACGTTCTGCGTCCAGACCACCTTGGTGGTCAGGTCCAGGCCATCGCTGATTGCCGGATAATCCATGTAGGCACCCACGCCAAGCAGGGTCGAACCGCGGGTCTGGGTATTGGATTCAAACTGGTTGAATGTCCCGTCGATACCGGGACCGCCACCGCTGACCACCAACGTGTCGACCCCTTCGATACGCTGATGCACCACTTCGCCGAGGAAGGTGGTCTGCTGGGCCAGGAAGCTTGGGCCCAGGATGTAGGTAGCGTTGAGGTTGGCCTGCCAGAGCTGCCCGGTCGTCGGTGCACCATTGTTCAGATAAACCGAGGCACCATCGCGGTAACTCAAGTCACCGGCATACTGTACCGAGTCGCCGATCTTGGAGCTGAAGCTGATTCCCGTCAGCTCGACATCCTCGAAATAGCCCAACCGGTAGGCCGGCGCAACTGCCGTGTTCGAGCGCTCGCCGATGCTCTTGAGCGAGGAGTACTGGGTACTGCCGCTGAAGTCGAAAAAGATCGACCCGACCCGCTCGTGGTAGCGGTAATGGAACAGCCCCACTTCGGTGTTTTCGGTGAGCCGGTAGCGCGCGCCAAGCCCCCACTGGCCACTGTCGCGGGCATCGACTTCACCGGCATAGTTGACGCCGGTAAAGGTCTTGTCCGGCAGGCTGTTGATCACCCCCGCGTTGAGCCGGAAGAACTCGGCGCCCGGGCCGAAGTAATCGCTGCCGAAGTAGTCACCCACCGGGTTGAGCTGGGTCTTCTCCCACTCGTACTGATAGTAACCGACCAGTGCCAGGTCTTCGTTGAGCGACCAGGACGCGGACACCTGCCCCACCGGCAGGTAGGAGTCCTTGGCTTCGGTGCCTGGCACGTTGAACTTGGTAGCGTCCACCGGCGCCTGCCCCTGGCTGATGTTCGGCCAGAACAGGCTTTCACCCCAGGCCACCAGGTGGCGACCGGCCTTGACCGACAGGTACTGGCTGTCGGCGACATCGAAGTTGCCGTAGACATAGGCATCGAGCAGGCGCGCCTTGCTCCCGCTCAGCCGACGGGTGTCTTCACTGAAGCCGTTGGCCCGACCGATCTTGTTCACGGTGTCCGGCGAATCGTTGTCGTTGCGCTCGTGGTAGACGTCATCGTAGAAATGACTGCCGCGCAGCACTGCGCCGAGATTGTCGTGCTTGAGCAGCAGCTCACCAAACAGGCTGACCCGGTTGTTGATCATCGAGCCGCGGTCGAAGTTGCGCGTACCGTCGTCATTGTTCAGGTCGTTGAGGTATTGCTGGGCAGGCTTGGCGGTACGTACCGACGCGGTGTAGTTGACGGTCAGCGACGAGTCCAGCGTGGTGTTTTCGCCCAACTCGATGGTGGGCCCGGCGCTGGCCGTACCGCTGGCCAGCGCAACGGCCACGGCCAGCAGGCAGTGCCGGCGAGTACCGTTAGCCGCGTTGAGCGCCGCAGGGTTCAACGTAGACATGCTCCTCTCCTTTCTTGTTGTTTTCCGGTTTGCGGGCCCAGTCTGAAAAACTGCCTGGGCCTGCGCATCGTCCGTTTGGTGATGTCGGCCTATTGCCCTTCAGCCTGGATTGATCGCAGCGCGCAGTTCGTTCTTGGCAACCTTGTTCGAGGGGTTGAGTGGCAGCGCATCGAAGAAGCGCACCAGACGGGGTACCTTGTAGTTGGCCATCCGTTCACGGCTCCAACTGATCAACGCGCTTTCGTCCAGCGTCTGGCCTTCACGCAACACCACACAGGCACACCCCACTTCACCCATGCGTGCGTCCGCAACGCCGATGACGGCAACCTGGGCAATGGCCGGGTGGGCGATCAATGCGGCTTCGATTTCCGCCGGGTAGCAGTTGAAGCCACCCACGATGTACATGTCTTTCAGGCGGTCGCTGATGATCAGGTTGCCCGCTTCATCCAGGCGCCCGACGTCGCCGGTGTGCAGCCAGCCGTCAGCATCGATGGCTTCGGCGGTGGCCTCGGGGTTCTCGAAATAGCCCTGCATGACATGAAAGCCGCGCAAGCAGATTTCGCCGGTTTCGCCATTGGCCAAGGCGTGGTTGTGCGGGTCGCGGATGCTGACTTCGGTACCGGCAATCGGCCGCCCGCTGGTGCCGGCGATCACCTGCGCCGAATCCTGCGGGTCGCACAGGGTCGCCAGGCCGCCGCATTCGGTCAGCCCGTAGGCGGTGGTCACCACGCTGAAACCCAACTCGTTGCGCATGCGCTCGATCAGGCTCGGCGGGATACTGGCCGAGCCGGTTACGGCAATCCGCAAGCTGGACAGGTCGGTTTCGGCCAAACGTGGGTGGGCCAGCAGTGAGAGGTAAAGGGTCGGGGCGCCGGGCAAGACGCTGATGCGCTCATTGGCAATACGCTGGAACACCGCATCAGCATCGAACACCGCATGCGGCAGGATGGTTGCCCCGGCAATCAGGCAGGTCAACCAACCCGCCTTGTAGCCAAAGGCATGAAAGAACGGGTTGACGATCAGGTAGCGGTCACCCGGCACCAGGCCAATCACTTTGACGTACTCGCTGAATGCCCGCAGGTTCTGCCCATGACCGCTCATTACGCCCTTGGGTTTGCCCGTGGTACCCGAGGTGAAGAGCAGATCGCACATCGCCTGCGGCTCAATGGCCAGCGCACGACGTCGCGCCGCCTCGCTGTCGTAGGTGGCAGCCCCCAGCAGAAACTGCTGGAAGCTCAGGTCGCCCGGGCGCGGCGGCGTGTCACTGGCCAACACCACCAGATGCTCAAGGCTGGCGGGGCGATGGGGCTCAAGCATCGCCGGGTAATCGACGTCGAGAAAGCGCTGCTGAACGAACAGCACCCGGCAGCCACTGCGCGCCAGTACATCGGCCGCCTCGGTGCCTTTCATGCGGGTGTTGATCGGCACCAGCACCGCACCGGCACAGTGGATACCCAGCGCCGCCAGGATCCAGTCTCGGCTGTTCGGTGCCCATATGCCGACCCGGTCACCGGCCTGAATGCCCAGCGCCATCAGGCCACGGGTGATGGTCAGCGCCTGATTGGGCAGTTCGGCGTAGTCCGTGCACTGGCCATTCTCTTCAATGGCGGTATACCCAGCGAACCGCTCGGCGCTGGAGAACAGTAATTGGGCAATGGTGGTCGGCGCGTCGAGCACCGGCGGGGAACACTTCAGGCTCTGATTCATCGTAGGCTCGGTCATCTGCATCATTCGGGAAAGCGGATACGCAGGCGCGCGCTGGTCGGCACGGCCTGGCAGGCGAGGATCCAGCCCTCGGCCAACTCGTTGTCATCCAGGGCATCGTTGTGCAGCAGTTCGACGTCGCCGCTTTCCAGGGTGCACATGCACGAGGCGCAGCCACCGACACGGCACGCACTCGGCGGGTTCAGGCCGGCGCGCTGCATTGCTGCCAGCAGTGTTTCGCCACTGTCGCAGGCCAGGTTGTGCTCCTCACCGTCCAGGCGAACGGCAAGTTGCGCGGCTACGGCAGCCTCACTGCTGGAGACCACTGGCAACTCACCCTCGCCCGGCAACGACACGAAGCGTTCCACATGCACCCTGGCATCGGGCATGCCCAGGCTTTTCAGGGCGCTGACCGCAGCGTCCATAAACGGGCCTGGGCCGCAGATGAACGCCTGCGCATCGATGAACGGCCGGGCCAGTTCGGCCAGTTGCCCGACCGCCGGAATGCCCTGTACCGAATCCAGCCAATGGACGATTTGCAGGCGCTGTGGATGAGCACTGGCCAGAAACCTGAGCTCATCGCGAAAAATCACCGAGCCTTCGTCGCGGTTCGCATAAATCAGCAGGATCCGCCCCTGCCCCGCCAGTAATGCCGAACGCAGAATTGACAGCACCGGTGTGACGCCGCTACCGCCACCAAAGAGCAGCAGGTCGCTGTCGAGGTTACGCGGCACGAACACGCCTGCTGGCGGCAGCACCTGCAAGGTCTGCCCCTCCTGCAACTCACTGCAGAGCCAGTTCGAGGCGCGGCCCTCATGCACGCGCTTGACCGTCACACGTAACGGCTCATCCAGCATCGGCGTACTGGACAATGAGTAACAGCGGGGCAACCAGCCATCTTCAAACGGGACACGCAGCGTCAGGAATTGACCGGGTCGATAACGAAAGCGTTCGGCCAGGTGCTCGGGTACGTCGAACACCAGAGAGCGCGCGTCGGCCGTTTCCTCGATCACCCGCGCCACGCGCAGGGCAAGATAATCATTCATAGGTCAGGTACTCATTAACACCCGCCTGCGGGAGACAGGCGGGTGTAGACGCGATGGCGTTAGAACGGCCGGGCAGCCTCAGACGTACGGGTCCGGGTTGGGCAAGCCCAATTGCACCGCACCGAAGGCGCGACCGTAGGCCATGAAGTTGTTGGCGATGTGCCCACGGGCCTGGTGCAAGTCACGGAACAGTCGGGCAACCGGGTTGGTGTTGTACAGACCGGACGCTGCCATGCTGCGCAGCAAGTCATTCACCTTGTCGGCACAGACGTTGGTCACGTAGGCGGACTGGTAGCGATACAACAAGCGGGTTTCGGTGTCCGGGTATTCGCCGGCCCTGGCCAGGCTCATGAGGTGCTCGTAGTTGCGTTCCAGCACCAGCTTCAGGCTGTCGACGGTAATCGTCGCTTCGGCCACCGCGGTTTGCGCCACGGGGTCATCCGCCGTGCGTGCACCATGCTTGCCGATGTGCTTGGCGGCATTGGCGCGGAACTCATTGATCGCCCCTTGCAGCGCGCCGATGGCCGAGGTAGAGACCGCTCGGGAGAACACCTGGGCAAACGGAATCGCATAGATCGGGTTGGTGTTGACCAGACGCCCTGGCGTGGCCTCGATGGTGCAGTTGTTGGTGCGCTGAACCCGGTGCGCAGGCACAAACACATCCTCGACCAGAATGTCGTGGCTGCCGGTACCGCGCAGCCCGAGTACATCCCAGTTGCGCTGAATGCGGTAGTCGCTACGTGGCAGCAGGAAGGTGCCGTGCTCCGCCGCAACATCACCTTCGGCGGGCAGGATGCCACCCAACAGCACCCACTGGCAGTGCTCGCTGCCACTGGAGAAGCTCCACTGACCGCTGATGCGATAACCACCCTCGACCACTGTCACCTTGGCCGACGGCATATAGGTCGAGGAAATCAGGGCATCATGATCGTTGCCCCAGACCTCACGCTGGGCTTCGACAGGGTAGCGGGCCAACTGCCACGGGTGGACCCCCATCACACCGTAGATCCAGGCCGTGGACATGCAGCCTTCGGCAAGAATCATCTGGATTTCAAAGAAGGTTCGCGGGTCGACTTCATAGCCTCCGAACGCACGCGGCTGCAAGGCACGCAGCAGCCCGGCCGATTGCAATTCGGCAATGCTTTCGTCCGGGACCTTCAAGTCGCGGTCAGCCTGTGCCGTACGCTCCTTGAGTGCCGGCACAAGGCGCCGCGCACGTTCGATCAGTTCGATTTCGTCCTGGGTCCTTTCTCGCATGCTTTGCATCACTCAATTCTCCCAATCTCGCTGCGCCGGTGCGCGAGCCGTGATTGATCATCGGGGCGAGTGACAGATCGTTCATCGTCAAAGCGGACTAGGACACCCGCTGCCGCAAAGGGCGCAGGTCACGTGCGTTAGTCCATTGAGACGATGCAGCCGCGAGCCAGTCTCGGGATATTCGATACATTGAAAAACGGTTCAACCCAACCCCTACCTTGAGGAAGGACAGCCCATGAGTATCCTGCAGCGTTTCCACCTGGACGGTAGCGTCGCCATCGTCACCGGCAGTGGCCGAGGCATTGGCCGCGCCATCGCGCTGGCCTATGCCGAAGCGGGTGCCGATGTCGTCTGCTCCGCGCGCTCGCTCGAGGATGTGCAACGCGTTGCCGAGGAAGTGCGCGCCTTGGGCCGACGCGCCCTGGCCATCGCCTGCGATGTCAACGACAGCGAGCAGCGCAAGGCGCTGGTCAGCCAGAGCCATGAGCAGATGGGGCGCATCACTCATCTGGTAAACAACGTCGGTGGTGGCGGCCCCAACGATCCACTGAGCATGAGCCCAGAGCAGTTCGACGAGATCCTGCGGTTCAACGTGTCCACCGCCTACGCCTTCTGCCAACTGTGCGTGCCACTGATGCGTGAGGCCGGTGGCGGCAATATCGTCAACATCAGTTCGGTAGCCGCCCGCTACTCACAGCGGCACTTCAGCGCGTACGGCGCCGCCAAGGCAGCCCTGAGCCACTTGACCCGCTTGCTGGCACAGGATTTTGCCCCGCTGGTGCGGGTCAATGCCGTCGCGCCCGGCCCCACCCTGACTGAAGCGCTGAACGGCGTGATGCCAGCGGCCATGCGCCAGACCATGGAAGCCAATACCCCGCTCAAATGCCTGGGCAGCCCGGAAGATATCGCCGCCGCGGCCCTGTACCTGGCCAGCCCCGCCTCGGCCTGGGTCAGCGGAAAAATCATCGATGTCGACGGCGGAGCGGACTCCACGGTCTGGCCCGGCTGAACATCGCCCTTTTTTGGCCGGCGCCCTGAGCCCGTTGGGCCCGGCCCTTTTATTTCCTTCATACAGAGCACCCCGTCATGGACGCCCACTTGATCAACGCACTCGGTGACGAACTGTTCAACGCCCTGCGCACACGCCAGACGCTCGCCCCCCTGACCCGCCGCTACCCGCACATCACCCTGGAGCAGGCCTACCGGATTTCCCTGCATTTTTTGCAACGCCGCGAAGCCCTCGGTGAGCGTGTCATCGGTAAGAAAATCGGTGTCACCAGCCGCGCGGTACAAGAAATGCTCGATGTCCACCAGCCGGACTTCGGCTTCCTCACCGATGCCATGCAGGTCGACGACGGCAGCGATGTCAGCCTGGCCCGCTACAACCTGATTCAGCCGCGCGCCGAAGGCGAAATCGCCTTTGTTCTCGGCGAAGACCTCCACGGCCCGGGTATCAGCGCCGAAGACGTGCTGGCGGCAAGCCAATACGTGGTGCCGTGCTTCGAGATTGTCGACTCGCGTATCGACAACTGGCAGATCCGTATTCAGGACACCGTGGCCGACAACGCCTCCTGCGGCGTGTTCGCCCTCGGCCCACAGCGCATCGACCCTCGCGGGCTGGACCTGGCCCGGGTCGAAATGCAGCTGTCCAAGAACGGCCAACCGGCGGGCAGCGGCCTGGGTTCGGCGGTGCAAGGCCATCCGTGTGCGGCGGTGGCCTGGCTGGCCAACACCCTGGGTGAGCTCGGCATCCCGTTTCGCCGGGGCGAAATCATCCTTTCGGGAGCATTGGCACCGCTCGTTCCGGTTGTGGCGGGCGACCGCATCAGCCTTTCCATGAGTGGCCTGGGCCAGACCAGCCTGCGCTTCGTGCCCTGAGTGAACCTTACGCAATCTCTCCCTGGAGCCATAGACAATGAGCAAGAAGATCAAATGCGCGCTGATCGGGCCGGGCAACATCGGCACCGACCTGCTGTACAAACTGATGCGCAGCGAGGTGCTTGAGCCGGTCTGGATGGTCGGTATCGACGCCACCTCCGAGGGCCTCGCACGGGCACGTGAGCTGGGCCTGAAAACCACCGCTGACGGGGTCGACGGCTTGTTGCCCCACGTTATCGAAGACCAGGTACAGATCGCCTTCGACGCCACATCCGCCTATGTTCACGAGCAGAACTCACGCAAGCTCAATGCGCTGGGGGTGTTGATGATCGACCTGACCCCTGCCGCCATCGGTCCCTACTGCGTACCACCGGTCAACCTCAAGACCAACCTCGGCCTGGGCGTGATGAACGTCAACATGGTCACCTGCGGTGGCCAGGCCACCATTCCGCTGGTCGCGGCAGTATCCAGCGTGCAGCCGGTGGAATACGCCGAAATCATCGCAACCGCGGCCTCCAAATCGGTCGGCCCGGGCACGCGCAAGAACATCGACGAGTTCACCCGCACCACATCCAGCGCGGTCGAACAGGTCGGCGGTGCGAAAAAGGGCAAGGCGATCATCATCATCAACCCCGCCGAACCACCGCTGATCATGCGCGACACCGTGCATTGCCTGACCGAAACGGAACCCGATCAGGCAGCCATCACCGCCGCTATCGAGGCAATGATCCTGCAGGTGCAGCGCTATGTCCCCGGCTACAAGTTGGTAAATGGCCCGGTGTTCGAGGGCAACCGCGTCTCGGTGTTCATGGAAGTCGAAGGCCTGGGCGACTACCTGCCCAAGTACGCCGGCAACCTCGACATCATGACCGCCGCCGCTGCGCGTACCGCCGAAATGTTCGCCGAAGAAATCCTCAAGGGCGAACTGGTCCTGCACGCCACCCACGCACAACCCGCCCTTGCCTGAGGAATCGACCATGGATCTTCGCGGTAAACACATCACCGTTCATGACATGTGCCTGCGCGATGGCATGCACCCCAAGCGTCATCAGATCAGCCTGCAACAGATGAAAGACATTGCCTGCGGCCTGGATGCAGCTGGCGTCCCGCTGATCGAAGTCACCCACGGCGACGGCCTGGGCGGCAGCTCGGTCAACTACGGCTTTCCCGCGCACAGCGACGAGGCCTACCTGTCGGCCGTCATCCCGCTGATGAAGCGGGCCAAGGTCTCGGCCCTGCTGCTGCCGGGGATCGGCACCGTCGACCACCTTAAGATGGCCCATGAGCTGGGCGTCAACACCATTCGCGTAGCCACCCACTGCACTGAAGCAGACGTCAGCGAGCAGCATATTTCCCACGCCCGCAGCCTGGGCATGGACACAGTCGGTTTCCTGATGATGGCCCACATGAACAGCCCGGAAGGCCTGGTCAAGCAGGGCAAGCTGATGGAAAGCTACGGTGCCAACTGCATCTACCTGACCGACTCGGCAGGCTACTTGCTGCCCCATGACGTCAGCGTCCGGGTGGCGGCAATGCGTGCGGCACTGAAACCGGAAACCGAGATCGGCTTCCATGGCCACCACAACCTGTCGATGGGCGTGTCCAACTCGATCGCCGCCATCGCCGCCGGGGCCACCCGCATTGACGCCGCCTGTGCCGGCCTCGGCGCAGGCGCCGGCAATACACCCATGGAAGTACTGGTCGCGGTCTGCGACCGCATGGGCATCGAGACCGGTGTCAGTGTTTTCGGCATCCAGGACGTGGCCGAAGACCTGGTCGTACCTATCATGGACTTCCCGATCCGCAGCGACCGCGATGCACTGACCATGGGCTATGCCGGGGTCTATGGCTCGTTCCTGCTGTTTGCCAAGCGGGCCGAGAAGAAGTACGGCGTCTCGGCGCGGGAAATCCTCGTCGAAATGGGCCGTCGCGGCATGGTGGGTGGCCAGGAGGACATGATCGAGGACACCGCCATGACCCTCGCCCGGCAACGCCGCCACGCCTGAGTCACTGGGTATCGGCTGATCCTGCACCTACGTTATTGGCGACCTGAGTCGCCAATAACTTCACATCAAGGTGTCAATACATCAAGCGTTCAACGCCAGTCGGCAACGATGCCATGCTCCAGTGCAAACGGCTGCGCAGCGATGGTTCGACGCTGGTAACGAGGCGCCTGTTCTGCCGTCGCCAACCAGAGCATCACCTCGGCAGGAACCTGCGGCGGCGCACTGCCGGCACGCAAGGCGATCACGCCCTTGTCACCAATGGTCGCCTTGAGTGCGTCGGTCGTCACCACACCCGGGTTGAGGGTGTAAGCACACACACCGGCTTCCCCCAGCTCTACCGAGAGGATACCGGACAGGCGCGATACCGCCGCCTTGCCGGCGCCATAGGCGTACCCCCAACCGCCCTTGCCGGCCGCCACGGGCGGGTCACTCTCGCCGGCCCCGGAGGTGACGTTGATCACCACGCCAGTGCCCTGCTCGGCCATGTGCTCGACCACTGCCCGGGTCAACAGGAACGGCGTCAGGATGTAGCCCTTGTACATCCGCTCCAGCGTTTCCGGCTGCAGGCTCATGAAGCCCGCATTAAGGTCACTGCCCTGGTAGATTGCGTTGTTGATCAGCACATCGATCCGCCCATACTCGGCCAGCACCGCCTCACAGGCGCCGATGGCCGAGGCACTGTCGAGCAGGTCCATGGGCACGACCAGTACCCGCCGCCCCAGTGCCCGGATCGCTTCGGCGGTGCCGTTGAGGCTGCCGGGAAGCGGCGCGCCTGCAGCGTCGCGCAGGGCGTGCGGGTGCTGCTCACCTTCGTCGAGGGTGCGCGCACTGATCGCCAGGTCGAAGCCGGCCCGCGCGAACGCCAATGCCGCTTCGCGACCGATGCCACGGCTGGCGCCGGTAATGAATGCCACCTTGCTCATGAGGAGTCCTTTTAGAAACGCTGCGGGCGAACCATGGCGTCCATGCCGCCATCGATGAACACCACGCTGCCATGGATGAACGCGGCTTGCCTAGACTGCAGGAACGCCACCAGTGCGGCAATTTCCTGCGGATGCCCGGCACGGCCCAAGGGCGCAACGAACTCCCGTACCGCTTTGCCGAAACGTGCATCGTCGAGCGATGCCTGATGCAGCGGGGTTTCCACCGCCCCCGGTGCCACCACGTTCAAGCGAATACCCTTGCTTGCCCAACTGGATGAAGTACGCCGGGCATGGTGGGTGATTGCATACTTGGAGCAGGCATAGGCCACATGGGGCTGACCAAGGGCATTGGCCAGTTCCAGCGCATTGGCTTCATCACCGGCGAGCATCGCCTCGGTCATCGCCTGCTGATCGGCACCGGTCTGGGTCGCGGCCACCGAGCCAATCACCAACGCAGCCGGGCTGTCACCCTTGGCCAAAGCCCCGGCCAGGCCACTCAGCAACTGGCTGACGCCGAAGTAGTTGACCGCCAGGATCAACCCGCAGGACGGGGCCGTTACCCCGACACCCGCACAACAGACCAGGCCGTCGAGTACCCCGTCGCTGAGCTCGAGTACCTGGGCAATCGCGGCCTCGCGGCCTTGGGGCGTTGAAAGGTCGGCGAGCACCTCGGCATTGCTGCGGTCGATTCCGATGACACGATGTCCGGCGGCGCGTAACGCAGTGCTCACCGCGGCACCGATTCCCGAAGCGCTGCCGCTGATAGCTGTAACTGGCATAGGTATTCTCCGTGATAGGTTCGGGCAGTATCGAGAGACCGACCACGAGGCTGCATCGTCTGTGCGGACTAAGGGTGTTCAGGCTCGTGGTGGCGCCGGGCGACTGCCTGCCGCCCGGAAACAGAATGGCGACTCACGCCTGACGGGCAGCTACCGCCAGCTGTGGCGGTGGAACCTTGAGTTTTTCAACAGCCTTGAGGGCGACCTTGGGCTTGCCCAGCGCCACGACACTGTTGAGCATGATGCGCACCAGTTCGGTCTGCCGGCGCACGCCGGTCTTGGAGAAAATCGAACGCAGATGGGCACGCGCGGTGTTACGCCGGATGTTCAGCACCTCGGCCGCTTCCTCCAGGGACAAACCGTTGGCCAACTCCATTGCCAGGGCAGTCTCGGCCCTGGTCAGGTTGAACAACTGCTTGGTCACCACTTCACTGGCCAGCGATTTGCTCGCGGCGTCGCGGATATACACCAGCGCGGCGGGCTGGCCCTTCTCTTCCGCCCAGTCCAGCGAGGGAATCGACTCGACCACCAGGCCCAGGTTGACCAGCCCGGACGGCCGCGTAACAGACATCGCTTCGGCACTCTTGGGGGCATCCGGGGAAAATGCGGCACGAATCAGCCGTTGCAGCTCGCGATTGTCACTTGGGTAGCTGGCCTCAAGGCGGCCGCCGACCAACTTCAGCCCATCGGCGTTGGCGAGGATGTCCTGGGCGACCGGGTTGACACGCAGCACACTGCCGCTTTCATCCAGCACCAGGGTTGCCACCGACAGCCGACTGATTGCCTGGGAATACAGCTCGCTCAACGACTCGCTGCGGTCCAGCAAGTTATGCACCTGTAGCGCCCGCCGCAGGTGTGGCAAGAACACGCCGCACAACGCGCGTTCGTTGGCCGAGAAGTTGGGTGCGTGCTTGGGACGGGTAATGCGAAAGCGCAACTTGCCGCCGTCCGGGGTGGAAATATCGGCCCCCATCACGTGGTACACCCCTTGCGGGCCGCAGAACATCTTGAAGTAGGCACTGTGCTCCCATTCCGCGGACGTCATGACGTCGTCGACCGTGAACACGTAGTCCAGCGGCTGGTTGGCAAACGGGGTATTGGTCTGGGGGTAGGTCATGTAGCTGACGTCGCCGGCCCCTTCGATGTCGCCGGCGATGATCATCACACCCATGTCCGGTTGGTCCGGCACCCGCAGGATCAGTGTGACGTAGTTGGCGTCGTAGAGCGTACGGAAGCTCTTGAGAGCACGCGCCATCAACTTTGGGTCGAGGGCACCTTCATAGACTTCCCCAACCAGGCGGTCGTATTCGCTCAGGTCAAGGCCGACGCTGGCCAAAACCTCATGGGTCAAGACAGCACTTACCATAGTCTTCTCCGCGCACGGGTAAGGCACAATGACCTTCCCTTGTTATTTTTATAATTTCGGCTTGAGGGCAGCACGCCCCCTTTTTGACTACACGCGACTTGCACAGGCCTGCAACAGGGCCCGCGCCACAGTCTCCCTGTCCACTACGTACTCCACAATAGGTGTTGACCTTTTATTTTTAGTTACTAAATGTCTAAATGCCATCGCGGGCAAGCCCGCTCCAACAGAGCCCGCGCCAGCCTGTAGGAGCCGGGCTTGCCCGCGATGCAAGCACCGCGAACTTACTGGCACTACACCGATGCCATCGCGGGCAAGCACGCTCCTACAAGAGCTTTTGCCGGCTCACTGGACCTGGGCCACGGGACTTTCCGTGGCAACCAACCGGCGCCCACGGTTGAACCAGGCCGCCAGCGCCGGTAGCAGGAATATGGCCCCCAAGACGTTCACCAGGAACATGAAGGACAACAGCACGCCCATGTCTGCCTGAAACTTCAGCGGCGCAAACGCCCAGGTGCACACACCAATCGACATGGTCAAGGCCGTGAACACTGCAGCCGTGCCCCGTTGGCACATCGCCTCGTAGAACGCCTCGCGCAGGTTCGCACCACCGGCCATTTCGTGTTGGATACGTTCATACAGGTAGATCCCGTAATCGACACCCACACCCACACCCAGCGCCATCACCGGCAAGGTCGCGACTTTCAGGCCAATGCCCAGCATCGCCATCAGTGCGTTGCAGAGGATCGCTACAATCGCCAGGGGGACGAGAATGCACAGTACGGCGCGGACCGAGAGGAAGGTCAGCCAGCAGAACAGCGCCACCGAACCAAAGAGTGCCGCCAACATGATGATCTCCGCCCGTTTCACCGCCTCATTGGATGCCGCCATCACACCCACGTTTCCGCCCGCCAGGAGAAACGCCACCTGCGGGGTGCGAACCTCGGCGATGATGCGCTTGGCTTCATTGATCGCATGGGCCACCGTGGCCCCTTCGTGGTCGGCCAGGAACACCAGGATCTGCATTTGCTGGCAGCCGTCGGTCACCAACCCGTCGTCCGGCATGTAGGCCCGTGCGCCTTGGCTCAGGCCGCGTGCTGAACCTGGGATCGCCGCCCAGCGCGGGTTGCCTTCGTTGTTACCGGCAATGACCCGTTTGCCCATGCCGGCGACACTCTGGACCGACTGCACACCGGTGACAGCGCGCATGCGGAAATCGAAGGCTTCTACCGCGCGCATCACTTCCGGCGACAAGCACCCTTCTTCGATGCCCTGGACCTCGACAAACACTGACATTACGTCGAGGCCGATCGAATAGCTGTCGACAATCTTGCGGTTGTCCTGGTTGTAGCGCGAGTCGGCCCTGAGCTCCGGCGCGCCTGCACCGATATCGCCCACCGCTAGGTCACGTGCCTTGTAGGCGCCGGCCACCAGCAGCAACAGGCTGATGGCGAACACACTCAGTGCAGGTCCCGGCTCGGCCAGCGCAGACAACCGCCACCACAGGCGATGCCTGCCGGCCTGACGGGTTTGCGCCCGTCGCAGCAACCCGGGCTCCAGCCGCAGGTAGGAGATGATCACCGGCAGCATCAGCTTGTTGGTGATGATCATCAGCATCACGCCGATACAGGCGGTCACACCCAGTTCATGCACGATCGGGATATCGATCAACATGATCACCGCAAAACCCAGGGCATTCATCAACAGCGCCAGGGAGCCGGGAATGAAGATTTTGCAGAATGCCGAATGCGCGGCCCGCAACGAATCGCTACCCGCCACCACATCCTGCTTCCAGGCATTGGTCATCTGCACGGCATGGGACACACCGATGGAGAAAATCAGGAACGGCACCAGGATCGACATCGGATCAATGCCAAGCCCCAACAGCGGCAACAGGCCAAGCAACCAGACCACCGGCAGCAACGCCACCACCAATGCAACCACGGTCAGGCGCAAAGAGCGCGAATAGAGCCAAAGCAGCAGCCCGGTAATGACGAAGGCGATCACAAAGAAGCCGATGACCGTGTTCAACCCCTCGACCACATCACCGACCAGCTTGGCGAAACCGACAATGTTGATTTCGATCTGCTCATTGCTGTACTTGTCGCGGAGCTCTTCAAGACGGCGGGCAACCTCGGCATATTTCACCGGTTCGCCGGTCTGCGGGTCGATATCCTGCAGGTCGGCACGCACCATGGCCGACTTCAGGTCGTTGGCCAACAAGCGCCCGATCTGCCCGGACGCGGCGGCATTGCTGCGTACCTGAGCCAGGTCCTGTTCGGTGCCGCTGAAGCGTGGCGGTACGACCACATCACCGAAAAAACCCTCCTCGGTGATTTCGATGTAGCGTACGTTGGTGGTGAACAACGAGGTGACGCTGGCGCGACTGACCCCGGAGATGAAGAACACATCGTCGGTCACCTTGCGCAAGGTGTCGAGGAACACCGGGTTATAGATATCCCCCTCGCCTTTCCAATGCACGCTGACCAGGAAACGGTTGGCACCGGTGAAGTACTGGCTGAACTTCAGGAAGTTGACCATGTACGCGTGTCGCACCGGAATCTGCTTGTTGAAGCCGGGGTCCAGTTGCGTGTGGGTAGCGCTGTAACCCAGGCCTGCGGTCACCAGCACAAACAGCACTAACAACCCCTTGCGCCATGCCATCAGCCGATCCGCGACTGCTTCGACGCTGTGCGTCACCCAGCTTTTAGCTTGTTTCATTGCCCGCCTCTCATTTACCTAGGGCGGCAACGCTGCCACCAGAACCCTGGAGTAACCCGCGCTCACCACCGACCAGCAGACGCGAACCGACCATCGTCGCCGAGGTCAAGGTACCGAGGCCGGCCAAGCGACTGACACCAACCAGCGCACCCCGAGCATCCAGCCGAACGACCGAGCTGCCAGCTCCGACGATCACCAGGCCAGAGTGGTCGGGCAACAGCACATGCCCGTAGAGCGGCAGTTGGTTACCGACGTTGACCTGTGCCCAGCTATCACCGAAGTCGTGGCTGACGAATACATGGCCGCGCATGCCATAGGTCACCCAATGCTCTGGGCTCAGGCGCACGATGCCGAACAACGAACCGCTGTAAAATGCAGGCAGGGTCTGCCAATGCTTGCCGCCATCGCGGGTACGCAGCACCAGGCCTTGCTCGCCGACCAACATCCTTCGGCCATCAGGGCCGCCGTCCATGCTGTTGAGGTGCGCGCTGTCGACATCAAGTGCCAGCTTGCGCCAACTCAGCCCGGCATCATCGGACTGATAGAACTTACCGAAGCTGCCGAACGCCAGGACACTCTCGTCACCGGCCGCCCAGATACCCAGCAGCGGCTCGCCCAATTCGTTGTCGTAGCGCATTTCCTGCCAGTGGCTACCGGCATCCTCGGAGCGCAGGATCCAACCGTCGTGCCCGACCGCCAGTAGGCGTTGCTCACCCAGTGCCACCAAGGCAGTCAGCGCGACATCACGTTGCCGGTCGACACTGGCCTGCTGCCAACTCACACCCTGGTCGTCGCTGAACAGGATGCTGCCGCGTTCGCCCACGGCCACGACACGTGTCCCCAGGCTGAGCAAACCGTTGATTTGAACCCGGTCCGAACGCAGCGCGACTTTCGCCTGCTCGGGCTCGGTTTTGGGGGAAAAGGTAAACAGGATGGTCAGCCCGACAACCAGGCAGACCAGGTATCCGATCACTGAGCGCATGAGGGACGCTCCTGTTCGTGACACGCGTGCAAAGTAGGGGTCATTGGGCCAATCCTCTTGTTCTTGTATGGCGCCACGCCTTGGGTCGCAGCGAGCTAAGTGGGCATTGCCTAGGGGGGATACTCAGGTGTAGGGCCGTTTGAAACATCGTCCAAACGGCTTAAAAAATGGCGTGAATGGCGTATGTCGGAAATGCGCTGCAAAGGCGCACGGCAATGCCGCCCACAGCCTTGCCGTGGGCGCAGGACGGGCACGATCAGGCCCGGTAGAGAATCACCAGATCGTTGATGACCGACGGCCGTTCATGACCGACGACATGGGTGTTGAGCTCCAATGTCAGTTGGGTGCCTCTGGCAAGCAGTTCGACCTGCTTGACCCGCGCCCGCGAATGGATACGCGAACCCGCTGGCACGGGCGCCGGGAAGCGCAAACGGTCGGAGCCATAGTTGATCTGGGTAGTGAACCCTGTGATCTCGAAACCCAGCGCCAGCTTCATCCGCGACTGCAACACCTGCACCAAGGCGCCGTGGGCGATGGTGCCGCCGAACGGGCTCTGCAGACGAGCACGCTCAGGGTCGGTATGGATCCAGTAGTCGTCGCCAGACAACTGCGCAAAGGCATCGATCAGGGCCTGATCCACCACGATGCTGTTGCTCCAGTCACTGAACTGTTCACTGACCAGCGCCTGCAGACTCGCAGCATCGTTGAAATCGATCTTGCGTGGCTCGGGTTGCGAGTGCGTCGGTGCCGGTTCGCTGTCGACGGCGGGCAAGCGTTCAAGGCTGGCAGCCTCCTTGTCCAGGCCGGTGAAGCGCAACAAGCGATTGCCCTTGGCGTCGACCTCGGCAAACACCGGTTTCAAGCGCATGCCGATGTGTATTTCGTCTTCAGCCAGGCCGACCAGGTTGGTGTTGATGCGCACACCTTCGGCCAACTCGACAACCGCCAGTTTCTGCGGCATTTCATCCATGAAATCGGGCAAGGTGGGAATGCGCGTCAGCGTGTAACTGTACAGCGTCGCGCTGCCCTCGACCTCGCGCCAGGCCAGCTCATGAGCCATGCAGGCGGGACAATGCCGACGCGGGTAGAAAATCCAGTGCGCACAGGCTGTGCATTGCTGAATCAGTAAGCGCCGGGCCTTCAGGCCTTCCCAGAACGGTGCGGAAATTTCCGTCGGTACAGGCATCGGTTTATTGTTGGACATGGTGCTTATGCTCCCTGAAGTATCAATGCGCCCTGCTCACTCATCACGCCGCCGGTACCGGAGACATAGACGCTGTCACAGCGTCCAAGCTGACGTTCGCCGGCCGAACCGGCGATTTGCGTCACCGCCTCGATCACCTGGGACATGCCGCCGGCCGAACCGGCCTGACCGAAACTGAGCTGCCCGCCGTGGGTATTCATCGGAAAATCACCCCGCCAGGTCAGGTCATGCTCTCGCACAAACGCCATGCCCTCGCCCTTGCCACAGAAACCTGCATCCTCAAGGGTCAGCAACGCGGTGATGGTGTAGCAGTCGTAAATCTGCGCGGCGTCGACATCGGTCGGTTTGAGCCCGGCCATCTCGAAGGCCCGTCGCGACGCTGGCCCAATCGGCGTGTGGATCATGTCTGCCGCATAGGACGGCGACTTGAAGGCCAGGTGTTCGCCAAAACCGGTAATGAATGCAGGCCGCTTGCGCGCCCGTGCCGCGACTTCCTTGGAAGCGATGATCATTGCCGCACCGCCAGCCACGGGCATGACGATTTCCAGTATGTGCAGGGGATCGGCAACCATTTTGCTCGCCAGCACCTGCTCAATGGTCAACGGCTGGCCATAGAACATGGCCTGCGGGTTGGCCTGGGCGTTGGTGCGCTGATCCACGGCGATCTTGGCCATCGCCACCGGATCGTAGCCGTACTGGGCGGCATACCGCTGGGCAATCATGGCGTAACCGGTGTTCTGGCCCATGTGCCCGTAGGGCAGGTCAAACTCAGCCTCCGGCGCACCGAACGCCGTGCTGTGGCCACCAAAGCGCATGGCCCTGGCCATCCAGCTCGGGTCTTCATCCGGGCCCAGCGGTGCCATGCGTGCAGGCAGTACGCACAGTACCGCCTGGCACAACCCCAGTTCGATGGCTGCGGCAGCGCGCCAGACCATACCCACCGAAGTACAGCCGCCGAGGTCCACCACTTCGGCAAAATTCAGCCGCAACCCCAGGTACTCGGCGGCCATTGCCGGGACGAACACCGACGCCTCATGAAACTGCGGGCCGTTGATCACCAGCCCGTCTAGGTCTTCAGCCCTGAGCCCCGCATCGCGCAGAGCCTGGGCCGCCAGGTCGGCGACTTGTTCAAGGTGAAACATCTTCGGCGCAGTCACGTACTTCTCCGGTTTGTACTGCGCGGTGCCAATAATGGCTGCATGCCCTTTGAGCCCCATAGTGCCTCCACTCCGAAGCACCGGGCTTCGGACATTTCCAAGTGATGGTTAAGGCCCGAGGCAGGCAACCTGCCCCGGACCTGAGTGGTCAAGACGAAACAGCCGGGATCAGAAGGTGTACTTCATCGAGAACGTGGCGTAGTCACGGTCGGCAAATGGCCGCTTGATCGCATCCGCTGCGCCCAGGTAGCTGGTCACGTTCATGCCGACTTCCAGGTTGCCCAGGTACTTGAATGTGGTACCGATACTCATGCGGCGGTCGCCCTGAACGCCGGAAATGCTGCCGGCCATCGGGGTCGAGCCACTGAATACGTTGGAAAAGCGCACGGGCACTTCAAGGTCCCAGCCCTGGAAAACGCCCGGGTAGCTGAACGAGGCGCCCAGGGTGTAGGCGCTGGCCGATTTGGTGCGCCAGGCCGAACTGGTCTTGTAGGTGTAGTCATCCGACTCCCCAACCAACGGTGCCAGCGAAGGCAACAGGTTCACGCCTTGCAGATTGCCCGCGGCCGAAGTGGATTCGACGCTGTCGACCAGCACGTGAACAATCTCCGCCGTCAGGCTGGTCTGGCTGGCCCATGGCCGATCGCCGAGAATGCGGATCGCCGACAGTTGCATCTGTTGGCCCTTGCCCTTGGCCGGTACCGGCCCGAGGCCAGTGTTGACCATGACCGGCGCACCGTCGCGATAGGACCACTCGGCACCGACCTGGGTATCACCCAGCTTGGTCGAGGCGCTGATACCGGTCAGCTTGATGTCTTCGAAATACTTCACCCGGTAGCCGTTGGGCGTGAAGGCATAGAGGCCGCCACCCACGGGCAACGGGTCATACCCCACCAGCGCAGTGGCCGGGTTCTTGTCGTGGTAGTTGACGTGAAACAGCGACAATTCAAGAGCCGGTACGGGGCGGTAGCGAACCTGTACCCCCCACTGCCCACCGTCGCGAGGCTCGTCGGTACCACGGTAGGCAACCTTGCCGCCTTGGGTGATGATGAATTCGCGGCCCGGGCCGACGACGTCACTGCCAGACAGGTAGCTGCCCACTGGCGGCAACTCGGTGCCTTTCCATTCGTACTGCACATAAGCGCCAAAGGTAAGGCTTGGATTCAACCGATAGGACCCGGAGAACTGCCCTACCGGCAACAGGATTTCCTTGACCTCAACGCCCGGCTGCGCCGCCTTTACCGCGTCGGAGGGGTTCTGTACGCCGTTGACGCCGGGGTAGTAAAGGCTCTCGCCCCAGGACTCGATATGGCGGCCCGCCTTGACGTCGAGCATGGAGTCATTGTCAAAGCGCCAGCCACTGAATACGTAGGCATCCAGCAAACGCGTGCGACCACCACTGTAGTAACGGGTATCACTGGTAAATTCGTCATTACGCCCGGCCTTGTTGACGGTCGCGGGCGAATCGTTGTCGTTTTCCTGGTGGTAGACATCATCGTAGAAGGTACTGCCGCGCACGACGGCACCGTAGTTGTCCTTGCGCAGGATCATCTCACCCAGCGCACCCACACGGTTGGTGGTCAGGCTGCCGCGATCGAAGTTGCGGTTGGCATCGTCAGCGTTGACCCCAAGCAAGCGATCATTCTGATCGTTAAGGCGCACGCCCACGCCATAGCTGGTGGTTACCGACCAGTCGAGGGTCGTGCCGTTATCAAACTCGATCGTCTCCCCAGACCATACCGGTGTCGAAACCAAAGCGATGGCCGCCGTCAGGCTGACTGCCTGAACACCTCGCGAACCAAGGCCAGTACAATTATTGTTGTTCTTATCGATCACACTGACTCTCCTCAAGGGCAACCGGTTGGCCGCCTGGAATGTTGAACATTGCCGCTGCACCGGCCGCTCAAAACACCACGAGCGGGGTGACAGCAGGTGCCCCCTGCGGGGAACGCCGATACTGGTGAAGCCCGCGGTGTTCCTCCCGCAACAGCGACCCTTCGGCCACGAGGTAGTTGGCATGCGCCAACGTTTCTCCCAGCGCCATCAGTTCGTCGAAACGACCTGAAAGCTTCGGGAACAACACAGCCATCAGTTCGAGCGCACTACGCGGCTCCTCACAGCTGGCCAACAGCAGCGCCAGGTGCGCCTGGTGATGGGCCTGTAACTGGTCCAGGCGCTGATGCAGGTTGAAGAACGGCCGTTCATGGGCCGGCAGAACCAGAACGCTGTCCGGTAAGCCACGCAAGCGTTCAAGGGAGGCCAGCCAGTCGCGCAGCGGATCGGCTTCCGGCTCAGTGGCATGCACGCCGACCGTCGGGGTGATGCGCGGCAACACCTGATCCCCGGAAATGAGCAGCCCATCCTCTTCAGCAAACAGGCAGGCATGTTCGGGCGAGTGCCCGCGACCGACCACTACCTGCCAGAGGCGACCGCCGATGCGCAGGTGGCTGCCGTCGCGCAAGCGCCGGTAACTGTTGAAATGCGCGGGACGGAAATGCCCGTTCTGGATCACCTCGTACATCTGGGCGGCCTGCTCGCTGCTGAAACCGGCCTTGCGGTAGAACGCCAGGAAGTCCCAGCCGGGCGGCTGATCAGAGGGGACGCTGACGTACAACGACTGGTATTCACAGGCGGTCATGTACACCGGGCAGCGAAAGCGTTCGGCCAGCCAGGCGGCGACACCGGCATGGTCGGAGTGATAATGCGTGCAGACCACCGCCAGCAGCGGCAGCCCCGCACACGCTTCACTCAAGACGCGCTCCCAGACCTCGCGGGTTTGCGCGGTGTTCATGCCGGTATCCACCGCTACCCAGCCATCGCCATGACGCAGCAGATAGAGGTTGATATGGTCCAGACGAAACGGCAGCGGCATACGCAGCCAGAGCACCCCCGGCGCGACTTCACAGACCTGCCCGGCGGCCGGGGCCTGCGGCCACGGGTAGCGCAGGCCGCTGCGCAGCTCATGGCCGTTCGGGTCCAGATCAGCCATGATGCGCACCTGCGAACGGCGCCAGGCCGACTCGCGCCAACACCTCTGGCGAATAGGGCTGGTAGGTTCGCGTGCTTTCATCACGAATGAACAACGGATCACTGCAGGCAATCGGGCAATAGCCCTGGCGCTGCAAATCAACCTTGCGCAGCTTGAAGGTGCTGGTCAGGTCCGCCGCCGCGGTCACACGTACGAACACTGGCGCGGCGTAACGCGGCAGGCACGCTTCAGTGAGTGCGTACAAGGCCTCGGGCTGGAAAACTTGCCCCGGCTGCATCAGCACTGCGGCCATGCCCGCACGCCCCTCATGCCCCGGTACCTGCACACCGTAGATATTGATCAGTTCAAGGCCCGGCAGATCCCCCAGGGCATCGGCGACTTCCTGGGTGGAGACGTTCTCGCTCTTCCAGCGGAAGGTGTCGCCGATACGGTCCACGAAATAGCAGTAGCCATCGGCGTCCTCGCGCAACAAGTCGCCCGAACTCCAGTAGGCATCACCTTCGCGAAAGACATTGCGGCGGATCTTGCTCTCGGTGGCCTCGGTCGAGGTATAGCCTTCGAAGCGCCCACCGCCGATATCCGGATGATCGACGATGAACCCCATGGCTTCACCCACTTCGCCGACCTCGCAGAGCTGATAGAAGCCATTCTCGTCGCGCGGATGACAGTCATTTTCGACATCGAAGCGCACCAGCCGCAGGTTGGTCTTGTTCCAGTCAGGTATACGCCCGCACGAACCGATATAGTTGTCGACATTGATCAGGTTGGTGTTGGCTTCGGTGGCACCCCAGCCCTCGAAAACCTGGATCGGTCCAAAACGTTCAATCCAGCGTTGCCACGACTCAGGTGTCAGGCCGGCACCGAGCATGCAGCGCAGGCTATGTTCGCGTTCACCCGGTACAACCGGCCGGTTGAGCAGGTAGCGGCAGATTTCGCCAATGTACTGGAAGACGCTGATACGGTGACGGGCGACATCGCTCCAGAACTCACGCACGCTGAACTTGCGACGCACGACGATGCTCGCGCCGGCACGTAGCGCGGTCGAGGTCACCGAGGTGGCGGCGGCCCCGTGGTACAGCGGCAGGCAACAATAGAACACGTCGTCGCAGGTGGCCTGCAGCGTTACCTCCATCACATCGCCAGACGACATCCAGCGCATATGGCTGTAACGGGCGGCCTTGGGTAACCCGGTGGTACCCGAGGTAAAAATCAGCAAGGTCGGGGCCTGGGCCTCGATGTCCGCACGCACATCGCGGGGGAAGGCACTGCGTGGCGCACTGTCCAGGCGCGCAGCGAAATGCCCGTCGACCCCCTTGGGAAGCGCCTCGGGCCATGGGTTCTCTGGGTCGCGTACCAGCCAGTAGGGCAGCTCAGGCAGGCCCTCGGTAACCTGGACATTGGCCAGGCACTCTTCCCCGACCACCAGTGCCTTGGCCCCGGTAGTTTCCAGCGCATGCAACAGGGGCCGGCCATTGACCTGGGTGTTGATGAACGCAACCACCACCCCCAGCTTGACCAGGCCAAACCAGGTGCAGAAGAACGCCGGGCGGTTTTCCATCACGATGGCACAGACATCACCGGCACGCAGGCCGTTGGCGTAAAAGGTATGGGCCATCTGGTTGGCGCGCGCATCGACTTCGGCGTAGCTGAGGATTTCGTCGCCATAGATCAGAAACGCCCGATCGGCATGACGAATGGCTTGCTGCTCGAGCCGATCGGCCAGGGTGTAGTGGTCACGGGGTTTGATCTGCGCGCTGGCTACCGAACGTCGATCCAGAATCGCCTGGGTCTGTTCACGGGGCACAGGGCAGCTCGGCAGGACGCTGGCCAGGTTACTCAAGCTCATGGCGTCACCTCCAGTGCATCGGCCTGATAGACGGGGTAGTCGGTATAGCCACGAGGGCCAGAGGTGTAGAGGGTCTTGCGGTCAAACCCGGCCAACGGCAAGCCGTGCTTCAAGCGCTCGACCAGGTCGGGGTTGGCAATGAAGTGTCGACCGAAGGAGACCGCTGCGCCCTCGCCCGCTTCCAGCGCGGCGCGGGCCGAAGCGCCATCAAAACCGTCGTTGAGAATCAGCCCATGGGCGCTATGCTCGCGCGCCAAGGCAAAGGCATCGAGCCCCGCCACCGGTGAACGCATGATGTGCAGGTAGGCCAGGCCCAGCGGTGCCACGGCGGCGCAGAGTGCGACAGCGGTGCCTGCCGGGTCGAGGTCGTCGATATCGTTATAGGGGTTGCCCGGGCACATCCGAAAGCCCACACGGCCAGCGCCAATCGCTGCGGCCATGGCCTCGATCACGTCCTTGGCAAACCGTACCCGGTTGCTCGCCGAACCGCCGTAGGCATCGGTACGCTGGTTGCTGCCCGAGGCCATGAACTGCATCGGCAGGTAGCCGCTGGTGCAATGCAACTCGACGCCATCGAAACCGGCTTCACGCGCATTCAACGCTGCCTGACGGTAGTCTTCGATCACCGCGGCGATGCCTTCCAGGGTCAACGCCTGCGGGCTATCGGTGTCCACCAGGCCAACGGCATCACTGAACACTTGAGTGCGTGCGCGCACCGCCGACGGGCCCACGGTAGCCGCACCGCCGGGTTTGTTGTAATGGCTGGCAGCGCGCCCCACATGCATCAGTTGCAGTACGATGCGACCGCCTTGGTCATGCACCGCACGGGTCACCTGGCGCCAGGCGGCAATCTGTTCGCCGGTGTAGATCGCCGGTGTACGGCAATAGCCCAGGCCACTGGCCGATGGCGCCGTACCCTCGGCAACAATCAACCCGGCGCTGGCACGCTGGCGGTAGTACTCGACCATGTCGGCACTTGGCACCGCACCGGCATCGGCACGACTGCGGGTCATCGGCGCCATGACGATACGATTGGCCAGCTGCAGTTCGCCGAGGCACACCGGCTCGAACAAGATGCTCATGTCAGCTCCTTAACGTCTTATTGTTTCCGGCGATGCCAAGCGGCTCACCGCAAGGTGGCCAGGGATTGCGCAGAACCGGATATGGGCTGAATGATTCACCTTGAACGCAACTGAAACATCGTCCGACAAGACTAGATTTACCGGCCTGGACATCGCAGCCAAATGCCCGCAACTACGGGAAAAATGGTCTGAACGGACGATGAAAAAACAGCCGGATGCACTGACGATCAAGCCCACTAGAACAAGACCGGGAGCACCCGCAGTGAACGCATCCAACCCCGTGACATGGCGAACGCATTACGCGCTTTTCGTGCTCGCCAGCATCTACGTTTTCAACTACATCGACCGCCAGTTGATGGCGATTCTGATCGAACCGGTGAAGCTCGAATTCGGCATATCGGACACCGGCATCGGCTTGTTGTCGGGCGTGACCTTCGCGGTGTTCTATACGGTTTTTGGCTTCCCTTTGGGGCGCCTGTCGGATCGCATCGGGCGTAAACCGGTCATTGCCTTCAGCTGCATTGCCTGGAGCCTGATGACCATGCTCTGCGGCATGGCTGGCAGCTTTCTGACGCTGGTATTGGCACGGATCGGCGTCGCTGTCGGTGAAGCCGGCGGTACCGCGCCTTCAGTGGCGATGGTTTCGGACCTGTACCCGGCACGCCGCCGCTCGACAGCACTGGCCGTGCTGATGCTGGGCTCAAGCCTGGGTGCGATTGTCGGCCTCGGCCTGGGCGGCTGGATTGCCCAGCACCATGGCTGGCGCTACGCCTTCTTGCTGATCGGCGCCCCCGGTATCTTCCTTGGCCTGCTCCTGCTGTTGACCGTACGCGCGCCAAAACCTGCGCTGCCGCCAGCGCACCTGAACAAGGCTGCACTGCAGCAGGAAGGCTGGCTCAAGACGCTGGTCGAGTTGTTCCAGATGCCATCATTCCTGTGGCTGGTGCTCACCGGCGGTGCGGCGGCCATTGCCGGGTATGCGATTGGTACCTGGAGCCCGAGTTTCCTCATTCGCTCCCATGGCCTGAACCTGCAGGAGGCTGGGTTCCTGGTCGGCGTGGTCGGCGGCACCGGCTCAACTATCGGCACCCTGACCTGCGGCCTGCTGACCGACCGAATGGCACGGCGCGATGTCGGCTGGCAAATCGGTGTACCCCTGTTGGGCACGCTGATCAGCATCCCCTTTGCACTGGCCTATTTCCTCTGGCCACAAGGCGTTGCCTTCCATATCGGCAGCATCGCCGTACCGCAAGCGTTCCTGTTCTACAGTGCGTTCGGGTTCTTCGGTGTCTGGTGGGCGACGCCCTGCCTGAGCGCGATCACCCACCTGTTTCCGGCCTCGCGACTGGCCCAGGCCACCGCTATTTTTGTGATGTCGATGACCTTGCTCGGTGTTGGTGTCGGTCCGCTGCTGATTGGCATGCTCAGTGATTTCTTCATCCCGACCCTGGGCGGCGAGTCGCTGCGCTATGCACTCGCCTCTTCCGTCTCGCTGCTGGTGCTGGCGGCGGTTTTCCTGGCGCTGGCACTGCCGCGTTATCGACAGCAGTTGAAGCAAACGGCGCTGGCTGTCCCTCCCGCACAAGCCGTTACCGCCTGACGGCATCAGGTACGCACGCGAACCGAGTTGAGACTATCGCAGGCAAGCCTGGCACACGGGGCCAAGTCAGGATCACAGGCTCAAGGCCAGGCTCAGGCTGACGTTGCGCGGATCACCCGGCATGATCCACGCTGCGTTGTAGCTGCGCTCGTAATAGGTGCGGTCGAACAGGTTGTTGAGGTTCAAACCGAGCGTAAGGTTCTCCGTCGCCTTGTAATGGGCCAACAGATCGACCGTGCTGTAACCAGGCAAGCGGAAATCGCTGCCAGCAAGGCCCGAGCGCTCACCTACATAGTTGGCCGCCACCCCCATGTCAGAACCGCGCAAGGCACCGTCCTGGAACTCATACACCGCCATCAGGCTGCCGCTATGCCGGGGGATACCCAGCAAGTCGCTGCCCTTGGGCACGCTGTCATCGCCCTTGGTGACTTCGGCGTCGATGTAGGCATAGGCGCCAATCACGCGCACGGCATCGCTCAACTGGCCACTGAACTGCGCATCCAAGCCCTGGCTGCGTGCCTTGCCCGCCGCGATGCTGTCGCCATTGGCATCGGTGGTGATGACGTTTTCCTTGTCGATCTGGAACAACGCAATCGTCGCGCCCAAACGGCTGTCGAACAGGTCGAGCTTGACCCCGGT
This sequence comes from Pseudomonas sp. FFUP_PS_473, assembly GCF_002858665.1. Classification (NCBI taxonomy): domain Bacteria; kingdom Pseudomonadati; phylum Pseudomonadota; class Gammaproteobacteria; order Pseudomonadales; family Pseudomonadaceae; genus Pseudomonas; species Pseudomonas sp. FFUP_PS_473. The sequence continues at coordinate 31,858 of NZ_PJQQ01000005.1, forward strand.
TTCATAACCCAGGCCTTTCTCCGGCTTGTAGACCTCGCCCTGGGTGCCCATGCCGTTAGGCTTGAACGAGGTCGATGCGTTGGCGAACACCCCCACCTGCGGTGTCAGCTGATACAACAGGCCCACCCGAGGCGTAACGGCATCTTTTTCCTGGGTGTTACTGACCTGCGTTGCTCGGTTCTGAGCGGTCTGCTCGATATGTTCAAGACGTACGCCGAGCAACCCCCGCAGCCGTTCGGTGAAAACGATCTGGTCCTGCAGGTTCAGGGCGTAACTTTCGGTGCGCTCGAAGAAGTCGTTGGCCTTGACGATGGCAGGTTTGGGTTGGCCATACACCGGGTTGTAAACATCCAGGCCATAGTCCAGGGTCGTAGCGCTTTGCGGGTACTTCTGGCTGTTGCGGTAGTTCTCGTACTCCAGGCCAATCAGTGTCTGGTGTTGCCAATTGCCCACATCGAAACGGCCATGCAGTTCTGCCTGGGTGATGTTGTCGTTCCATTCAAAATTCCGCTGACGGTAGAACCGGCTGATGGCCGTTCCCACCACCCGTGAAGCTTCCGAGCTGTCACCGTTGAGGGTGCCCTGGGTGTAATGGTTGGCCAGCCGCAGCTTCCAACTGTCATTGAGGTAATGTTCCAGCGCCAAGTCCAGCGTCTGATTGTCATTGCGGATACGGCCATCGTTGGGTTCACCCAGGAAGGTCGAACGCTTTACTGAACCCAGTTCGTTGTTCACGGCCGCAATACCACGGTCGAACACCGACTCGGTACGGGAGAATTCCGTATCGACGAACAGTTGCGTGTCCGGGTTGAGCTGCCAACTCAGCGACGGGCTGACGATCCGCCGCTGGCTGTCGACATGGTCACGGAAGCTGCCGTTGTCTTCCACCGCCAGGTTAACCCGCGACAGCAGCGAACCATCGTCGTTGAGCGGGGTGTTCACATCCAGGCTGCTGCGGTAGCGGTCCCAACTGCCGGCACTGGCCTTGAAGCGGGTGAAGGCTTCGGCCTCGGGCCGTTTGGTCACGATGTTCACCAAGCCGCCGGGGTCACCTCGCCCATACAGGCTGGCAGCAGGCCCCTTGAGCACTTCGATACGCTCGATACTTGAGGTATCCGGCGCGCTGTAGCTGCCCCGGTTGACGGCAAAACCATTCTTGTACAACTCGCCGGTGGTGAAGCCCCGCACGCTGTAGTTGAGGAAGGTCAAGCCACCAAAATTGTTCTGCCGCGATACACCCCCGGCAAAATCCAGTGCGCGATCAATGCGGGTGCTGTTGAGGTCATCGAGCACTTGGGCGGGTACCACACTGATGCTCTGCGGGGTGTCGCGGATGTCGGTATCGGTCTTGGTCGCGGTGCTGGAGCGCGTGGCCCGATAACCCTGTACCGGGCCATCGGCACGCTCTTCAAAACGACTGTCACTGACGGTGACGGCATCGAGGACGATGGTTTGTTCGGCAGTGACAGGCACGCTCAACAGGCCTGCGGACAGACCAAGGTACAACCTTCCTAGCGGGTGATTCATGGGGGCTCCTTTATTAACTATGTAATAACATAACAATAAAGCGAGCAATATCCTACTGCTTAGCGAGAATCATTTACTGGAAGGAGGGTATCGCGGTGAGTGCCTGCCGCATTGCTGCAGGCACTGGGCTGGCGTGCCGGGGATGATCAGTCTTCAAGCGGCTTGGGCGGCGCTGCCGGTTTTGCTGGCTTCGCCGGTTTTACCGGTTTGCCCTCTTTGCCCTCCTTGCCTGGCGCAGCCTCTGTCACGACAGGTGTCGTCGTAACCATTTCTTTCTCGCTGGCCGGCAACTGATCGATGGTGGTGAAAAGCTCCTTGGGCTCAACCGTACCAATGCGCTCGAGCTTTTTCTCGCCATCCTTGCCCATCAGAATCACCTTGGTACCCACGCTGGCACCCAGCTTGAGCTCGCGAATCAAGGCCATGGTGGTTTGCGGGTCCATGTTCTTGCCGTCGCGTTGACCGATGGTATTGGCGATAGTGAACAGCACCATGTTGCGCTCAGTGAACGCCTGACGGTTGGCCGGTTCATCCAGGGCCTTTTTCAGGCTGACCAGCGTCGGGTCTACTGTACTGGGCGCAATGATGATCAAGGGTCGGGTTCTACCCCGCTCCAGAGCGAGGGGGCCGTCACTGTCAGCGGCCATCAAGGGGCAGGCAACAGCCAGCAGGGTGGCAAGGGTCAGTGAACGAGTGAGCATACGCATCTCCTTCTTGTTTCAATGCTCCATAGGCTACGAATCCTGACGAAAGATCCGACCTGCGAGCCTAAACGACTGTACCGACCATGTACGCAAGACAACGGTAACCTCCGATGACCAAGCCCCACCCGACGTGCTATGAAAGGCTGAATCCATTGAACCAGAGGATAGCTGATGGTCCGCACTTTGCTGCCGTCCATCGGCTCGCAGCATCGAGTTTCATCTAATCCACGCGAAGGCACCCGCGTTAGAACAACCCCATCTGTCGGTCAATCAAGGCACTGAAGCTATCGCCCACAAACGGCAGGATTGCATCGGCGATCGGCTGCAGCTGCTTGGTCAGGTAATGGTCGTAATCGATCATCGCGTTGCGGTTTTCCAAGGGTTCAGGCCCGGCCAAGGTGATCACGTAGCTGATCCAGCCACCATTCTGATACTGGCGTGGACGCCCCTGACGGTCGTTGTAGTCATCAGCCAGGCGCGCGGCACGCACGTGCGGCGGGACGTTACGCTGATAGTCCGCCAAGGGTCGACGCAGGCGCTTGCGGTAGATCAGTTGCTCATCCCGTTCACCCGCCAGCGTCTGCCGCACATAGTCACGCAGATAAGCCTGGTAAGGCTCGCGCAGAAAGATGCGCTGGTAGAGCTCCTGCTGGAACTGCCGGGCCAGCGGCGACCAATCGGTACGCACGGTTTCCAGGCCCTTGAAGACCATCTCGTCACGCCCGTCTGCACGGCGCACCAAGCCGGCATAGCGCTTCTTGCTGCCCTCCTCGGCACCTCGGATAGTCGGCATCAGAAAGCGTTGGTAGTGGGTTTCAAACTGCAACTCCAAAGCGCTTGTCAGGCCGTACTCTGCCTGCAGGTGTGCTTGCCACCACAGGTTGACCTGCTGCACCAGGCGTCGGCCGATGGCCGTTGCATCCTCTTCACTGTGCGTGCGCTTGAGCCAGACGAAGGTCGAGTCGGTATCGCCATAGATCACTTCATACCCCTGGGCCTCGATCAGCTCGCGGGTGCGACGCATGATTTCATGACCGCGCATTGTGATCGACGATGCCAGCCGTGGGTCGAAGAACCGGCAACCACTGGAGCCGAGTACCCCGTAGAACGCGTTCATGATGATTTTCAAGGCTTGGGACAACGGAGCGTTGCGCTCGCGCTTGGCCGCTTCACGCCCCTGCCACACCCGCTCGACAATCGAGGGCAGGCAATGCCGGGTACGCGAAAAACGCGCCCCCCGAAAACCTGGCACCGACGTGGCATCGCCGGGTTCGCGCAGGCCCTCGACCAAGCCGATCGGGTCGATCAGGAACGTGCGGATGATCGACGGGTACAGACTCTTGTAATCGAGCACCAGCACCGACTCGTACAAGCCCGGGCGCGAGTCCATGACAAAGCCGCCCGGGCTGGCTTCGTCCGGACGGCCACCAAGGTTGGGCGCCACGAACCCCTGGCGGTGCATCAGCGGCATGTACAGGTGACAGAACGCCGCCACCGAGCCGCCACTGCGGTCCGCGGGCAAGCCGGTGACGCTGGCACGCTCCAGCAGGAAGGTGAGCAATTCGGTTTTGGCGAAAATCCGTGTCACCAGTTCGCAGTCCTTGAGGTTGTAGCGCGCCAGAGCCGGCTTGTCCTCGGCAAACATGCGATTGATTTCGTCCATGCGCTGATAAGGCGTGTCGATTGCCTTGCCCTCGCCGAGCAAGGTCTGGGCAACGTTTTCCAGGCTGAACGACGGAAAGCTCCAGGTCGCCGAACGCAACGCTTCGATGCCGTCGATGATCAAGCGCCCTGCGGCACCGGCAAAAAAATGAGAACGACTGCCGTGCTCGCGCCACTCCATCGGCTCGCCTCCACGCCCGAGGATCAAAGGGACCTTCAGCCTTTGAGCATGCTCATGGAGTACACGCAGGTCGAACTGCACCAGGTTCCAGCCAATGATCGCGTCAGGGTCGTGACGGGCCAACCAGGTATTCAGCCGCTCAAGCAATTGCGCACGGCTGGCACAATACTCCAAGGCAAAATCCACGGTCTGGTCGTCGCCATTGGCCGGCCCCAGCATGTACACCTGACGCTGGCCACAGCCTTCCAGTGCAATGGAGTACAGCTCACCGCGTTCGGTGGTTTCGATATCCAGCGATACCAGCTTCAACTGCGGGCGGTAGCCTGATTCGGGCTTGAGCTGAGCATCCTGCCATACACCGCTGGCGTCGACGCGCCCGGCGAAACTCACCGGCGCGGTGATGAAGCGCTCCATAAGGTAGCGCTCCGGCGGACGAACATCGGCTTCCAACAGTTCAATGCCGGCCGCACGCAAGCGCTTGTCCAGTTGCATCAACTGACGGTGGTGGCGGCAATACAGGCCCAGTACAGGGCGGTGCTGGAAGTCACAGAGGTCCAGCGGGCGCAGTTCGACCTCTCGCTCGCCAGCCAGCAAGGCCTCGACGCGGTCTCGCTGCTCGGCCAGGACAAAGGCCACGGAGGTTTGCACCGGCAGCCGCACCTGGCGTGGGCCGGCATCGGTCGCCAGCCAGAATTCCACCAGGGTGCCGTCTGGCGTATCCCGCCAATGCCGGGTCAGGACGAAGCCCTGTTGTAAATCCACCGCTGCAACCCCTGAACTGAATCGTGAGCGTCGATTCTACCCGAGCTGTCACCCGCTCCGGCGTGTCCTCTGCGCTTAACCGCAACGATGTCGATAACACGGCCCTGCGGCCGCTTGCCGACAAGGTGCATGACAGGGCATAAGGCATCACTTCAGCTGTCTGCCTGCAGCCGCTAGAATAGCGAGCATCAGGTAACGCCCTTTCCACTGCTGGACCATCGGATCGACCCATGCATACCGTCGTCGGCTCATCTGCTTCGCTCTGGCGTGTACACGTCGAGCACTCATCCCTGCTCACAGGTTGCGCGAAGTGAACCGCTGCCTGCGTCTGTTGACGGTGCTTTCGATAATGGCACCTTGCGTGAGCCTGGCCGACAGCCCTATCGACCCTCACGCCGACCTGCTGTACCGCCAGGCCCTGCCGTTTCTGGAGCAGGCTGACACCCAGGCCAGTACCTTCAGCCCGCAAGCCAACGCAACCCAGGACGACCTGTTGCGCCAGGGCACGACACTGGTGCAAACCCTGACGCCAGGTGTGGAGCTGCTGCGCAAGGCAGCGTCGCTCAACCACCCGGTGGCCGAGTACCGACTGGCGCTTTACTACATGACCTACCTGAGCCCCGCCGAAGTACCGGCACAGGCCTGCCCGCTACTTGCCGCCAGCCTCAGCCAGGGGTTCGCACCGGCCTCGCTGCAGATAAACTCGCTGTGTAGCGAGTACCGCGACAGCGATGCCTATCGGGCAGCGCTGAAGAAAGCCGTACAAGATGCCACGCGCTATGCCACCTACTACCCGCAACCGGCCATGCGCCTGGAGTGCCGACCGCAAGGCCGTCGGGGGCTGACGCTGCAATGGGGCCAGCAACGTGACTTTCAGGCCGAGGTCTATCGACTGCTCGGTGCCGTCGACCGACCGCAGCGCCAGATGTGGTACCGCAAGGCGGTTGATGCCAATGGCTGCGCAACCGCCCAGCATCGCCTGACCAGCCAGCGCTGAGTGAGGTGGCCTGCGCCAGTTCGCAGCCTGACAAGATCGCTCAAGCAGCGCAGCTGGCACTCTGGCATGCTATGCCCCCCTGTTCAGTCGCGTTTGTAGACCATGACTCACCCACACCTCGCCCGCCAGGCATTCATCCATGGCGCCATTGCCATCCTGCCGCTGTCGTTGGCCGTTGCGCCCTGGGGCCTGCTGGCCGGCTCGATGGCCATTGAAGCCAACCTGACACCCCTTGAAGGTCAGGGGCTATCGGCAATTGTCTTCGCCGGTGCCGCACAACTGGTTGCCATCGGTATGCTCAAGGGCGGCGCGAACCTGTTTTCGATCATCCTGACCACCCTGCTACTGACCTCACAGCACCTGCTCTACGGTCTGTCGATGCGCCCCGTGATTTCTGACCTGCCTGTGCGCTGGCGGGTGGGGCTGGGCTTTCTGCTGACCGACGAATTCTTCGCCCTGACCAGCCAGTACGACAAACAACAGTTCAACCGCTGGTATGCGCTGGGCGTAGGCCTGACCTTCTACGTGGCCTGGAACCTGTTCACCCTGGCCGGCATCGTCCTGGGCCAGAACATTCCGCACCTGGACAAACTGGGCCTGGACTTCTCCATCGTTGCCACGTTTGTAGCCTTGATTGCGCCACTGGTACGCAACCTGCCGACGGTGGTGTGCGTCGCGGTTTCGCTGTTCAGTTCAGTGCTGTTCAGTTTCTGGCACTGGGAAACAGCGCTGGTGCTGGCCGGCCTGCTGGGCATGAGCGCCGGTTTCATCTGCCAGAAACTGAGCGGAGGCCGCTCATGATTTTCCTGCTGATCGTCGGCATGGGGCTGGTCGTGTTTCTCAACCGCTACGCCTTTCTCGAGCCCCGCCTGCCATTGCGCCTGAGTTCAAATGCGCGGCAATTTCTCGGTTTTGCCGTGCCCGGCATGCTCACCGCTATCTGCGGGCCGATCATCTTCATGCCCGACCACCAGCTTGACCTCAACCCGGCCAACCCCTACCTGGTGGGCTCGATGGTGGCAGTCGTGCTGGTGTTGTTGACCCGTAACACCTTGATCAGCATGCTGCTGAGCATGGCGTTTTTCTTCGTCTTTCGCTGGTGGATGAACGGTGCGGCGTGAAGCAGTGAAGGCTTGCCAACGATAGCATCGCCGGCAAGCGGGCTTGTGTAACTAGCCTTCTGACTCGGCATCGGTGTGTTCAGCGGCCTGCTCAGGGGCTTCGACCGAGGCTACGTTGTCAGGGGCTTGTTGCTGAGCGGCGAAGATCGCTTCATAGCGCGCCTGCAGGCGATCACTGCCGCCTTCGGCCAAGGCCAACGTAGAGGCAAGACTCAATACACCCATCAGGGCAAGTCGGGAACATTTCAAACGGGTTTCTCCAATGACTGATTTGCCACACGCGGTGCGGCACTCGAAAGTGAGTCCAGGCAGTGTCGATGTGTAGGATTATCGGCTGATTAACGGGTAAATCCCGGCTGGATATTGCACATAAGTCGACCTGTCAAATAGTAACAATATGTTCAAAGACTAGGCGCGATTGTTTATGCTGGCGCACTTACGCAATGGCTCATAGCCACACCGACAAGTAACCGTGCATGAAACTATTTCTCGTTCTTCTGTTCGTTTTTTCGATTGCCTATGTCCACCTGCGCGGTCGCGTTCGACACAAACTGACCCGTCAGTTGGGCGACCACTCCAGCTTCCTGGCGCCCGTCAACGTCTTCCTCTACCTGTTCTCCAGGCTGCCCGCCCGGCCCTACCTCAGCACCGATTCATTTCCCGAGCTCAAACCCCTGCAGGACAACTGGGAAGCCATCCGCGAAGAGGCCCAACAGCTCCTGAATGTCGGCGAAATCAAAAGCTCGCAGCGTTATGACGATGTGGGCTTCAACTCATTTTTCAAAAGTGGCTGGAAACGTTTCTACCTGAAGTGGTATGGCGAAAGTCACCCTTCGGCGATGAAGCTGTGCCCACGTACCACAGAGCTGCTGCAAGGTATCGGCACCGTCAAGGCAGCCATGTTCGCCACCCTGCCACCGGGCTCGAAACTGGTTCGTCACCGCGACCCCTATGCCGGTTCTTACCGCTACCACCTGGGCCTGGACACCCCCAACAGCCCGGACTGCTACATCGACGTGGACGGTGAGAAGTACCACTGGCGTGACGGTGAAGGTGTCGTGTTCGATGAAACCTATATTCACTATGCCGCCAACCAGACGGATCAAAACCGCATCATTCTGTTCTGCGATATCGAGCGTCCCCTGAAGTACCGCTGGGCCACTGCGTTCAACCGCTGGTTCAGCCGCAATGTCATGGCCGCGGCTGCCGCGCCGAACGCTGACGGGGACAAGACCGGCGGCATCAACCGCCTGTTCACCCGGATCTACAAGATCCGCGAGCGCGGCAAGGCACTGAAGAAACGCAACCGCGCACGTTACTACGCCGAAAAATGGGCGGTAGTGGCCGTGTTGGCGCTGATCTTCATTTATATCTGACCCGTTATGGCGGCGCCGACACAGTCGGCGCCCACGTCTTGCAAAGGCTGCCCACGTCCCTGCCCTGCGCCTATCGACCAACGGCGCAGCAACTGCCGAAAAACTAGCTTCACTGTTCATTTTGTCGAAACACACAAGGTGAACACCATGTTGGACTGGAACGAGTACCGTAAACAGCTGACGGCCGGCATTCGCGACCTCAAGCAACTCTCACCGGACACGGTCAGCGGCTACCTGACCGCCAGTGCTGCCGGCGAAAAAACCAACCACCTCGACGCCAAGACCCGCGAACTGATCTCTCTGGCCGTGGCCGTCACGACCCGTTGCGATGGCTGCATTGCCGTGCATTCGGCACAGGCCGTGAAACACGGTGCCACCCGGGAAGAAATTGCCGAAGCATTGGGCGTTGCCATCGCAATGAACGCGGGTGCAGCACTGGTTTACTCGGCACGGGCACTGGATGCGGTAGGCAAGGTCGAGCCATAATCCCGCCATCGCCAGGCTGGCGCGACACGTCCGTTGCAGCCAGCCCACCCGCACGCCCCCTCCGAGAACAGCATGATTCACATCCGCCCCATGACCGCCGCCGACTTCGAGCACTTCTGGCCGACCTTCAAGGCCATCGTCGGCGCCCGCGAAACCTATGCCTTCGACCCCGCCATCACTGTCGAACAGGCACGCCAACTGTGGCTGGAAATGCCCTTGCATACCCTGGTAGCCGAGGAAAACGGCGAACTGCTGGGCTCCTATTACCTCAAGGCCAACGCCGCCGGCCCAGGCGCCCATGTGTGCAATTGCGGCTACATGGTTACCGAGGCCGCACGCGGCCGAGGCGTAGCGCAGGCGATGTGCAAACACTCTCAGCAACTGGCCCGCGATAACGGTTTCATGGCGATGCAGTTCAACTCGGTAGTGTCGAGCAACGAAGTGGCCGTGGCCCTCTGGCAAAAGCTTGGTTTCGAGGTGGTCGGGCGCCTGCCCAAGGCCTACCAGCACGCACGGCTGGGCTTGGTGGATTGCCTGGTGATGTACAAATGGCTAGGCGAAGCTATGCCGCATGAGCAGCCAAAACTGATTGGTCGCAAGAATATCGAGGCGGTGGTGTCCCGGCGTCGCGGCCGTTGATTACGGCTGCCACATAACCTGGCGCACGCCCGTCAAGCGGTGACGCCAAACAAAACACCGACCCCCGCCGTCAGGCCCATGGCCAGTGCGCCCCAAAAGGTCACGCGGGCTGCAGCCGTTACGACAGACGCGCCACCGGTGTAGCCTGCCAACACCCCCAGAAGCATCAGAAACAGCAGCGAACTGCCAGCCACGGCATACATCAGCAGCGATTGCGGCACCCATAGAACGATCAGCAGTGGCAGTGCCGCACCGACTGAAAACGAACCTGCAGAGGCCAGGGCAGCCTGCACCGGTCGCGCGGCCAATGCTTCGGAAATGCCCAGTTCATCGCGGCCATGCGCACCCAGCGCATCGTGTGCCATCAACTGTGTGGCGACGCGGCTGGCCAATTCTTTATCGAGCCCGCGACCAACGTAGATCTCGGTCAACTCGGCGTGTTCATGTACAGGATCAGCCGCCAGCTCCTTGCGTTCCCGGTCCAGGTCGGAACGCTCGGTATCCGCCTGCGAACTAACCGACACGTATTCGCCAGCGGCCATCGACATCGCCCCCGCAACAAGGCCTGCAACGCCGGCGATCAGAATACTTGCAGCACTTGCGCCGGCCGCCGCCACACCCAGGATCAGGCTGGCAGTGGAAACAATACCGTCATTGGCGCCAAGCACAGCGGCACGCAGCCACCCTATACGATGAGTTTTATGGACTTCGATGTGCCTCATGAGTGACTCCCTATGCAGAAAACAAGCGCGGTACAAGCATAGCGCTATGCGGTCCGCCCAAGGCACTTAACACCCTCCCGCATTGTGCGCTACCGCACCGACGTTTCCGGGTATTGAGCGCAATGTTGATCACAGTCGTTGAATGGCGTGTGGTCGCGTGTTCCAAGCCCTTTCTGTATGCCCCCACGCGCTCAGCAGTCAGCAGTCAGCAGTCAGCAGTCAGCACAAGAGGAGATGTGAAGTGAGTACCCTGAACACGTTCAACGCCATCGTTGGCCTGGCCTGTGGCTTGACCCTCAGCGCATGCGCTGAACTCTATCCCCCAAACAACACCTCAACCCCGATCTACAACAGCCCAGAAGTCATCCAGACAACATCAGCCTATTCTGGCCGTGGTGTCGTGCAATCGATTGTCCCAGCCAATCAGGGCTACCAGGGCTTGGCGGGTACGGGTTACGGGCTAGGGACACTGATCGGTGCCCTCGCCGGTGGACTTGCCGGCAGCCAAGTAGGGTCAGGCACCGGCAAAACGGTTGCGATGGTCGCGGGCACAGCAGGCGGCGCCTACGTGGGACACCAACTGGAACAGCGTAATCAGCAACCTGCCAGCTACGCGATTACCATCCGCATGGACAACGGCTCCTACCAGACCCTGAACCAAAGCTCGACTGGCGGTCTGAAAGTTGGCGACCGTGTCAGGATCCAGAACGGATTATTGCAGCGGGACTAGGCAGGGCTACACCGGTGAGCACGTTGACGAGCGTCGCAGAAAGCGGTCGGCCGGGAGCTTGAACCAGGCATCCCGGTTAGCCAATGCAACCAGAATCTGGTTAACCTTCAAGCTGGCGACCTCCATGTTGTTCAACGACTGCACCACGGCATTCCAGTCCTTGTGCTGTGCCTTGTGTGGCGCTTCCCAATGTAGATACAAAAATGACGCAGTCAGCGCAACGTCCTGTGTCCGAGGTCAGCGCGCAAGCTCGGCAGCGTCAGCCAGTGCGTCACTGAACGCCGCATGGTAATGCTGGCTGCCAATGGCTTGCAGGATGCCTACCCTGCCGAGCTTGCCCAACACCTTGGCATTGGCTTCACAGAGTTTTACGACAATGTGCCGCTTGTGCAGTTGCTGGATGACTTCTTCGAGCATTTGCAGGCCGGTGATGTCCATGAACGGTACGTGTTTAAGGCGCAAAATCAGTACGACGGGATCGGTATGCGTCTGGGCCAGGGCACGCTCAAAGGTTTCCGCCGCACCAAAGAACAGCGGCCCCTCGACGGTGTAGATCAACACGCCAGGCGGCAGGTGCTGGTGACCGTTCTGGCGCAGTTCGTGTTCGAGCTCGTGCTCGACGACCTGCTGCACCTCGACGGAGGATGCCATGCGCCGCATGAACTGCAGCATCGCCAGAATCACGCCGATGTTCACGGCGATCACCAGATCGCTGAATACGGTAAGGGTGAAGGTAATGAGCAGAATCGCTACATCAGCGCGCGGGGCACGTTGAACCATACGCTTGAAGTGTTTCAACTCGCTCATGTTGTAGGCGACAACGAACAGGATGGCCGCCAGGGCGCACAGAGGAATGTTCGAGGCCAAGGGTGCCAGGAACAGAATGATCAAGACCAGGGTAATGGCATGGGCAATACCGGCCAGCGGGCTTGTACCGCCATTACGGATATTGGTCGCGGTACGGGCAATCGCGCCGGTCGCGGCAAACCCACCAAACAGAGGGGTTGCCAGGTTGGCGATACCCTGGCCGATCAGCTCCTGATTGGAGTCGTGCCGAGTGCCGGCCATTCCGTCGGCAACCACAGCGGAAAGCAGCGATTCGATGGCCCCCAGCATGGCGATCGCAAACGCCGGCCCAATCAGGTCAATAACACGCGCCAGGGTGATCTGCGGCGGGTTGAAGTCGGGGAAACCTTGAGGGATACCGCCGAAGGCACTGCCAATCGTGGCGACGCCATCGAAGTGAAACAGCGACTGGATCAGCGTCGCAACCACCATGGCAACCAATGGCCCGGGAAAGCGTTTGAGCGCTGCAATTCTGGGGGTGATCAGCACCAGGAACAGGCTGAGCAACGCCAACGACGTCGTGGCCATGTGCAGGTTCGGCAGCGCGAGCAGCAAATGCCAGAATTTCTCGTGAAAGTACTCACCGGTAATTGCCGGCAAGCCGAAGAAGTCCTTCCACTGACCCACCCAGATGATCACGCCGATGCCCGCGGTAAAACCGACGATCACCGGGTCCGGGATGAACTTGATGATTGCACCCAGGCGGGTGATGCCCAGCAGCAACAGGATGACGCCGGCCATCATCGTGGCAATGTGCAGGCCCTCGACACCGTGGGTCGCGGTGACACCTGCCAGGATGACGATAAATGCCCCCGTCGGGCCGGCAATCTGCAGCCGGCTGCCGCCAAAGATCGACACCAGCAGGCCGCCAATGATTGCGGTGTAGATGCCTTGCTCGGGCTTGACTCCCGAGGCGATGGCAAACGCCATGGCCAACGGCAGTGCAACCACCCCGACAACCACCCCGGACACCAGATTGCCTAGCCAATGCTCGCGCCCGAACAAGCCGGCTTTCCATGCTTCACGTATCGCAATCATGCCAGGCTCCTTAACGGCTGCATGTTCATACTAGTAGCATGAGTGCGACCCGTACGCGGCATTCCTCTACTAAGCGTCCCGGTTAGCCAGCGCAACCAGAACCTGGTTAACCTTCAAGCTCGCGACTTCCATGCTGTTCAACGACTGCACCACGGCATTCCAATCCTTGTGCTGCGCCTTGTGCAACGCCTCGCTTGCGGACTCGTGGCAGAGACGGTGCGGATCGTCGAGCTGGCTGAATGACCGATCATTTCGGTAGGTTTCCTGGGTTTCAGGCGTGAGGTACCACTTCCCGAGACGGCAGTTCTTGTGGTCCGAGAGCTCAAGGTTCTGGTCTTGATTGAACAGGCGCAGATAGACCATCAACTTGAACAACAGGTGATCAAGCTTGACCGCCTCACAGAACGAACTGAGCGCGATATTCTCGATCAAGCCGGTCATGTGGTCGCCCATCACCACCATTTCATCCAGGGTCTGCGCCGACGACGACACATCGCTGGCCAGGCGGGTTGCCTCGGTGGACAGGTTACCGATCGAGGCGCTTGCCGCCGCCGTATCGGTGTTGATGCCATCCACCAGGACGCTGATGTCCTGGGTCGCCTGATGGGTGCGTTGCGCCAGCGCCCGGACCTCATCGGCAACCACTGCAAAACCACGGCCCTGTTCACCGGCACGCGCCGCCTCGATGGCCGCATTCAGTGCCAGCAGGTTGGTCTGGTCAGAAATCGCCTTGATCAAGCCAACGATGTTGCTGATCTCACTCACGCGGGTCTTGAGTTGGCTGACACTCTCCACGCTGCTCACGCCCTGCTCTGCCATGTGCGTGAGCGAACTGGAGAACGAGGACAGCATCTCGGAGGTTTGGGCAAATACACCGCTATTGGCCTTGAGGTGGTCCACTTCGCCGCGCAGAATTTCTGCCTGATGGACCACGCCATCACGGGTCTGCTTCATGGACTCATCGAACATGCCCAGCTTGTCATGCAGCTCACTCTGGTAGCGGCTGTAACCATTGAGCGCAGCCTGTTCGGCCTGGGTCTGGGCAACCAGATCGGCCAATTGCCGGTTTTCCTGGCGCAAGGCTTCGTTTTCTCGGCGCAACGCGACCAGCTCATCGTCCTGCTCGGCAACTCGCGTTCGCCATTTACCACTAAACATCGCAACCGCTCCTTAGCACCCGTGTGCCAAACGTCATGGTGTCAGTAATCAAAACGCGGGCCTGAAGTCGGTGCACCTTGATCGTATCGAGGAACTTTAAACGCGTCACACTGACGCAGCATTGACATCAATCAGCCATCATCCAAGTATTCAATACTGTTATCAACCATGAGGCAGGCGCACATATCAAACAGCAGCAACTGAGCACGGTCGGCTTGAACGTTGATTCATGTCAGTGAACTGCAACAGGCGTTGCTGTACATAGCCCGTCCACCTTCGTAGGGATGCAGTGCCATGTACGAGTCCAACCAGGCAGCCCGAATCATCTGCAGCAATGAAGTGCTAGCCGACCAGCTGCGCCCGCTGCTGGCTAACATCGCGCCAGACTGCGAGGTGCTGGTTGTACCGAGTGATTGCAGTGCCGCCCCCCTTTGTCGCTGGCTAGGTGACGCGCACCTCGGGTCGACCGGGCGAGTACACGCGGCCTTGGTCGAAACGACCGAGGTTTTGGAGCAGACGCGTCATGCCTTCAAATCCCGCGAACTGGGGATGTTACGGCGGCGTCTGGTTGGGCTGCTGGAGAAGTTGTCAGACAATCCAGAATGATGTAATTATGCCATCAGTAGGTTCCGCTAGAAGCGGGAGCCGGCTTTGCCGAGCAGGACATCGGGCCTGAAAGACGAAGCGCCGTGACCATGCGTTCTTGAGCAGAATGCAGGGGCACGGCGCTTTTTTTTCAGCAGAAAACGTATCTGTACAAGTACAGGGCCATGTGAATGAAGGTGACAGCAGATCTGACGGAGTTGCTTAAACGTATTCGCCTCGACCAAGAGGAAATCGCCGAGCGCTTTCGCTTTCTAGACTGGAGCGCAGCGGATGCCGAGCGTCTCAGCGCAGCAGCAGCGCGCATGGCCCCTGCTCAGCCGACGTTCATCAATCGGCTGTACCGTCACCTGGAGCAGTTTGCCACACCGTCTGCACTGCTGCGCACGCCCGAGATCACTACCCGCCTGAAGCACAGCCAGGCGGAGTACTACCAGCGCTTGTGGGCTGGTCTCTACGATGATGCCTACATCAACAGCCGCCTGCGCATTGGCGTGATCCACCAACAGGTCGGCCTGGAGTTGAAATGGTACCTGGGCACCTACCGTCTGTACCTTGACGATATGCTTGCCAGCCTATTCGGTGACAGCGATCAGGCCACGCTTTACTCAAGCCTGTTGAAGGCCGTGTTCTTCGACATGACCCTGGCCATCGACACTTACAGCGCAGCGCAGCACAAGGCGCTGGAAGACAGCGAAGCACGCTTCGCCCGTGCACTGCGCGGTGCCAACGACGGCATCTGGGACTGGCACATCGACCAGGATCGACTGTATGTATCCGAGCGTTGGGCCAGCATGCTCGGCCTCAGCCGCGACAGCATGGGCGAGAGCAGTGCCAGTTGGTTCAACCGCGTTCACCCGGACGACTTGCCGGATTTTCGTCAAGCCATCGATGCTCACCTGCAAGGGCTGACCGCCCTCGTGCACCATGAGTACCGTATCCGCCAAAGCAACGGTGACTATACCTGGGTACTGGTACGCGGGGTCGCCGAAGTCACCACACCGGGCCAGTTACGCATGGCCGGCTCGCAGTCCGATATCAGTGCCCGCAAAGACGTCGAGCAACGCCTGATGCATGCCGCTCACCATGATCCGCTGACCGGTCTGGCCAACCGCATACGCCTTGATGAGCAAATGCAGAAGACCATCATGAAAGAACGCAGGGGCGGCGACTACGAAGCTCTGTTGTTCATCGACCTCGACCGCTTCAAGCTGATCAACGATAGCCTCGGCCACAGTGTCGGTGATCGCGTGCTGGTCGAAGTGGCCCAGCGCCTGAGAAACGCGCTGCGTCCCAGTGATCAACTGTTCCGCTTCGGCGGCGACGAATTCATCGTCCTGCTTAGCGACCTCAGCTGCAGCCTTGACGCCGAACACATCTCCCAGCGCATTCTGGACAACCTGCATCAGCCGCTGCATATCGACGGCCATACCCTTGTGGTCAGTGCCAGTATTGGCATCGCCCCCATGCACGAACATGGCAAGGCGCTGGATGTCGTGCAGGCCGCCGACCTTGCCCTCTACAGCGCCAAATCTGCTGGCAAGGCACGCTTTGCCCACTACAGTGAAGCCTTGCAGGACGATGCACAGCACCATCTGGAACTGGAGTCCGCGCTGGGCCAGGCACTCCAGCACGATGAATTCGAACTGCACTACCAACCGATCTATCGCCTGGACCAAGGGGTACCACAGGTGTGCGGGGTGGAAGCACTGCTGCGCTGGCGCCAGGATGAACGCCTGATTTCACCCCTGGAGTTCATTCCAGCGCTGGAGGAATCAGGAGAAATCATCCACGTCGGCGAATGGGTACTGCGCCAGGCCTGCCAGCAGACCCGCACCTGGCAGATGGAAGGACATGAGCACATCCGCTGTTCGGTGAACATTTCCAGCCTGCAACTGCAACAAACCGACTTCACCCCCAGGCTGATCGATATCCTGCAGGAAAGCGGCCTGCCCCCTGCCAGCCTGATCCTGGAAATTACCGAAAGCCAGTTGATCAATGAGGACTCGAACACCTTGGCCTGCCTGAATGAACTGGCCAGCCTGGGCGTATTGTTGGCGTTGGACGACTTTGGCACCGGATACTCCTCACTCGGCTATCTCACGCGCTTTCCACTGCACATTCTCAAACTGGACAAGAGCTTCATCGGCGGTATCCCGTTCAATAGCAAACAAGGCACGATCAGCCAGGCGATCATCGGCCTTGGCCGGAACCTCGGCCTGGAAGTCGTCGCCGAGGGCATCGAAACCCCGGCACAACTCGATTTTGTGCTCAATGAAGGCTGCCACTATGGCCAGGGTTACTGGTTTAGCCAGCCACGACCGGCCGACCAGATGCAACGCCTGTTCAACACAGCGAACAGCTTAGAGGCGCGGTGATGGGCTGGCTGCAGGTACTCACTTCAGCCTTTGCGCGTACTGGCACTCGGCGATGCAATGACTAGACTCATGGCATTACATTCAGCATCGGGTAAAGACCATGCGTTACACCCTGTTTGAACAGCAGAAAGACTTGATCATCCTCATCGCACGCCTTTTGCTGATGACTATTTTTGTCATGTCTGGCTGGAGCAAGCTGACCAACTTCGAAGGTACTGCAGGCTATCTTGCGTCGCTTGGCGCACCGATGCCGCCCGTGGCAGCAGGGATCGCAATACTGATGGAGTTCTTCGTCGGCATTGCCCTTGTAGTCGGTTTTTTTACCCGGCCACTGGCGGCATTGATGGCGTTGTTCGTGCTGGGGACGGCACTCATTGGCCATCCTTTCTGGAGCATGCCTGAGCCCGACAAGGCCGCCAACATGATCCAGTTCTACAAGAACATCAGCATCATGGGAGGCTTGTTGCTGCTCAGCGTGACAGGCGCAGGCAAGTTCTCGGTCGATCGGCAGTAACCCGATCCCCCCATGATTCAGTGCAAACGCGCCTACACCCCAGCAGCCGCGGAAGACGGGTACCGCGTTCTGGTTGATCGGCTGTGGCCGCGAAATTGTCGGAAAGACCAGCTGTTGCTGAACGCGTGGCTGCAGGACGTTGCACCCTCTACGCACTTACGCAAGGCCTTCAAGTCCGGTGAACTGGATTTTGCCCAGTTCACCGCGGCCTATCGGCAAGAGCTGGCCGCACATCCGGAGTATTGGCAAACGCTTTTGCCCCATGCCGAAAAGGGTACGCTTACCCTTGTGTTCGCAGCCAGGGATCCGCAGGCAAACAATGCCGTGGTCCTCGCCGACTGGCTGGAAGAGGCACTTGATCGATCGGCAGGCGCAAGCTCGCCTGTGTGCTACCTGGGTGACTTCCCAGAGTACTGATGAAAGTGAAGTGGGTTTTAGGGGCTTGTACATGACGCAGGTTGGCTATTTTCCGGTATTTTCCGGGTGGCCTCTGGATTGCATAGATACGTCGCTGAGTTATCCTTTATATTCGTAAGGTTTTTAGCACTCACGCGCCTGGGACGATGGCCATCAACCATCCCCTAACTGCGCTGATGGAGCAGTGTCATGATTGGGCGGCGCGAATGAACCCTTTTGCACTACAGCATGACCAGAATGTGCTCATTGCCGAGCAAGTTCGTACCGACCGCTTGCATCTGCTGTTCCGTCAGTCCGTAACGGCGGTGGTCGGCAGCTTCATTGCCGCCTGTATGCTCTGCTGGCTGTGCTGGGAACGTGCGGATCAATCCGTCATTCTGTTATGGATCTCACTGCTCGGTGGCGCAACACTGCTGCGCATCGGCTTGTTCCTGGCCTACTTTCGCAGCCATGAGCGCGAACGCATTCCTGACCGCTGGGAAGGCAAGTACTGGATCACCCTGGTGCTCTCTGCCGGCCTCTGGGGGCTCGGCGCGCTGGCGATAATGCCCAGTGATGACCTCCTGGCGCAGGCGATCGTACTGCTGTTTACCGTCGGCATGGCCGGCAGCGCCGTGTCCTGCTACTCGGCGTACCGGTCCATGACCTTGTCGGCCATGGGGCTGGTCTTGCTGCCGTGCACGCTCTGGCTACTGCTTCAGCCATCGGCGATGCAGGTCGGCATGGCCATCGCCGCCCTGCTGTTCTCGGCATCCATCGTGCGGGCGACGCGCGAGCTCTCCGAGGCGCTGGAGAAAGCCTTTCGTCTAACCCATGAAATGGAGCACGCACACCGCATTGCCAGCTATGCCGCGCAGACCGACGAACTCACCGGTCTGAACAATCGCCGCGCATTTTTCGAGCATGCCCAGCAACTCTATAGCTACTGCAAGCGCAATCAGCGCCCTCTTTGCGCCCTGGTGCTGGACATCGACCACTTCAAGCAGATCAACGACACACACGGGCACCAGGCCGGTGATGAGGTTCTGCGCCAAATAGGTGCAGTGATCCGGGCGTCCTTTCGCGAATCGGACGTCTACGGCAGGCTTGGCGGTGAGGAGTTCGCGGTACTGCTGGCAGATACCACCCTGGAGGCAGCGCTACGCATTGCCGAACAGCTTGGAAAATCGATTGCCGAGATGCCGTTGATGCTCGAAAAAACAAGAACGCAACGCCTTACCGCAAGCCTCGGGGTAGCCTCGGCGAGTGCCGAGGATATGGACCTGCACGACCTGTTGAACAATGCCGACAAAGCCATGTATCGCGCCAAGGCCCTCGGCCGCAATCAGGTGGTTGCGGCCGAGTAACCCTCCTCGTCCTTTTAACGAGAATACTGGCGCTACCCCAACAACTCCCGCAGCCGATACCACAACATCCCCAGCGCCAGCAGCGGCGAGCGCAAGGCCGGGCCACCGGGGAAGGTCATGTGCGGCACTTTGCTGAAGATGTCCAGGCCATGGCTGTGCCCGGCATGAATCGCTTCGGCCAGCAGTTTCGCGGTCCAGTGAGTGACGTTCAGGCCATGGCCTGAGTAGCCCTGGGCATAGAACACGTTGGGGTGCTGCTGCAAACGCCCAACCTGGGGAAAACGGTTGGCCGTAATGCCGATCTTGCCGCCCCATTGGAAGTCGATGCGCACGTCGGCCAGTTGCGGGAACACCTTGAGCATTTTCGGTCGCATGTAGCTGGCGATATCCGCCGGGTCGCGCCCGGAATAGTGACACGCGCCACCGAACAGTAAGCGCCGGTCAGCGGTCAGGCGGTAATAATCCAGGCCGACTTTCTGGTCACACAGGGCCAGGTTCTGCGGGATCAGCGCGTTGGCCACGGCGGGCGCCAGCGGCTCCGTGGTAATGATGTAGCTGCCAGCAGGCAGCACCTTGCCGCTCAGGCGCGGTTCCAGGTCGTCCAGGTGCGCGTTGCACGCCAGCACCAGGCTTCCCGCCTTGACCGTACCCTTGGCACAACGCACCTGTACCGTGTCGCCGTGGATCAGTTCCAGCACCGGGCTTTGCTCGTAGATACGCACGCCCAGTGATTCGGCCAGACGCGCTTCAGCCAAGACCAGATCAAGGGGATGAAGGTGGCCCGAGCCCATGTCCAGTAAGCCACCGGCATAAGCGTCCGACGCCACGACCTGGCACATGTGCTCTGGCCTGATCAGTCGGGTTTCATGGCGGTAACCCAAGGCTGCGAGGCTTTCCTGCTCCTCGCTGAAGGCGGCGAACTGCGCAGGCGTATTGGCCAGCTCACAGAACCCCCAGCGCAGGTCGCAGTCGATCGCGTGTTCACGAATCCGCGTGCCGACCACCTCGACCGATTCAATACCCGCGCGCTGCAGGTAGCGCACGCCCTCCTGGCCGACATGACGAGCAAAGCCTGAAACGTCGTGACCGATTCCGCGAATCAATTGGCCGCCGTTGCGCCCACTGGCGCCCCAGCCGACTCGCCGGCCTTCGAGCAGCACCACCGAGAGCCCCCGCTGGGCCAGCTCAATCGCGGTGTTGACCCCGGTAAAGCCGCCGCCGATCACACAGACATCGGCGATAACATCCGATGCCAGTGCGGGATAGGCAGCCATGTGTTTCGCCGTTGCGTAATAGTACGAACGGGCATGTTCCGACGACGTTGCCATGGTACGTGCTCGACTCATTGGTTGGATTTCACTTTGCTCCAGGCGCGGGTCATCAAGCGCATGATCGCAGGCGGCAGCGTTTGCGAGATGTACAGCTTGTCCAGCACGGCTTGCGGCGGGTAGACCTCCGGGTTGCTGGCAAGCTCGGCCTCCATGTACGCCTTGGACGCCGGGTTCGGGTTGGCATAACCAACGGTGCTGCTCACGCTGGCGATCACTTTTGGCTCAAGCAGGTAGTTGATGAAGGCATGGGCTTGTGTGGTGTTTTTGGCATCGGCGGGAATCGCCAGCAGGTCAAACCACAGGTTGCTGCCTTCCTTGGGAATGGCGTAGGCGATGTGAACACCGTTTTTTGCATCCTTGGCACGGTTGGCGGCCTGGAACACATCACCTGAGTAACCCATCGCCACACAGATATCGCCGTTGGCCAGGTCCGTCACGTATTTGGAGGAATGAAAATAGGTGATGTACGGCCGCAAGGTCATCAGCTTGGCTTCGGCCTTCTTGTAGTCTTCAGGGCGGGTGCTGTTCGGGTCCATGCCCATGTAGTTGAGTACCGCCGGAAACAGCTCATCGGCCGAGTCCATCATCGCCACGCCGCACTGGCTGAGCTTTTTCAGGTTCTCGGGCTCGAACAGCACGGCCCAGGAGTCGATGTGGTCTACACCCAGCACCTGCTTGACCTTGTCGACGTTGTAGCCGATGCCGTTGGTGCCCCACAGATAGGGCACCGAGTGCGCGTTACCGATATCGTTCTTTTCCAACAGCTTGAGCAGCGCCGGATCGAGGTTCTTCCAGTTGGGCAACGCGGCGCGGTCCAGTTTCAGGAACGCGCCGGCATTGATCTGGCGCGCCAGAAAGTGGTTGGACGGTACCACCACGTCGTACCCGGTACGGCCTGCCAACAGTTTGCCCTCCAGGGTTTCATTGGAGTCGAATACGTCGTAGATCACCTTGATCCCGGTTTTGCCCTGAAAGTCAGCGAGCGTGGTCTCACCGATATAGTCGGTCCAGTTGTACACGCTGACACTTGGCTGAGCCTGGGCAAGCGTACCGAACAGCAAGGCAAAGCCCGCCGGAACAACGGTTTTCATAAGACGCATATCGACACCTTTCATATTGTTTTATCGATGGGTATGACGTGGCCGAAATCAGACGCTGAGCAATAGGAACTCACGCTCCCATGAGCTGATGACCCGCTTGAAGTTCTCGTGTTCGGCACGTTTCACCGCGACGTAACCGCGCACGAACTTACTGCCCAGGTAGCGCTCGATGGTCGGGCAGTCTTCCATGTGCGCCAGCGCGTCCTCGATGGTGATCGGCAGGCGCAGGTTGCGGCGCTCATAGGCTCGGCCCTGCACGGCGGCACTCGGGTTGATCTGCTCGACCATGCCCAGATAACCACAGAGCAAGCTGGCGGCAATCGCCAGGTAGGGGTTGGCATCCGCCCCTGGCAGGCGGTTTTCCACGCGCATGGCTTCAGGGCTGGAGGTCGGTACACGCAGGCCCACCGTGCGGTTTTCTTCGCCCCACTCCACGTTCACCGGCGCCGAGGTGTCCGGCAGGAAGCGGCGGAACGAGTTGACGTTGGGTGCGAACATCGGCAGCACTTTCGGGATGTACTTCTGCAGGCCGCCGATGTGGTGGAGGAACAGTTCGCTCATCTTCCCGTCGGCATCGACAAAGATCGGTTTTCCGCTGGCGATGTCCACAACGCTCTGGTGCAGGTGCATGGCACTGCCTGGCTCATCCCCTATCGGCTTGGCCATGAAGGTGGCGGTGACGTTGTGCTTGAGCGCAGCCTCGCGCATCGTGCGCTTGAACACGGTGATCTGGTCAGCCAGGTCCAGCGCATCGCCATGACGGAAGTTGATTTCCATCTGCGCCGGGCCGTCTTCGTGGATCAGTGTGTCGAGGTCCAGGCCTTGGGCTTCGCACCAGTCATAGACGTCTTCAAACAGCGGGTCGAATTCGTTGGCCGCGTCGATTGAAAACGACTGACGACCACTTTCGGCACGGCCCGAGCGGCCCAGCGGGGCTTGCAGCGGCAGGTCCGGATCGTCGCAGCGCTGGGTCAGATAGAACTCCATCTCGGGCGCGACGATGGGCTGCCAGCCTTTGTCGGCATACAGCTTCAAGACGTTCTTCAGGACATTGCGCGGCGACAGTTCGATCGGGTTGCCGAGCTTGTCGAAGGTGTCGTGAATCACAATGGCGGTCGGCTCGATGGCCCACGGCACTGCATAGATCGCGTTTGAGTCTGGCCGACAGATCATGTCGATATCGGCCGGGTCGAGCAGGTCGTAGTAGATTTCGTCGTCGACGAAATCGCCGGTCACCGTCTGCAGCAGCACACTTTCCGGCAGGCGCATGCCCCGTTCATGCAGGAACTTGTTGGTGGGCGCGATCTTGCCACGGGCAATCCCGGTCAAATCGCTGACCACGCACTCCACTTCAGTAATCTTGTGTTCTTTCAGCCAGGCGGACAGCTGATCGAAAGGGGTATTCATAAAAACCTCGTTGTTGTTTTGGGGTGGCACCCGACATGGCGCCTTCTACGCATCGCGGGGTGCATGGCTTCCCCTGCGTCGCGTTGAGGACTATCTTGGGCGAGCGATCGGGCTTCGATCTATCCACTTTGAACACAACAAAATGCACCAATGTAGTGCATTGAAGGTTTCCCATGACGTCGCTGAACCCCTTGCGTGTCCAGGCTTTCACCACCGCCGATGTTGCTGAACAGGTGCGTGCGACCCCTGGCTGGGCGCAGCACTATCAGCAAATGTCACCTGGGCATTTCGCGGGATTGGTGCGCTGCCTGGACCTGCAGGGCGTGGACGTCTACGAAGAGCGCATGAACACTCGCGTAGAACAGAGCTTCAGCGCACCCAGTGGCTCACTGGCGTTCTGTTTCGACCGCAGCGACAACAGCCTGTACGTGTTGAACGGCGAGAGCCGCAATATCTGGATCACGCCGGAGAACTACCAGGAAGTGGCCGTGGTGTTTGGCCCGGAGTTCGTTCGTAGGCACGGGCTGGATGTCGCCGCGATGGAAGGCCTGTTCATGGCGCCGCTCAACTCCCAGCAGAATGCCTTGTTCAGCAGTTGGCTGAGCAGCACCCTCACCCGACTCTCGCAAAGCCTCGACTCACCCAACGAGGGCGCACTGGCCGAGCAGTTGCTGGAAGACTGTTTGTTCATCCTCGACAACGCCTGTGCCCGCCTTGGGCAGAACGAGCTGTGGCGGCGCACCGAAGAGCGCAACATCATGCGCAGGGTATGCGAGTGGGCGGCGGACTCACCCGAGGAAACCGTCAACCTGCTGGAGCTCTCGCACATTGCGGGGGGATCGTTGCGCCAACTGCAGAGCGCCTTCAAAGCCTATACCGGCATGACCCCGACCCACTGGCTACGCCTGCGTCGCCTCAACGGCGCACGACGCGAACTGCTCAAGGCCCGCGATGTGACCGTGGCGGAAGTGGCAATGCGCTGGTCGTTCTGGCACCTGGGACGGTTTTCCAGCAGTTACCAGGCACTGTTCAAGGAGCTTCCGAGTGAGACACTGAAGCGCAACGGGTTCCGCTTGCCCCTCAAACACGGCTAACCCGGCGGTGCATGGATGCGAACACCGGTAACCGGCAAGCTTTCCACCCGGATGAGTCTATAGTGTGAAAGTTTGTTGCCACCTGCCTTGATGAGACTCGATGAACAGCTTTGACTGGCTCCCCACAGACGCAATCCACCTGTTCTTTGTGCTGTTCCTGTCTTTCCTCATCGGGCTGGAACGCGAAGAGCACAAGACCAACAATGACCAGTATGCGTTTGGCGGCGTCCGTACCTATCCACTGATAGGCCTGATCGGTTACTCGATTGCAGTGTTGAACAGTGGCGAACTGCTGCCGCAAGCGTTGGGCTTTGCCGTTGTGGCCGCCTTCCTGTTACTGGCCTACTGGCACCGACTCTCCTCTACCGGATCACCCGGCATCACCTCGGAAATGTCCGGGCTGACCACCTACCTGGTGGGCGCCCTGATCTATCACGAGATGTTCTGGCTGGCCACCGCGCTGACCGTGTCGAGCATCATCCTCCTGGAGCTGAAGACACAGCTGGAAAACCTGGCCAAGCGCATTGAAACCACGGACATCCTGACCTTCGCAAAATTTCTCCTGCTGTCCGCAGTCATCCTGCCACTGTTGCCGAACACACCGCTCACCCCGTTTCAGATCAACCCCTTCACCACCTGGCTTGTTGTGGTTGCTGTGAGCGCATTGTCGTATGGCAGCTATGTGTTGCAGCGCGTGACAAAAAACCAGAGCAGCGTGTTGATGTCGGCACTCGTGGGGGGCGCCTATTCATCGACTGTGACCACGGTGGTGCTTGCCAGGCGCTCGCAGCAGGAAGAACAGGCGCACCTTTATTCTGGCGCCATCCTGATTGCATCGGGCGCCATGTACTTGCGCCTGGCGGCCCTCCTGGCCCTGTTCAACCGCGACCTGATGAGCCGCCTGGCACTTCCGTTCATTGTCCTGGGCAGTATGGCGATACTCATCGGTTGGCTATGGTCGCGAAAAGGATACGCCGGGGCGACGACGATAAAGCCACTTGAACCCAAGAACCCGCTGGAAATCAGTGCCGCGCTGCTGTTTGCATTTCTGTTTGTCGGCATGCTGGTGGCAACACACCTGGCAATCGAATACTTGGGGTCCGTGGGCATCTACTCACTGGCCTCGGTGATGGGCGTCACCGATGTAGACCCGTTCATTCTCGGCATGACGCAGTCTGCCGTGAGCAGCACCCCACTGTCGGTCGCAGCCTCCGCCATCATCGTTGCAGCGGCCAGCAACAACCTGGTCAAGGGGATCTATGCCTTCACCCTGGCCTCCCGCAAAGCGGGCGTGGAAAGCCTGTGCTTCCTGCTAGGCCTGGCAGCCGGGGGGTTGCTGCTCCTGCTGTAGCGCTGCATGAACAGCCACACGGTTGCGGCCTGCGGCTTTCGCGCTATACAACGCCTGGTCCGCGGCCCGAACCAGCGCGATTGCTGAAGTAGTCGATATCGATCAGCAACCAAGCATTCTGTGCTTGAGGCATCAGTACATCGCTTATGATGCAAGCAGAGATGACGGCCAAGTGAAACAAGCCACCCCTTGGCGCAAAAAACGTTTCACCCCAGAAACTGCACGTCGACACACAGGCAAGGATCAACCCATGTTTTTCAACAAACGCGATCAGGCGCACATCGAGCGCCGCCTGGTGGCAACCCTGACCGAGGCCTGCGAGACGGCCAAGGCAGAAATCGTCGGGTTCTGCTGGCTAACCCACACGGTGGATTACCGGGCGTTCCCCTCCAGCCTGAGGGTGACCTGGGTCTTCGATACCCTGACCAACAAGCAACAGGCCCTGGCCAGCGGGCAAGGCGCGCGCATGGTTGAGCTGACGGCAATGGCGCTGGCTGAAGCCGGGATTGCCCTCGACCCCGTGTCGACACATGTGCACTACGACACGGAAGAACAATGCCAGCGCACCCATGCGGGAAACTGGCAGCAGCGTTTGGCGCGGGGTTGAAGCATGGCCAAGGATATCGAGAACCCGTGTATCTCCGTCTGCCAGCTCAGCGGCGACCTGTGCCTGAGCTGTGGTCGCAGCAAGGAAGACATCAAGAAATGGAAGCGCATGAAGCGGCCGGAAAAGATGGCCGCCGCACAGCGCGCAACCCAGCGCCTGAAAAGCCTGCAAAAGAAACGCCCCTAAGCCAAATACCGAAAGCGCAGTGCTCCTGTGGGAGTTGGCTTGCCAACGATGCAGGCACCGCGCACGTACTGACACCGCGCCGATACCATCACAGGCGCTCACGGCGTACCGAACATCGCGGTCCAGTAGATCCCCGCGTCACTCTTGGGGTCGACTGCGTAGGCTGCGCCCAGTTCGCGGAACCGTGGGTTCATCAGGTTGGCACAATGGCCAGGGCTGGCCAGCCAGCCGTCGACCACCTTGCGTACGGTGTCCTGCCCGGCGGCAATGTTCTCGCCAATCAGTTGGCCGCTGTAGCCTGCCAGTTCAGCGCGGTCACCCGGTGTACGGCCCTCGCGGTCCTTGTGATCGAAGAAATTGTTGTTGGCCATGGATCGGGTATGGCCTTCAGCCGCCGTTGCCAGTGTCGCATTCCAGGTCAACGGTGTTGTCGCGCCAAAGGGCTGGGTGCCGCACTGGCGGGCCTGCGCACGTGCGCTGTTGATCTGCTCAAGGAGCTTCTGGCCCTCGGCTTGCCAGTCGCCCAGTCGCCCCGCCAGCAGCGGCCGGGCCAGCACGATGCGCCAGGCACGGTCTTCGCGGCTGACGCCGATATCGACGAACTGCGGGTCGAGCACAATCTGGCAGAAACTCTCCTGTACCGCCTTCATCGCCGCCTGCGCATCACGTGGCCCGGACAAGCTGATCGCCTGCACATTGACCATCGGGTACGAGGCTCGCGCCAGTGCCTGCTGCAGGTCACCGACACCACTGGCAGACAGCACCAGACGCGGATCGGATGCAAGTGGCGGCAACTCCTGCGAGGCCTGCCCCGCACAGCGCTGCACCTGGCTGCGGTAGGCATTGATCGACTGGACCAGTTGCGTCTCCTCGGTCGCGGCTGCCGTGGCGGCTAACACCAACCCCACAGACAACGCGGCAAAACGCAAAGCGGATGATAGGACGCGCATGTAACTCTCCCTTTTGCTGATGGTGCTAATAATGCGCGAAATCCCCCCCTGCGGCACAAGGGCTTTACTCAGGGCGCACCGAACACCATCGTCCAGTAGACCCCCGCATCGCTACGCGAGTTTGTCGCATAGGCCGCGCCAACCTGGGTAAATATCGGGCTCATCAGGTTGGCGCAGTGGCCAGGGCTGGCCAGCCAGCCCGCCAGGGCCTTGTTCGCTGAACCTTGCCCGGCGGCGATGTTCTCGCCAATCTGCCGGCCACGGTAGCCAGCCGCCCATGCCCGGTCTGCAGGCATGTCACCATCAAGGTCCCGATGGGCCAGGTAGTTGCCGCTGGCCATCGACCGGCTATGCCCTTGCGCTGCGGCCCCCAGGGCGCTACTCCAGGTAAGCGGCCGGGCGGCGGCAAACCGTTTACGACCACAGAGGCGCGGCTTTGCCCGCGCCGCATTGACCTGTGCCAGCAAGGTAGCGCCCGCTGCTCGCCGATCCTCCAGATGCCCCTCGAGCAAGGGGCGCGCCAACACGACTCGCCACTCACTGTCGTCACGACGGATGCCGATATCCGCGTACTGGTTATCGAGCAAGGCTG
Organism: Pseudomonas sp. FFUP_PS_473; assembly: GCF_002858665.1. Classification (NCBI taxonomy): domain Bacteria; kingdom Pseudomonadati; phylum Pseudomonadota; class Gammaproteobacteria; order Pseudomonadales; family Pseudomonadaceae; genus Pseudomonas; species Pseudomonas sp. FFUP_PS_473. The sequence continues at coordinate 59,683 of NZ_PJQQ01000005.1, forward strand.
CGCAGTAATCACGCGCTAGCTGGTCGAACGCCTCATCAGCGTCGTAGGCACCCACCAAGCGGATACTCCGCACTGCAACGGCCCGATAGCCGGAATCCTTCAGCGCCTCGCGCATTTCACCGTGATAGCGAATCGGCAACGCCAGGCTCGACTTCAGCGCCAGTGGCGGCAAGGCGCGGCCCGCACTTCTGCTGCAACGCTGGGGATGAGCACGGTAGTCGTTGATCGCCTCCGCCAGTTGCTGTTCCCCGCGCGCATGGGCGGGGCTGGAAAGCAGCGGCAACAGCGGGACGAGGCAGAGCGAAACAACGCGGGAACAGTGGACGGCTTGGCGCATGAGGCAGACAGCTCTGAAGAGGTGACGACAGAAAAGGCAGTAACGCAGCCAAGGCAAGACATGCCAAGGCAGGGCCTAAGACTGGAGCCGCTGCACAAGGTTCATGGGGTGAAGGGTATTTTTTACCGAGGTGGCAAGGTCGCCAGCCGGGTCAGGGTCTTCAGGACGTGGTGCTACAGCGGCCCGAGGGCCGCTGCGAGCAGTAAGGCGGGCAATGATGTCAGGCGCTGAGTCCAGCCAGGCAGCGTTCGAGAATATCCAGGCCTTCCTCGAACACCTCGGGTTCAATGGTGAGCGGCGCCAGCAGGCGCACGATATGCCGGTATTTGCCACTCGGCATGATCAACAGCCCCGCCTCACGGGTGGTTTGCAGCAACGTGGCCAGCGCCTGAGGCGCTGGCGAGCCGTCCGCGTTTACCAACTCGATGCCGCGCATGGCGCCCGTGCCGGTCAAGCGCCCCAGGTAAGCGGACAAACCGGACGCTTTCCAGCGCTGATAACGCTCGACAATCGCCTTCTCTTGCCGCTCGCCCCAGGTGGCGAGGTTGCTGTCGCTCATTTGCTCCAGGCTGGCCAACGCCGCCGCACAGGCTATTGGGTTGCCTGAATAGGTACCGCCCAATGCGCCGCGCTGCAGCGTGTCCATCAATTGCCGACGGCCCACCACCGCGCCCAGCGGAACCCCGCCAGCAATACTCTTGCCCAGCAGCAGCAGGTCCGGCTCGATACCCAGGCGACCGAAGCCGAAACGCTGCCCGGTGCGGCCGAAGCCAGACTGAATTTCATCGACAATCAGCAGAATCCCGCGCTCATCGCAGAACTGACGCAGGTGCCGGGCAAACGCTGGCTCCAGCGCCAGGAAACCACCCTCGCCCTGAATCGGCTCCAGGATAAAACAGGCCACCTCGTTGACGTCGATTTCGACACTGAACAGGCGCTCCATGGCCTTCAGCGCCTGGTCGACACTGACGTCGTTGTCCGGGCTGGGGTATGGCAAGTGATAGACCGGCCCCGGCAACACACCAATGCCTTGTTTGTACGGGGCGACCTTGCCATTGAGGTTCAGGGTGGCCAGGGTGCGGCCATGAAAACCACCGTCGAACGCCACCACTGCAGTGCGCCGGGTAACGCCCCGGGCAATTTTCAGGGCATTTTCGGCTGCTTCGGCACCACTGTTGGTGAGCATGCCACTGGCTGGGTAGCTCAGGCCGATGAACGCCACAAGCCGCTCCATCAACTGAAGGTAAGGCGTGTGCGGCACAGCGTTGAACGCCGAGTGGGTCAAGCGTGCTGCTTGCGCCTGAATCGCCGCCACCACCGCCGGGTTGCAATGGCCCAGGTTGAGCACGCCGATACCGCCGACAAAGTCGATGTAACGCTTGCCATCGACATCCCAGACCTCGGCATTGCAGCCATGATCGAGTTCGATCGGGTGAACTATTGCGATGGAATTGCTGATGGTTTGCGCAGGCATGACAAGCGCCGCTCCCGTGGCTTGAGGGTCGTGTATGGCGGCTATCTAAGCGAGTGACGGTGGCCTGGCACAAGCGAATAAAAATTCTACTGTCATTCCTAAAAGTATCGAATTTGGCGTCACCGGTCACAAAGCACTTAGCAAGAAGGTTTTCCTTAAGACCTCGCACGGTCGTCCCAGGCACACCTTGAATTCCTCCAAGGAATGATGTTCTGAGTATTGCTCGTTTGTTGAAGCCCCGTTCGTCGACCAATACTGATCTGGATCAATTACCAGGACCAGGACGCAGTACCGACACGGAAGGTTTCCTTACTAACGATTGTTCAGCGCCGGCTCACCCCGAACGGACCTGTGAGCCAGGGGGCTGCTGAACCGAGGGTTGATGCATGAGTTCAAACAATAACAACCGCGGGCAACGCTCGCTCAAGCATGGCCTGACCACACGCCAGGTCTCGATGATCTCCATCGCAGGCATTATCGGTGCGGGTCTATTCATCGGCTCCTCCAACGCCATCGCCACCGCAGGCCCGGCCATCCTGATCTCCTACGCACTGACCGGCTTGCTGGTGCTGTTGGTCATGCGCATGCTCGGCGAAATGGCCGTTGCAAACCCGAACAGCGGTTCGTTTTCCACCTACGCCGGCGAGGCCATCGGCCCTTGGGCCGGCTTCACCATCGGCTGGCTGTACTGGTGGTTCTGGGTGTTGATCATCCCGGTCGAAGCCATCGCCGGTGCCGACATCCTGCATGCCTGGTACCCCGCCATCCCGTCCTGGGCCTTCACCTTCCTGATCATGGTCACCCTGTCGGCCACCAACCTGATCAGCGTGCGCAATTTCGGCACCTTCGAGTACTGGTTCGCCCTGATCAAGATCATCGCCATCCTGGCCTTCATCGGCGTATGCAGCGCGGCCGTACTGGGCTACTGGCCGCTGGCTGAAGTCTCGGGGGTCGGCCAACTGCTGAGCAATGGCGGCTTCATGCCGAATGGCTTTGGTGCGGTACTGGGCGGCATTCTTGTGACCATCTTCTCGTTCTTCGGCGCCGAGATCGTCACCATCGCCGCTGACGAAACCGAGAACCCCAAAGAGAAGATCCGCCGCGCCACCAACCTGGTGATCTACCGTATTGCGATCTTCTACATCTTCTCGATTTTCTTCATCGTCTCGCTGGTTGCCTGGAACGATCCACGGCTGCTGCAAGTCGGCTCGTTCCAGCGCGCACTGGAAGTGCTCAATGTGCCAGGCGCGAAACTGATCGTTGACCTGGTGGTGTTCGTCGCCGTGACCAGTTGCATGAACTCGGGCCTGTACACCGCATCGCGCATGCTTTACTCGCTGGGCGCACGCGGCGAAGCACCGACTGCAACCCGCTACATTTCGCGCAGCGGCGTGCCGACCGTGGCCGTGCTGATGTCCACCCTGGCAGGCTTCGTCGGCTGCCTGATCAACTACCTGTTGCCGGGCAAGGTCTTTGGCTTCCTGCTCTCGACCACCGGCGCCATCGCCCTGCTGGTGTACCTGGTGATCGCGGTGTCACAACTGCGCATGCGTAAACAGCTGGAGCAGAAAGGCCAGACCCCGGTGTTTCGGATGTGGCTGTTCCCATGGCTGACCTGGTTCGTCATCGCCTTGATCTGCAGCGTGCTCGGCTACATGTTGTTCAGCGCTGCATATCGCTATGAAACCCTGATGACCGCAGCGGTCGCCGGCATCGTCCTGATGATCAGCCTGGTGCGCAAATCGAGCACGACAACACCTGCCACTGCTGCCGCGCAACGCGGCTAAGTGATTGACTGAGCTGGCGTTCGATGTTCAGATGCGCGCCAGTTTCAGGTGTCCTGCGCCGCCGTGCGCAGGGTGAAACGGGAAGCCGGTGCGTCTCTTTGACCAGTCCGGCGCTGCCCCCGCAACGGTAAGCGAGCGAGGCCTTCGACAGACCACTGTGCCACGGCATGGGAAGGTGAAGGCCTCATGACCCTCGCAAGCCCGGAGACCGGCCTGAAGCCTTGTTTGGCAACCCCGCGGTGGGCGGGCGCAGGCCGGTTGGCGGGCGCCTGCGTGCTCGTCATGCCTCTATGCGTTATTCCCCCGGGATTCATTCATTCCTGTTTCAGCCTGGAACGACATGTCCCGCAATTACCTGTTTCACACCCTTGTGTCCTCTGCTTGCCTCTCGCTTTCACTGCCGACACTGGCCACCGATGATGCCGAGCGCATCCTCGCCCTGCCCTCGACAGCCATCACGGGCGATCGTGATAGCGAACGCGAAGCCATCAATCTGGCAACGCCACTGCCGACCGGCTCCCGACTGAACCTCAGTGCGCTGGAGACGCCTGCCAGCACCAGCAGCCTCGCTGCCGAGGCCATCGACGGGCGCAACAACCGCAGTGTGCAGGACGCGGTCAGTCGCTCGCCGGGTATCACCTCTGTGGGCACCCCGGGCAACGGCAACACAGCCCTCTCTGCCCGAGGCTTCAGCGGTCACAGCTCGGTGATGACCCTGTTCGACGGCTCGCGCTTGTACACCGGTGCAGGCACCCAGAGCTTCCCGGTAGACCCGTGGATGGTCGAGCGCATCGACATCATTCGCGGCCCAGCCTCGGTGCTGTATGGCGAAGGGGCAACCGGGGCCGTGATCAATGTTATCCCGAAGAAGCCCTTCACCGGCGAGATCCGTAACCACCTGCGCCTGGGCTATGGCTCGTATGACCGCCAGCAATTGGGCCTGGACAGCGGTGGTTCGTTAAACGAGCGGCTGAGATACCGGCTCACCCTCAACCGTGAGCAGAGCAACGGCTGGATTGATCGCGGCGACTCGGAAAACCTCGCCGGCAGTGCCGCGCTGCGTTGGGATGCCAGTGATGACCTGAGCTTCACCCTGGCCCATGAGCGTGGCGACAGTGAGCCGATGAACGACTTCGGTACTCCGCTGATCGACGGCCACTACCGCGACAGCCTGCGCAAAAAGAACTACAACCTCCATGACGCGGTACAGCGTTACCACGATGAATGGACGCGACTGAACAGCGACTGGTCGATAAACGAGAGCCTGACGGCCAGCAACCAGCTCTATTACATCAAGAGCCGCCGGCACTGGCGCAATGCCGAGGACTACAGCTGGGACAGCAGCCGCGACCAACTGCTGCGCCAGAGCTACCTGCACATCAAGCATGATCAGGAGCAAATCGGCGACCGCCAGAGCTTTTCCCTCGACCATACGTTGTTCGGCCTGACGAGCAAGACCGTGGTCGGTGCCGAATACAACCGGATTCGTTTCGACGTCGACAGCAACTCGCCGTACACCGACAACGGCGGCGACTACATCGACCCGTGGCAACCAGCCCCGGGATACTTCAGCAGCCAGGACCCCACCCGCCCACAAACTCACAGCACCACCCAGACCTTTGCCCTGTTCGCGGAAAACCGCACGCAATTGTCAGAGCGCTGGTCGCTGGTCACCGGTATTCGCCGCGACCAGAACCATATCGACCGCGACAACCGGGTCGACGGCACGCGCAGCGACCGCAGCCTCGACGGCGGCAACTGGCGTGCCGGGCTGGTGTATGCGGTCACCGATCAGCTGTCGCTGTACGGCCAGTACTCCACCAGTGAAGACGGGGTTGGCGACCTGATCAGCCTCAGCCCGGCTGCACAGCAGATGGACCTGACCGAGTCGAAGCAAACCGAACTCGGCCTCAAGCAGCAGTTCTGGAACGGCCAAGGCGAATGGACGCTGGCGGCTTATCAGATCGTGAAAAAGAAGCTGCCGGTGGTCACCGACAGCCACACGCGACTCACCCAGCAAGTCGGCCAGCAGTCTTCCGAAGGCCTGGAGGCGACCCTGGAGCTGGCCCTTGCGCAGCAGTGGCACGTCTCGGCAAACGCCTCGCTGGTGCGTGCCGCGTATGATGACTTCGACGAGGTGGTGGCCGGTAATATCGTGTCCCGCTCGGGCAACCGCCCGATCGGTGTACCACGGCGCACCGCCAACCTCTGGCTCAGCAAGGCCTTGCGCAACAACCTCGATGCCGGGCTGGGCTTGCGTTACGTTGATGCGCGCTATGCCGATACCGCCAACACCGCAACGGTACCGGGCTACACCGTGATCGATGGGAATCTCGGCTGGCAACTGCTGCCGGAGGTGCGTTTGGGCCTGCAACTGAATAACCTGCTCGACCGCCGCTATGCCGTCACGGCCCATAGCGCTGAGCAATGGCTGATGGGGGCGCCGCGCTCGTACTTCGCCACCCTCGATTACCGTTTCTAAGGCACAAGGAACCGCCGCTCATGGCCGCATTGAATATCCACCAACTGCGCTGGACGCCGGCAGCACTCGAGCGTCGCCAGCACTGGTTGCTGCACGGTATCGACCTGCACGTGGCGGCCGGTGAGTTCGTCGGTCTGATCGGCCCCAATGGTAGTGGCAAGACCAGCCTGTTGCGCTGCGCCTACCGCTTCAACCCGCCCTTGGCCGGGCACGTCAGCCTGGACGGCACTGACCTCTGGCAACAGCGCCCGCGCTGGAGCGCGCAACGCATCGCCGTCGTGCTGCAGGAGTTTCCCCAGGCGTTCGGCCTTACCGTGGCTGACGTCGTGGCCATGGGCCGCACGCCCCACCTGGGGATGTTTGCCGGCGACAACGAGGCAGACCGCCAACTGATCGCACAGACCCTCGACGCCGTTGGCCTAGGCAACCTTGATCAACACGATTTCGCCACCCTTTCCGGTGGCGAAAAACAGCGCGTGCTGCTGGCCCGTGCACTGGTGCAGCAACCGCAACTGCTGATACTCGACGAGCCGACCAACCACCTCGACCCACGCTACCAACTGGAACTGCTGGGCCACTTGCGCCGCCTGGGCTTGAGCACCCTGGCCAGTTTCCACGACCTGAACCTGGCTGCGGCATTCTGCGACCGCCTTTACGTCATCGACAACGGCTGCATTGTCGCCAGCGGCACACCGGCCGAGGTGTTGACGGCCGAACGCCTGCACCAGGTATTCGGTGTGCATGCACTGGTCGACACCCATCCACTGGCCGGCTACCCGCGCATTACCTGGATCACCGAACCATGAAACGAGCGCTTCCCTACCTCGCCTGGCTTGCGCTGCTGCCGGCCCTCTCGACCCAGGCCAGCCATTACCCGCTGAGTGTGCAGAGCTGCAACCGCCAGGTCACATTCAAGCAGGCGCCGCAGCACGTGGTCAGCCATGACATCAACCTGACCGGGATGTTACTGGCCCTCGGCCTGCGCGAACGCATGGTCGGCTACACCGGCGTCAGCGGCTGGAAAACCCTCGACCCGAGGCTCAGCACGGCCCTCGAGGGTGTGCCGGAACTCGCCAGCCACTACGCCAGCGAAGAGAACCTGCTGGACGCGGGTGCCGACTTCTTTTTCGCCGGTTGGGGCTATGGCATGCGGATTGGCGGCCCGCTCACCCCGGCCAGCCTTGAACCGCTGGGGATCAAGGTCTATGAACTGAGCGAGTCCTGCTCGCGGATCATGCCGCAACGCGAGGCCAGCCTTGACGACCTGTACCGTGACCTGGGCAATCTCGGGCGAATCTTCTCGGTCGAAGCCCGCGCCGAGGCGTTGATCAACGAGCTGCGCCAACGTATCGCCCGGGTTCAGGCGCGGCTGACGGCAACGAACGAAACGCCGCGCGTATTCCTCTACGACAGCGGCGAAGACCGCCCCATGACCTCTGGGCGCCTGGGTATTCCGCAGGCGCTATTGACGACGGCAGGTGGCCACAACGTGATGGATGACATCGCCGCCAGCTGGACCCAGGTCAACTGGGAAAGTGTGGTCGAACGAGACCCCGAGGTCATCCTGATCGTCGACTATGGCCCACGCACCTGGCAACAGAAGCGTGATTTCCTGCTGCAGCACCCGGCCCTGCAGGGCGTGAGCGCAATCCGCACGCAACGCTTTATCGTGCTGCCCTATGTGGCGGTGACGCCGTCCGTGGACAACGCCGAGGCCATCGAAACCATCGCCAACGCCCTGCATCCGCAGACCGTGGCGCGGGCAGGTCAGTGATGCCGATACGTAGCGTGGCGGCGTACCGCCTGTTGGTGTTTGGGTTACTGGGCGTGCTGCTGGTGTCGTGCCTGACGGCGCTGGCCTTTGGCTCGGCGAGCGTACCGTTGGCGTACGTCTGGGGGATTGTTGGCGAGCAGTTGGGGCTACGCGGTGGCGGTGAATGGACGCAGGGCCAGTCACGCATCGTCTGGCTGATTCGTGCACCACGGGTGGTGCTGGGCGCACTGGTTGGCGCCGGCCTGGCCCTGGTCGGCACCGCCCTGCAAGCCGTGACTCGCAACCCGCTGGCCGACCCGCACCTGCTGGGGGTCAGCTCCGGTGCGGCGCTGGGCGCAGTACTGGTGGTGCTGTTCCTCGGCGATTTTGCCGGGGTGTTCAGCCTGCCGCTGGCCGCCTTCATCGGCGCCCTGGGCAGCATGGCCCTGGTGCTGGCGGTAGCCAATCAACAAGGCCGCTTGAGCAGCGAACGGTTGTTGCTGGCCGGGGTGGCGGTGTCGTTCGTGCTGATGGCACTGGTCAACCTGCTGCTGTACACCGGCGACCAACACGCCAGCAATTCGGTGATGTTCTGGATGCTCGGCGGGCTTGGCCTGGCACGTTGGGAGATGCTCTGGCTGCCGGCACTGTGCTTGCTGCTCGGCCTGCTCGCCTTGCTGGCCCTGGCCCGTGGCTTGAATGCATTGATGAGCGGAGAACATACGGCCGTGAGCCTGGGGTTCAATGTCCAGGCGGTACGCGTGCAGGTGTTCGTCTGCACGGCATTGCTGACCGGGGTGCTGGTGGCGTTGTCCGGGGCGATTGGTTTTGTCGGGTTGATGCTGCCGCACCTGGCCCGGCGCCTGGTGGGCGCCGAACACCGGCGACTGCTGCCGGTCAGCGCCTTGCTCGGCGGTTTGTTTCTGGTCTGGGTGGACGTTGCCGCCCGCACCCTGATCGCCCCGCAAGACTTGCCCATCGGCATCGCCACGGCAGCGATTGGCGGGGTATTCTTCATCGCCCTGCTACGGCGCCGATAGGTAAGCCAGCTTTGCTGGCGATCCAGAAGCCGCGCACAGGGCGTGAGAACACAATGACTACCCAGGTAAAGTGTAGCGTTCGGCAAAGTACTGACGGAAAAACTCCACCGCAACGCGAACCTTCGCCGAACTGGCCAGCGGCGAAGCGTACACCGCCCAGATGTCCGCCGGCTGGTGGTACTCACTGAGCACCTGCACCAACCGCCCTGCCGCCAGGCTGTCGTGCAGGTCCCACCAGGAGCGCAGCAGTATCCCGCGACCATCCAGGCACCACTGGTGGGCCACTTCGCCATGGTTGGTCGACAATGTGCCAGTCACCCGCACGCTCTCCTCGCCCTGCAGTCCTTCCAATTGCCAGATCCCGAACGGGTGGTCACGTTCCTTGATCACCAGGCAGTCATGGCTGGCCAGTTCCGCCAGGGTTCGCGGCGTGCCACAACGTTCGAGGTAGTCTGGGGAGGCACAGAGCACACGGCGGTTCTTCGCCAGCGGCTTGGCGATCAGGTTCGGGGCGATGGTGTTGCCCACGCGGATATCCAGGTCGACCCCTTCGTCGATCAAGTCAACCAGGCGGTCATGCACGTCCAGCCGGATATCCAGCTTCGGGTAACGTTCGGCCAGTTCCGACAAGGCCGGGGCAACGAAACGTCTGCCCAGCCCCAGGCTGCTGGCAATGCGCAGTTGCCCTACCGGCTCGCGGTGCTGGGCACTGATGTCGTCGCCCATGCGCTGCACCGCATCAAAGATATGCAGCGCCCAGCGGTAGACACGCTCGCCCTCTTCACTCACCGACACACGCCGGGTGGTGCGGTGCAGCAACCGCACGCCCAGGTTGTCTTCAAGCACGCGAATGCGCTTGCTGATGAACGCGGCAGACATTCCAAGCTCATCGGCAACTGCCGCAAAGCTGGCACGTTTGGCGACCTGAACAAAAATGGTCAGGTCTTCAAGGCTCGGCATATTGTTCACGATACGTGTACTAAGAATCCATGATTGACGAGATTATCTCTAAGCGAAGCCCTTATAGCATGGTCCGCACCTGTTCCCTAGACAACGAGTGTGTCCCCCATGAGCAAGACATTCCGGATCGCCGCAATCCCTGGCGATGGCATCGGCAACGAAGTTCTCCCAGAAGGTATCCGCGTGGTCGAAGCGGCTGCGCGCAAGCACGGCCTGAACCTTGAGTTCGAATTCTTTGAGTGGGCCAGCTGCGACTACTACCTGGCGCACGGCAAGATGATGCCGGACGACTGGTTCGAGCAGCTCAAAGGTTTCGATGCGCTGTACTTCGGCGCAGTCGGCTGGCCGGACAAAGTACCGGACCATATTTCCCTGTGGGGTTCGCTACTCAAGTTCCGTCGCGATTTCGACCAGTACGTGAACATTCGCCCGGTTCGCCTGTTCCCTGGCGTGCCGTGCCCACTGGCCGGACGCAAACCTGGCGATATCGACTTCGTGGTGATCCGCGAAAACACCGAAGGCGAATACTCGTCGCTGGGCGGACGGATGTTTGAAGGCACCGAGAATGAGTTCGTCCTGCAGGAGTCGGTGTTCACCCGTCGTGGTGTCGACCGTATCCTCAAGTACGCCTTCGACCTGGCCCAGACCCGCGAACGCAAGCACCTGACTTCAGCGACCAAGTCCAATGGCATGGCGGTCAGCATGCCGTACTGGGATGAGCGTACCGCCGCCATGGCGGCGCACTACCCTGACGTCAGTTGGGACAAGCAGCACATCGACATCCTTTGCGCACGTTTCGTCCTGCAGCCAGAGCGCTTCGACGTGGTGGTGGCCTCCAACCTGTTCGGCGACATTCTCTCCGACCTGGGCCCGGCCTGCGCCGGCACCATTGGCATCGCGCCGTCGGCCAACCTCAACCCGGAACGCAAATTCCCGTCGCTGTTCGAGCCGGTACACGGTTCGGCGCCGGACATCTTCGGGCAGAACATCGCCAACCCGATTGCCATGATCTGGTCCGGTGCACTGATGCTTGAATTCCTTGGCAACGACGGTGCCGACCCACGCTACCGCGCCGCCCACGACGACATCCTCAAGGCCATTGAACAGGTCATCGCCGACGGTGACACCACCCGCGACATGGGCGGCAACGCGTCCACCCAGCAGGTCGGCAAGGCGATCGCCGAACTGATCGGGGCCTGATCCCCCAAGGCCGGTTGTCAGGATTGTCCGACAACCGGCCTTCGCGTGCTTGCAGTCCTCGACGATTCTATGCAAACTGTTAACCGAAAGATTCACGTTAACTTTTGGTTAACGACAAGGAGGTAGAGGTACCGCAGTACCCCGGACTTGCTCCGGGCCAAGCACTACGTACGCCAACGTCCAGGAGACGATGATGTCCCACAAAAATAAAAAGATTGATGTGTTTCTGATTACCGTGAGCCTGATTGCCGTGCTGCTCACTGTCATCGGGTTAGCCTTGTTCCCCACCCAGGCCGAAACCACGGCCAACCTGTTGTTCGAGTTTTCCACCCGCACCTTCGGTACCAGCGTGCAGTTGCTGGTGTTCATCAGCTCCCTGGCGGTGCTGTACCTGGCCTTCAGCAAGTACGGCAACATCCGCTTCGGCAGTGGTAAACCGGAATACTCCACGACCACGTGGGTATTCATGTTCATCTGCGCCGGCATGGGCTCCTCGACCCTCTACTGGGGCGTCATGGAATGGGCCTACTACTACCAGACGCCGGGCCTGAACATTGTTCCGCAGTCGCGCCAGGCACTGGAATACAGTGTCAGTTACTCGTTCTTCCACTGGGGCATCAGCGCCTGGTCGATCTACGCGCTGGCATCCCTGGCCATGGCCTACCACTTCCATGTCCGCAAGAAGAGCGGCCTGAACCTGGCCTCGATCGTTGAAGCGGTAACCGGCTTCAAGGCCACCGGCCCGGTCGGTCGTACCGTGGACCTGATCTTCCTGCTGACCATGATGGGCGCACTGACGGTATCCCTGGCCCTGACCGCCTCGACCCTGACCCGAGGCCTGGCTGACCTGGCCGGCACGCCCAACACCTTTACCGTGCAACTGATGGTGATCGGTGCCGTGGCAGTGCTGTTCTCGCTCAGTTCCTACATCGGCATCGATGGCGGCCTGCAGCGTCTGAGCAAGATGGTCTGTATCGGCGCGCTGGTGTTTGCCGGTGTGGTACTGCTGGTCGGCCCAACGCAGTTCACCATCAACAACACGGCCAACGCCGTCGGCATCATGATCCAGAACTACGTGCACATGAGCCTGTTCACCGACCCTGCCGGTGACGGTGCATTTACCCGTAACTGGACGGTGTTCTACTGGCTGTGGTGGGTGTCCTACGCACCGGGCGTGGCCATGTTCGTGACCCGCGTTTCCCGTGGCCGGCAGATCAAGGAAGTGGTCTTCGCCCTGCTGCTGGGTGGCAGCTTCGGGTGCTGGTTCTTCTTCGGCGCACTGGAAAGCTACAGCATGCACCAGTTCATCACGGGTGCCATCGACGTGCCGAAAATCCTGACGGAACAAGGTGGCGAAAGCGCCGTGAGTGCGCTGCTGACCGCCCTGCCGCTGGGCAAGGTGTTCCTCGCCGTGTACCTGTTCATCATGGCCGTTTTCTGCGCCTCGCACATGGACGCTGCTGCCTATGCGGTCGCAGCCACCAGCACCCCGAACCTGCGCGAAGGTGAAGACCCAACGCCAACCCACCGCCTGTTCTGGTGCCTGGTGTTGACCCTGGTGCCACTGGCCATGCTGTTCGCCAAGGCTTCGCTGTCGACCATGAAAACCGCTGTCGTGCTCACTGCGATCCCGTTCATGCTGATCCTGCTGGTGAAGATCTACGGCTTCTTCAAATGGATGCTTCAGGACTACAGCCATGTGCCGGCATACCGCATCGAAGAAGAAGCGGCGCGGCTGGCAGGTGAATCCCCTGAAGAAAAAGCCCCGGCCCCTGCGGTTGTCGCAACGCCGTAACCACGGCGACGGTCTGCTCGCCCTCAGGGACCGAGGCGGCAGGCTATTTTTTTTGCCCTGCTTGTTAACCAATAGATACTCGTTAACCAACAAGTAAAAAGTACGACGCTAACGCGTCAGTGCCTGTAAGAGGAAACCACCATGAACGATTTCAAACGTCTGCCCGCCGACTTCTGCAGCAACGCCGATGAAGCCTTTACCATTCCGGCGAACTTCTACACCCAGCAATCGGTGTTTGAGCACGAGAAAGAAACGATCTTCGCCCATAGCTGGATCTGTGTAGGCCACCGCAGCGAAGTCGCCGAAAACAACGCCTACATCACCCGTGAAGTGATCGGCGAAAGCATCATCGTTGTTCGTGGTCGTGACAGCGTGCTGCGCGCTTTCTACAACGTCTGCCCACACCGTGGTCACCAGCTGCTCAGCGGCAGCGGCAAGGCCAAGAACGTCATCACCTGCCCTTACCACGCCTGGACCTTCAAGCTCGATGGCGAGCTGGCCCATGCCCGTAACTGCGAAAACGTGGTGAACTTCGACAAGGAAAACTCCACCCTGGTGCAGTTGCGCGTCGAGGAGTACGCCGGTTTCATCTTCATCAACATGGACATGGAAGCCGGCACCGTTGAAGAACAGCTGCCTGGCCTGGAGGCGCGCATGCGTCAAGCCTGTGCGGTCATTGATGACCTGCACCTGGCTGCCCGCTTCGTCAGCGACACCCCGGCCAACTGGAAGTCGATCGTCGACAACTACCTGGAGTGCTACCACTGCGCGCCGGCCCACCCAGGCTTCGCCGACTCGGTAGACGTTGGCCAGTACACCCACACCACCTTCGGTAACTGGACCCTGCAATACGGTCTGGCCAAACCGTCGGAGCAGTCGTTCAAGTTCGACGATTCGGTGAAAGACCCATCCTTCGCCGGTTTCTGGACCTGGCCATGCACCATGTTCAACGTACCGCCAGGTGCGAACTTCATGACCGTGATCTATGAGTTCCCGGTCGATGCTGAAACCACACTCCAGCATTACGACATCTACTTCCTGAACAAGGACATCACCGAAGAGCAGCAGAAGCTGATCGACTGGTACCGCGAAGTGTTCCGTCCTGAAGACCTGCGCCTGGTGGAAAGCGTGCAGAAGGGCCTGAAGTCGCGTGGCTACCGTGGTCAGGGCCGGATCATGGCCGACCGTCAGCGCAGCGGCATGAGCGAGCACGGCATTGCCCACTTCCACAACCTGATCGCCGTCGCCCATATCAACGACTGACCCTGCCAGCCGCCGACCTACGGGTCGGCGGCGGTATACGGAGTGCCTTGCGTGAAACTTAACGATTCCAAACTGTTCCGCCAGCAAGCCTATATTGCTGGCGCCTGGTGCGAGGCCGATGACGGTCGCCACCTGGCCGTGACCGATCCGGCCAATGGCAACGTGCTCGGCAACGTACCGCTGATGGGCGGCGCCGAAGCGGTGCGGGCCATCGAAGCCGCTGAAGCCGCACTGGACGGCTGGCGCGGGCGCACCGCCAAGGACCGCGCGCAGGTACTGCGCCGCTGGTTCGAGCTGCTGCTGGAACACGAACAAGACCTGGCCCAGTTGATGACCCTGGAACAGGGCAAGCCGCTGCACGAAGCCCTGGGTGAAATTCGCTACGCCGCCTCGTTTGTCGAGTGGTTCGCCGAAGAAGGCAAACGTGTCTATGGCGATGTCATCCCAAGCCCGGCCAGCGACAAGCGTCTGCTGGTGATCAAGCAAGGCATCGGTGTCTGCGCCGCCATCACCCCGTGGAACTTCCCGGCGGCGATGATCACGCGCAAAGTCGCCCCGGCGCTGGCCGCCGGTTGCACCATCGTGGTCAAACCGGCCAACGAAACGCCCTTCTCGGCCCTGGCCCTGGCCGAACTGGCCGAGCGCGCTGGCGTACCGGCGGGCGTGTTCAGCGTGGTCACCGGTGATGCGCCGGCCATTGGTGCGCAACTGACCCGTCACCCGGCCGTGCGCAAACTGAGCTTCACAGGGTCGACCCCGGTTGGCCGCCTGCTGATGGGCCAATGTGCAGAAACCATCAAGAAGGTGTCACTCGAGCTGGGCGGCAACGCGCCGTTCATTGTGTTTGAAGACGCCGACATCGACGCCGCCGTGGAAGGTGCCCTGATCGCCAAGTACCGCAACGCCGGGCAAACCTGCGTCTGCGTGAACCGCTTCTATGTGCATGACCGCGTGTATGCACAGTTCACCGAGCGCTTCGTCGAGCGCGTACGCGCCCTCGGCGTCGGCCATGGCCAAAGCGACGGCACGCAGGTCGGACCGCTGATCAGCGACAAGGCCGTGGCCAAGGTCCAGAGCCTGATCGACGACGCGGTGAGCAAAGGCGCCGAAGTCGTACTCGGTGGCAAGGCCCATGCCTTGGGCGGAAATTTCTTCGAACCGACCGTGCTGGCCAACATCGGCCCAGGCATGGAACTGCTGGACGAGGAAATCTTCGGCCCGGTGGCGGCACTGGTGCGCTTCTCCAGTGATGAAGAGGTGATCACCCTGGCCAACGACACCCTCTATGGCCTGGCTGCGTACTTCTACAGCCGTGACCTGGCGCGGGTCTTCAAGGTGGCCGAGCGCCTGGAGTACGGCATGGTCGGGGTCAATACCGGGCTGATCTCCAACGAAGTCGCCCCCTTTGGCGGGGTCAAGCAATCCGGCCTGGGCCGCGAAGGCTCGAAGTACGGCATCGAGGATTATCTGGAAATCAAGTACCTGTGCCTGGCCGTTTGAACAGGCATTGAGTTACAGCGCGCGGCAGGGCCTGCCGCGCGTTGCTGCAGTCGAGGTGAACCATGGCCAACCCCTATGAAATGTTCAACGTGCGGGTAACCGCAGTAGAGCAAGCAACACCCCTGATCAAGCGCTTCACCCTGGCGCGCGACGATGGCGCAGCGATGCCAGCCTTTACCGGTGGTAGCCACATCATCGTACAAATGCAGGGTGCCGACGGCAGCCAGTTCAGCAATGCCTACTCGCTGATGAGCGACCCACGCGACACCCGCAGCTACCAGATCGGCGTACGCCTGGAAGAGCAGTCCAAGGGTGGATCGGCGTTCATGCATCAACAGGTCGAGGTCGGCAGTACCTTGACCATCTCCAGCCCGAACAACCTGTTCGCCCTGGACCCGACCGCAGGACGCCACGTGCTGATCGCTGGCGGTATCGGTATCACGCCGTTCCTGGCGCAACTGCATGAACTGGAAGGTGGCGACACCGACTACGAACTGCACTACGCCTTCCGCAGCCCGGAGCATGGTGCCTTCCAGGATGACCTCTCGAGCGGCCCCCATGCCGGGCGTACCCGGTTCTATATTGACAGCCTGGAGCGCAAGCTCGACCTGGCCGCACTCTGCGCAGGCCTGACCGACGATGCCCACCTCTATGTCTGCGGGCCCAAGCCACTGATCGATGCGGTGATCGCCACTGCCGCCAAGGCCGGCATCGCCGAGCAACGCGTACATTGGGAGCAATTTGCCGCCACGCCGGCCACCGGCGCAGCATTCACCGTGGTGCTGGCACGTTCCGGCCAGGAGCTGCTGGTGGAAGAAGGCATGACCATCCTGCAGGCCATCCAGAAGTCCAAGGCCGCCAACGTCGAGTGCCTGTGCCGGGAAGGCGTATGCGGTACCTGCGAAACGCGGATCATCGACGGCGAGGCCGAGCATTTCGACCAGTACCTGAGCGATGAAGAAAAAGCCGCCCAGCAGAGCCTGATGGTCTGTGTGTCGCGGGCCAAATCGGCACGCCTGGTGCTGGACCTGTAACACCGCCTCACCGACAAGCCAGCCCCAACCCTGTGGTCCTGTGATCCTGTGGTAAAGGGGTGCTGGCTTGTCGGCGCTGCAAGCCCCCCCCTGACGACTGACACTGGCGCACACCGTCAACCTCAAGTTGACAGCTTAGGTATACTGCAGGCTCTGTACCTGACCAGGACACCCCTGCGCATGATGGAAAACAGCTTCGCGTTTCGCCTGAAAGAATTGCTTGAACACCACAAACTCACCTTGCAGGCGGTGGGTACGGCATTGGGCATTTCGCGTACGGCGGTACACAAATGGACCCGTGGCGGCGAAATCGATTACGACAACCTGCGCAAGCTGGCAGCCTTCCTCAAGGTCAACTGGATCTGGCTGCGTTATGGCGAAGACGCGCTGCAGGATGTGCAGACTACCCAGGTGGTCGAACTGCCGATGACCGATCTGCGTCGCCGCTATACCGCCGAGATCATGGAAAGCGAAACCCGCATGAAGCTGGCCCAGGAAGGCGCCCGCATCGTGACCTGGGAATGGAACCTGATCAGCGATGAAGTCACCTATTCACCTAACGTCGAAGCGGTCTACGGCTGGCAAGTCAACCGTAACGAGGACTTCTGGGTTCACCTGCCCGAAGAGGATGTCCTCAACATGCAGGCCATGTACGCCCAGGCCGTGGCTGAAGGCACTGGCTGCGAGTGTGACTTCCGCATCTACCAACCCGACGGCGAACTGCGTTGGATCTCTTCGCGTGCCACGGTGGTCCGCGACAGCGCCGGGCGTTCGATCAGGATGGTCGGCATCAGCATGGACACCACGGACCGCAAGGTGGCTGAAGAAGCATTGCGCAACAGTGAAGAACGCTTTCGGGCGATCTTCGAGCTGGCCTGGGGCGCCCTCGCGTACATTGATCTGGACGGCACCTGGAAGCGGGTCAACAGCAGTTTCTGCGAGCTGTTGGGCTACCGCGCCGAAGCACTCTATGGCATGACCTTCCAGCAACTCACCCACCCTGACGACCTGGCGACCAACCTGACCCTGCTGCAGCGTCTGTTGGCCGGCGAGATCGACCGCTATGTCGTGGAAAAGCGCGTGCGCCATCAAGACGGGCATTATGTCTGGGTACGGGCGCGTACCGCCCTGCAACGCTGCCAGAACGGTGAGCCGGAACAACTGATCAGTGTGTACGAGGACATCAGTGCCCAGCGCGAAGAGCAGGCGCGCCTGCAGGCACGCATTGCCGACCTGGAAGCCCAGCTGGCGGCAACACACTGACCCCGTTCAGAGGCAGGTGGCCAAGGCGGCCATGCGACGCTGGGCAACCGCGTCAGGCTTCACCGCGTAGTAGTTGACGCGCGAGGCCGCCCCTTGGCTCTGGATGTCTGCAAACGACTCCGCACCGCGGGTGTAGACGGTAAAGCCGCCTTGTTTGCCGGGTTCCAGGTAACCACTGGCATCGACACCGAACACGGCTTCGTCCTGCCAGGAAAACTGAATGCACTGGGCAACGACGTCCGCCGACTTGGCCGATGAAAACGTTTTGCCCGGTGTCTTGCTTCGTGCTTCATCCATCGTCGAGGACGCACAGCCCGCCAACAACGCTGCGGCAACAACCGCGATGACTACCCGCATGGTCCATCCTCTTTGAGAAAACGCGACTGTATCACTGCGCGGGGCTGATGAGCGTGCCTGCCCGTGAAAACCTCCAGCCGGGCCTGTACATGCGTCACCGATAGAGCGTGTCGATGGCGCCATCGACAAGGTCAATTAGTCTTACATTTAGTAAGGCAATAGACTGCGGCGCAAGCGCGCACTCAGCCCTGCGCAGAATGGGCACCGGCGCACCCTCTGATTTCCAGCCTGTAAACCGAAGACCACCATCGACATGTTGCTGTCGGGCCTGGCCCCGACGCGCCATGCCTGACGTCGTCTGTATAAGGAGATAACCATGGGTCTTGGCAGAAGACAGTTCTTCAAGCTCTGTACCGTCGGCGCTGCCACCGCCACTTGTGCCACCCTCGGCTTCGCCCCCGGCGTAGCACAAGCGACCCAGTCGCGGCAGTACAAGCTGCTGCGCGCCAAGGAAACCCGCAACAACTGCACCTACTGCTCGGTGGGTTGCGGCATCCTCATGTACAGCCTGGGCGACGGCGCAAAGAACGCCAAGGCCCGCATTTTCCACATTGAAGGCGACCCGGACCATCCGGTCAGCCGTGGCTCGTTGTGCCCGAAAGGGGCCGGGCTGGTGGACTACATCCACAGCGAACAACGCCTGCTCTACCCCGAATACCGGGCACCGGGCTCGGACAAATGGCAGCGCATCACCTGGGAACACGCCATCGAGCGCATCGCCCGCTTGATGAAGGACGACCGCGACGCCAACTTCATCGAGAAAAATGCCAAGGGCACCACGGTCAACCGCTGGCTGAGTACCGGCATGCTCTGCTCCTCGGCCGCCAGCAGCGAGACCGGCTCACTCGATCAACGCTTCACCCGCGCCCTGGGCATCCTCGGTACCGACAGCCAGGCGCGGGTCTGCCACGCCCCGACCGTGTCAGCCCTGGCGCCGACCTTTGGCCGTGGCGCGATGACCAACAACTGGGTCGACATCAAGAACGCCAACGTGGTGCTGATCATGGGTGGCAACCCTGCCGAAGCGCACCCGGTAGGCTTCAAGTGGGTGATCGAGGCGAAGATTCGCAATGGCGCCAAGGTCATCGTGGTCGACCCACGGTTCAACCGCAGTGCCTCGGTAGCGGACATCTATTCGCCGATCCGCGCGGGCTCCGACGTGACCTTCCTGATGGGCGTGGTCAACTACCTGATCAGCCACGACAAGATCCAGCATGAATACGTACGTGCCTACACCAACGCCAGCCTGATCGTCCGCGAGGACTACCACTTCGACGATGGCCTGTTCAGTGGTTACGACGCGCAGAAGCGAGCCTACGACCGCAGTTCGTGGAACTACGAACTGGACGCGCAAGGCTATGCCAAGCGCGACCTGACCCTGAGCCATCCACGGTGCGTGTGGAACCTGCTCAAGGCCCATGTCAGCCGCTACACCCCGGAGATGGTCACCACGGTTTGCGGCACACCGAAAGACGATTTCCTGAAGATCTGCGCGATCCTGGGTGAAACCAGCGCCCCGGACAAGACCGCGACCTTCCTCTACGCCCTGGGCTGGACCCACCACACCAACGGCGCGCAGATGATCCGTGGCTCGGGCATGATCCAGTTGCTGCTGGGCAACATCGGCATGGCCGGTGGCGGGGTCAACGCCTTGCGCGGGCACTCCAACATCCAGGGCTACACCGACCTGGGCCTGCTTTCGCTGCGCTTGCCGGGTTACATGAACCTGCCGTCCGACGCGCAAACCGACCTTGAAACCTACCTCAAGCAGATCACCCCGACGGCGCTGCTGCCTGATCAGGTCAACTACTACAAGCACACCCCGAAGTTCTTCGTCAGCCTGATGAAAAGCCTTTGGGGTGACAAGGCGACCCGGGAGAACAGCTGGGGCTTTGACTGGTTGCCGAAGTGGGACGACAGCTATGACGTGCTCAACTTCAGCAACCGCATGTATGAAGGCAAGGTCAACGGCTACATCGCCCAAGGCTTCAACCCGGTCGCGGCGTTCCCGGACAAGAACAAGGCCCAGGCTGCCCTGGCCAAGCTCAAGTTCCTGGTGATCATCGACCCGCTGGCCACTGAAACCTCAAGCTTCTGGCAGAACCACGGCGAACAGCATGACGTCGATACCGCCTCGATCCAGACCGAGGTGTTCCGCCTGCCCTCGTCCTGCTTCGCCGAAGAAGACGGCTCCATCGTCAACTCCGGGCGCTGGCTGCAATGGCACTGGGCGGGTGCCGCACCGCCCGGAGAAGCCTGGCACGACGGCAAGATCCTCGGCCACCTGTTCCTCAAGATCCGCGAGCTGTACGAGAAGGAAGGCGGCGCCAACCCGGCACCGATCCTTAACATGGCCTGGGATTATGCCGACCCGCTGGACCCGAAACCTGAAGAAGTGGCGAAGGAGTCCAACGGTCGCGCCCTGGCCGACCTGCACGATGACCAGGGCAATCTGATCCTGCGCAAGGGCCAGTTGCTCAACGACTTCTCGCAACTACGCGACGACGGCAGCACCAGCTGCTTCAACTGGATCTTCGCCGGTTCCTGGACCGAGCAAGGCAACCAGATGGCACGGCGCGACAATGCCGACAGTGGCCTGGGCTGCACGCCGGGCTGGGCCTGGGCGTGGCCGCAGAACCGCCGCATCCTCTATAACCGTGCCTCGGCCGATCCGCAGGGCAACCCTTGGGATGCCAAGCGCAAACTGATCGGTTGGGACGGCACGCGCTGGAGCGGTGTCGACGTACCGGACTTTGCCGTCACCGCCGCACCGGGCAGCAATACCAACCCCTTCATCATGCTGCCAGAAGGCCTTGGCCGGCTGTTCTCGGTCGGTGCCATGAACGACGGGCCATTCCCGGAACACTACGAGCCAACCGAAAGCCCGCTGGCGAAGAACCCGCTGCACCCCAACGTCACCTATAGCCCGACGGCACGGCTGTACGAAAGCGACCGCCTTCGCATGGGCACCCGTGAAGAGTTCCCGTATGTGGCGACCACCTACTCGATCACCGAGCTGTTCCGTCACTGGACCAAGCACTCACGGCTGAACGCCATCGTCCAGCCCGAGCAGTTCATCGAGATCGGTGAAAAACTGGCCAGCGACAAGGGCATCGTTCAGGGCGACACGGTCAAGGTCAGCACCAAGCGCGGCTACATCAAGGCCAAGGCAGTGGTGACCAAGCGTATCCGCCGCCTGACCATCGACGGCCAGGACGTCGACACCATCGGCATCCCCTGCCACTGGGGCTACGAAGGCAGCACACGCAAGGGATTCCTGGCCAACACCCTGACCCCGGGTGTCGGCGAGTCGAATACCCATACGCCGGAATACAAGGCGTTTCTCGTGAATATTGAAAAGGTGTAACGGAGCGAACCCATGTCCATGCAATCCCAAGACATCGTCAGGCGCTCCGCCACCAACGCCTTGACCCCGGCGCCACATGCACGCGATCACCAGGCCGAAGTGGCCAAGCTGATCGACGTCAGTATCTGCATCGGCTGCAAGGCCTGCCAGGTCGCGTGCAACGAATGGAACGACCTGCGTGACGAGGTGGGTCACAACGTCGGCGTCTACGACAACCCGGCCGACCTCTCGGCTGAAACCTGGACGCTGATGCGCTTCGACGAAGTAGAAGACGAGAGCGGCAAGCTGGAGTGGCTGATCCGCAAGGACGGCTGCATGCACTGCGCCGACCCGGGCTGCCTGAAGGCCTGCCCGCAGCCGGGGGCAATCATCCAGTACGCCAACGGCATCGTCGACTTCCAATCCGAGCACTGTATCGGCTGCGGCTATTGCATCGCCGGCTGCCCGTTCGATGTGCCGCGCATCAGCCAGAAAGACAACAAAGCCTACAAGTGCACGCTTTGCGTCGACCGTGTTTCGGTCGGCCAGGAGCCGGCCTGCGTCAAGACCTGCCCGACGGGCGCGATCAACTTCGGCAGCAAGCAGGACATGCAGCACCTGGCCAGCGAGCGGGTGGTCGAGTTGCAGGGGCGCGGCTTCGCCGGGGCAGGCATCTATGACCCGCAAGGCGTCGGCGGCACCCATGTGATGTATGTGCTGCAACATGCCGACAAACCGCACCTGTACCACAAGCTGCCGACCGACCCGCGTATCAGCAGCGCCGTTCATGGCTGGAAGGGCTGGCTCAAGCCTGCTGCCGCAGTGGCGTTCTTCGCCACCCTGGCCGGCACCCTCTTCCACTACGTTGGCGTCGGGCCGAACGAGGTGGATGAACAGGACGAAACGCACGAAGAGGACACCCACGCATGAACAAGGACAAACTGATCCTGCGCACCCGTTTCATCGAGCGTGCCAGCCACTGGTTCATGGTCATCTGCTTCTTTGCCGTAGCGCTGTCGGGGCTGTCGTGGTTCTTCCCGTCGCTCAATGGCCTGAACGCAGTGTTTGGCACGCCGCAACTGGCGCGCATCCTGCACCCGTTCTTCGGGGTGGTGGTGTTCTTGCTGCTGATGTTCCTGTTCATCCGCTTCGTCAAATACAACCTGCCGGAGCGCGAGGACCTGACCTGGTTCAAGAACATCAAGCAGGTACTGGCCGGCAAGCATGAACCGGCGCTGCAGATCGGCAAGTACAACGCCGGCCAGAAAGTGCTGTTCTGGGGCATCATGGCCCTGATCACCCTGCTGTTGATCAGTGGCGTGGTGATCTGGCGACCGTACTTCGCGCCGCTGTTCTCGATCCCGATTATTCGCATCGGCCTGTTCGTCCATGCCCTGGCCGGCATCAGCCTGATCCTGCTGATCATCGGCCACGCCTACCTGGCGTTCTGGGTAAAAGGCTCGATCCGTGGCATGGTCACCGGTTATGTCTCGCATCGCTGGGCCAAGACCCACCATGATCGCTGGTACCGGCAGATCAGCAACAAGCAACCAGGGAGCGGTCGCAAGCAATGAGCAGCATTCAACTGACCCCGGTCGAGCCGCGCTCGCCGGGTATCACCGAGATCCCCGCCGTCCTGCTGCCAAGCCTCAAGCAACGCTATGCACCGCGTGCCGCGCGGCTGCGTCAGTTGGCTGAAGAGCATGTGATGGCCGATTACCTGAACTTCGCCGCCAACATCGTTGCAGCACAGCAACACCTGCTCGACACGCGGCCATTACCGGCGGCCTGCGTCGACGGTTTGGCCGAACGCTTGGGCCGCGCACAACCACCACTGGCCTATCACGAGTACCCGCGTGCGCCTTACTGGCAAGACGTGCTGGAGCAGTTGCTCAATCAACTGACTGCCGCGGCAACGCCCACCGTAAGTGCCGCCCTGGACGCGCTGCGCTCGCAAACACCTGCACAACGTGAGCAGCAAGCCAGCGCCCTGCTCGCAGGCGACTACACGGCA
Source organism: Pseudomonas sp. FFUP_PS_473 (assembly GCF_002858665.1). NCBI lineage: Bacteria > Pseudomonadati > Pseudomonadota > Gammaproteobacteria > Pseudomonadales > Pseudomonadaceae > Pseudomonas > Pseudomonas sp. FFUP_PS_473. The sequence goes on from NZ_PJQQ01000005.1 coordinate 83,288, forward strand.
GTCGACAGCGGCCAGGCAGTATTCCTCTGGGCAGCCTTGTCGCTGTACTTCACCCAGTTGGCGGCGCACCTGCCCGCCTCAGCCAAGGCCCAGCCGGGTGAGGCTCGCCAGCATTGCCCGGTGTGCGCCAGCGCGCCGGTCGCCAGTGTGATCATGACCGGCGCCCAGGCCGGGCTGCGCTACCTGCAGTGCGGCCTGTGTGAAAGCCGTTGGCATATGGTGCGCCTGAAATGCAGCAACTGCGAAGCCACCGGCGCGCTCGACTACTGGTCGCTGGAGAATAAAGAGGCACCGATCAAGGCCGAGAGCTGTGACGACTGCCAGAGCTATCTCAAGGTGTTCTACCCAGAGCGTGACCGTGACCTGGAGCTGGTAGCCGATGACCTGGCCTCACTGGCGCTGGATGCGGAACTGGAACGCGAAGGGTTCGGGCGCAGTGCGCTGAATCCCTTCCTGTTTCCTGGCTAGGCGCTACCTGCCTGGGCAATACCCCCTGCGGCGTCAACGTCAAAGGGGGTATGTTCAGGCCTCAAAGCTGACGGCACATGGCGGCCCACTCATCCAGCATACCGGCCCGCACCACTGCCCCCGCCCCCGCTTCCTTACGGTACTCGGCCGCCATTTTGCTGACGCAATCATCACTGCCAGCGGCACGAGCGGTCGGCCGCGCGACGACTTTGACGCCGTCCTTGTAAGTGGCCTCTTCCACCAGCGTGCCTTGGGCATTCCACTGCTTGACCACGCCATTGAGCTGACCGTTGGCCCATTCGGCTGAAACCGACGGCTTGCCGCTGTCGGGGTAGAACTCTTCATGCAGGCCGACCTTTGCCCCGTCGGCATAGGTGCCGCGATAAATCAATTGGCCCTGCTCGGTAAAGCGCTGCATCTGACCGTTGTACTTCCCTGCAACCGCACCAGCAGACAGGACCCGCTTGCCGGTCTTGGCACTGAAACTCTCAATCGTGCCCTGGGTCTGGTTATCCTTGTACTCGGCGCGGTACAGCGGCTTGCCGGTCTCGGGATGGAGCACTTCCAGTTCACCGTCGAGCAGGCCGCCCTTCAGATGGCCTTTGGCAAGCGTGCGCTTACCGTCATGGCTGAAGACGGTGGTCTCACCCTCGAAGGTGCCGCCGGCATAGCGGGCCTGATAACGCACCAGTGTGGATCGTGGGGTAAAACAGGTCACCGGCCCGTCGAGCCGACCTTCGTCGACCTTGATGGTGCACAGCAGGTTCTGCCCGAGCAAACCATCGGTGGTATTCCCGATCAGGTTCAACAGCCGGTTCAGTGTGTCGAGCAGGTCGTTATGCCCGACCTGAAAGGCCAGCAAGCGCTCAGGAAAGTTGGTGACTTCACCGGTCAACGGCTGGTTGGCACCCTTTTCGTAGACGGCGCCGTTGACGATTTCGGTATTGCGAAACTCGATGCTTTTGCCACAGCCCGCCAGCAAGACGGAACCGGCCACCAGTAGGGAAGCCGCTATTTTCTTGAACATGTGTTCCCCGCGTGCAGATGATCAGCCAGCCAATCGATCTTCATTTGCCGCTTAAGTTCCATGGAGCGGCCTGCACGGGGGACGCACCGGCTCGGCGAGCCGGATCAATAGACCAAGGTATTACTGCCGGGCTGCCCGGCTGTGGTAGAAATACAGGTACGGCGTAATGAGCGTGTAGGGTTCCAGCTCATTTACAAGGCTCACTCAGGGGGACCAATGCTGCCCGATTCAACCCATACCAGCGTCCGTACCGTTCATTCCGCGAAGTTACGCGGCCGTGTGGGCCTGTACTTTGTTGCCGGCCTGTCGGTACTCGCGGGGATGACCGACGCCATCGGCTTCATGGCCACCGGCGACTTCGTCTCCTTCATGAGTGGCAACACTACCCGCCTCGCCGTTTCACTGGGCGAACAGCAGTTTGGCCCGGCCCTGCGTATCGTGTTGCTGATCGCAGCCTTTGTGCTGGGGAATGCCTTGGGTGTCATCGCCGCCCGCCTTAGCGGTCGTCGGCCATGGCCATTGCTGCTGACAATTGCCACTCTGCTCTGCATCACCGCCCTCCTGCCCACATCACTGCAACTGCTGGCACTGGTCACCGCAGTGGTTGCCATGGGCCTGGTGAACACCGTGGTGGAGGAAGTGAACGGCCTGCCCATCGGCCTGACCTACGTCACAGGGGCATTGTCGCGCTTCGGCCGCGGCCTGGGCCGCACGTTGCTCGGTGAGCGTCGGCACGGCTGGCGTGTGCAGTTGGTGCCCTGGACCGGCATGTTCGTAGGTGCCGTCATCGGCGCCCTGCTGGAAACAACCTTTGGCCTGGGCGCCATGTTGTTCAGCGCACTCCTGACACTCAGCCTCGGCCTGATCTCGTTGAAGATCCCTCGACGCTGGCAACTGCGCTACATGCCACGCTGAGGCCGAAGCTGAGGCGCCGTTGCCCGACAACTCATGGCCTTAAGCTATGCTTAAGCTCCCCCGATTACCGTCTGCGGCGAACCCACCCACAATCGCGCAAAACTAGGGAATCGTTATGACGCGGAACAACAATGAACAGCGCTATGGTCGCCTCACCATTGCCCTGCACTGGCTGATGCTGGTGTTGATGGTTGGCGTGTACGCCTGCATAGAACTCAAAGGTAATTTCCCCAAGGGCAGCGAGCCTCGTGAACTGCTCAAGCAATGGCACTTCATGCTGGGCCTGGGCATTTTCACTCTGGTGTGGATACGCCTGCTCAGCCGCCTGATTGCCCCCACGCCGAAAATCACCCCGACACCACCGCAATGGCAGACGGCACTGTCCCATCTCATGCACTTGGCCTTGTATGCATTGATGATCGGCGCACCGCTGGCCGGCTGGCTGGTGTTGAGCGCTGCCGGTAAACCCATCCCGTTCTTCGGCCTGGAATTACCCCCGCTGATTGGCAAGAACCCTGAGCTGGCAGGTCAAATCAAGGAGTGGCACGAACTGGCCGGCTCGGCGGGTTACTGGCTGATCGGCTTGCATGCCGTGGCTGGTTTGTTCCACCACTACGTCAACCGCGACAACACCCTCAAGCGCATGCTGCCGGAGCAGGTTCGCCTGAAGTAATGTTTGATCGGGTCCTGGCGCCGTACGTGTAACGCGTGCGCCAGGACATTCCCACCATCGGGCCATCCCCCCGATAGACACTCGCCGTATACCTCCCGCCTGAAACGTCTGCCGAAAAATGCACGCCTGCGCGCAACCATTTCGCCTTAAAGATTGCCTGGAATGGGCCGATACAGGTTGCAATTCCCTGTCGAGGCGACGACCAGAGCAGCTCGTCCAAGCGCTTTACATAACGCTAGTTAATGCCAGAATGCCACCATCAAAGGCCTGCTGGTGGTAAAAGCTGCGCTTTGAATAACCACTAAACACAACCGTTCTCGGAACTGACGCCCAATCACGACTGTTTATCCCAATACCCGATCGTCACGGCACCAGCGCCGTACCTGGTCATGCAAGGAAATGGAATATGAGCACCTCGGTTACATTTAACGGAAATCAAACGGACACCAGCGCCATCATCGCCTCCGGCAACGTAGAAAGCCCAAACCTCACGGGGCTTACCGACAACGGCTATGTAGTTGCCTGGTCGGTGGACAACGCCGACTTCGAGGGAATGGTGGTCAATCGCTACGCGGCCAATGGTGACTTGCTGAAAAGTACCCAGATCCGCTCCAACGATGTCGACGATCCATCGGTCACCGCCTTGCCCAATGGCCAGTTCATTCTGGCCTGGAGCTCGGAAAATGATGCGACCCACACCTCTACCGTTTACACCCAGCGGTTCGATGCCAATGGCAATAAAAGCGGCAGCCCGGTGGTCGTTACCACCTCCCCGCTTGAGCTTGAAGACGCCAAAGTCACCGTACTGAGCGCCACCCAATACATCGTCACCTGGGGCGAGACCCATGAAAGCCCTTCGGGTGACGAGCGCGAAGACACCTCCGACCTCAAGGCCGTGGTGTACACCAACAACGTGGCCGGCACTGTGCAGACCCTCGCCACCGCCAATCCGGCCGACGGCGAAGCGGACGACATGACCGTGCTGCCCACCGGCAACGGTAGCTACTGGCTGGCGTACAGTGTTGAACGCGGCGAGGTGATTGACGCCACCACACCGCCGACCTATCAGTACACCTCCAAGTACCTGATCAGCCAGATCGGTGCCGATGGCAAGGTGGTCACAGGCACGGCAAAAACCCTCGACACTGTCACCAGCAACTATGGCAATGCTGCCTATTTCAACGTTGTCGACGTCACCGGTGGCTATGTGGTCAGTTGGGTTGACCAAAGCGCCTCCGGCATGAACCGGGTCATTCATACCCAACGCTACGACAGCCAGTTCAATCCCGTCGGCACGCCATCGGAAGTCGAGAGCGCCTATTCGGTCAATGGCGCCAGCATCACCTCACTGCCGAATGGCGGTTACCTGCTGGCCTGGAACGAATACGCCATGGGCGAAGCCAATGTCTATGTCCAGCGCTTCGCCGCAGACGGCACGGCCAGCGATGCAACACCGATCAAGGTCGCAACCGCAGGTGTCGATGAAATCCTCTGGGACACCCCGGCAGTGACCGTCCGGGACGATGGCACGATTTCCATCAGTTGGGAAACCGGTACCCAGACAAACGACAGCCCTACCGCAATCTACCTGCAAAACATCAGCAGCACGGGCGAGCTGCTGGGTGTCGACACGACCATCGACACACTGAACAACGTCATCATCGGCGACAGCGCCAAGAACACCCTGACCGGTGCTGCAGGCAACGATACCCTGGACGGTGGTGCCGGTGTCGACAAGCTGAGTGGTGGTGCCGGCGACGACACCTACCTCGTTGACCTGCGGAGCAAAGGTGCAGGCAGCAAGGCAACCGTGGTACTGGAAGACACGGTCCTCGAGACTGCCAATAAGGGCTCCGACACCCTGAAGCTGCGCATGGACACCAACCTGGCCCAGAATTTTGCCGGTAAAGCCGCACTGACCCTGGGTGCGAACCTGGAAAACCTCGATGCCTCCGCAACCGGCAAGCTCAACATTGGCCTGACGGGTAACGCCCTGGTTAACCGGATCGTCGGCAGTGATGGCGACAACCTGCTTGACGGCAAGGCCGGCATCGACACCCTGATCGGCGGCAAGGGCAACGATACCTACCTGCTCGACAACGTTGGCGAACTGGCGCTGGTTCAAGAAAACGCGAACGAGGGCACCGACACCCTGAAAGTTGGCTACGTCAACAAGGGCAAGGCACTGACCATCGACTTGAACCAAAACAATCTGCTGAACTTCGAGAACGTCACCGTGGCCGGTGCAGGCCTGTTTAACCTGACGGGTAATGCGCAGAACAATATCCTGATCGGCAACATGGGCAACAACACCCTCAGCGGTGGTGCCGGGGATGACGTGCTTGACGGTAAAAAAGGTGTCGACACCCTCAAGGGCGGCACGGGCAATGACACCTACTACGTCTACAGCAACAAGGACGTGGTCATCGAGAACGCCAGCGAAGGTACCGACACCGTGCGGGTCGTGTCTTACCTCAAGAACAGCTACACCTTGGCCGCGAACGTTGAAAACGCCATCGTCGACTCCAAGGCTGCGATCAGCCTGACCGGTAACGCACTGAGCAACACCCTGACCGGTAACGACGTAGCCAACACCCTCAACGGCGGCCTTGGTGTCGATACCCTGATCGGCGGCAAGGGCAATGACACCTACGTCGTCGACAACGCTGGCGATAGTGTGATCGAGAACGTCAACCAAGGTGCGGACACTGTCAACGCCTCCATCGACTACGTACTGGGGGCCAACATTGAAAACCTGACCTTGCTTGATGGTGCCCTCAACGGTACCGGCAACGCCCTGAAAAACACCCTCATCGGCAACACGGCGAACAACACGCTGGACGGCGGTGCGGGCGTTGACAAGCTGGTCGGCGGCGCTGGCAATGACACCTACATCGTCGACCTGCTGGCCAAGGGCGCTGGTGGCAAGGCGACCGTGGTGCTCGAAGACACCGTCATCGAGAGTGCCAAACAGGGCGTAGACACCCTGGCACTGCGCATGAGCGACGCTTCCGTCAACGCCTTCCAGGGCAAAGCAACCATCACGCTGGGCGCCAACCTGGAAAACCTCGACGCACGCGCGACCGGTAAACTGGGCATCACCCTGACCGGCAATGCTGCAGACAACACCCTGTGGGGCAACACCGGCAACAACACCCTCAATGGCGGCGTGGGCAACGACACCCTGTATGCCGGCGATGGTGGCAACAACGTGCTGATCGGCGGCACCGGTGCCGACACGCTCTATGCCGGCAGCGGTGTCGATACCATCAAGTTCAATGCGTTGAAGGAACTGGGCCTGAACAACAAGCAGGACGTCGTCCATGGCTTCACCACCAATGCAGTGAGCCCAGGCAAAGGCGACAAGCTCGACTTCTCCGCGCTCAAGGGCTACACGTTCATCGGTGAAGCGGCCGACTTCAGCGGGGCGGCCAAGGAACTGCGCTACGTGACGGATGGCTCTTCCGTGACGCTGTACGGTACCTCGAACGCTGACCACAGCGCCGATTTCTCGATCAAGCTGGTGGGTGTCACTGCTCTGACCGCTGCAGACCTGGTGCTCTAAGCATCAGTGACCGCTGTCTCTGTGGCCTTGATGGTCACAGAGACAGCACACACTAGTGCCCACCCCTGACGGCCAACACTGATGTGTGGCCGCCAGGGGTGGGCATTTGTTCACTCTACAGACAATGATTTTTTGAGCCCCCCCCTCGCGGGCCTCAGGTAAGGGACCATGTCAACGCAACCCAGGACTGAACTGGAAAGCGCCCTCGCAGCATGCAGGGAGAGTTTTCTATCGGTCGGTTTTTTCAGTTTTTTCGTCAACCTGCTGATGCTGGTGCCCTCCTTCTACATGCTCCAGGTGTATGACCGCGCCGTAGGCAGCGGCAGCCTCTCGACACTGCTGATGCTGACGCTGATCATGCTGCTGTTGATGGTCACCCTCGGTAGCCTGGAGTGGGTGCGTTCACGAGTCATGGTGCGCATCAGCACCCGCCTGGACACCCTGCTGAACCAGCGACTGTTCGATGCCAGCTTCAGGCAGGCGCTGAACAGCGGCGGCATGAATGCGTCAGCCCAACCCCTCAACGACCTCAGTAGCCTGCGCCAGTTTCTGACCGGCAATGGCCTGTTCGCCTTTTTCGACACCCCCTGGATTCCGATCTACCTGGCGGTCATGTTTATCTTCCACCCCTGGTATGGCTGGATGGGCGTGATCAGTGCCCTGCTGCTGGGTGCGCTGGCCTACCTCAACGAAAAACTCACCCAGGCACCCCTGCAAGCGGCCAACCGCGAGCAGATGGCGGCCACTACCTTCACCCAGAAAAGCCTGCGCAATGCCGAAGTCGTCGAATCGATGGGCATGCTTGCAGACCTGCGCCAGCGCTGGAGCCAGCGCATCAACAAGGTCTTGATGCTACAAAGCTGTGCCAGCGATCGCGCTGGTGCCATTGCGGCGGTCTCCAAGACCTTCCGCCAGATTGTCCAGTCACTGGTACTGGGCCTGGGCGCCTACCTGACCATCAAGCATGAGATTTCTTCCGGTCTGATGATCGCAGGCTCCATTCTGCTGGGGCGCGCCCTGGCCCCGATCGACCAGCTGATCGGTATCTGGAAAGGCTTCGTTGGTGCGCGTGCACAGTACTCACGGCTGCATGAACTCCTGCAGAAAGTTGCCGCTGAACCGGTGCGCATGTCACTGCCGGCACCACACGGTGCCATCACGGTCGAGAGCCTCTCCGTCAGCTCGCCAGGCAACCGCACGCCATTGGTGCGTAACCTGAGCTTTCGCGTGGCTGCTGGGGAAGCCGTGGGTATCATCGGCCCCAGCGGTGCCGGCAAGTCGACCCTGGCCCGCGCCCTACTCGGGATCTGGCCAAGCCTGGCCGGCACGGTACGCCTGGACGGCGCCGACATCAGCCAATGGCGACGCGACGAACTGGGCCGCTACATTGGCTACCTGCCACAAGACATCGAGTTGTTCGAAGGCAGCATCAGCGAAAACATTTCCCGCTTCGGTGAAGTCGACGCTGCCGCCGTTGTCGCTGCGGCCCGAATGGCTGGTGTGCATGAGTTGATTCTGCAATTGCCACAGGGCTACGACACCCTTATCGGCGCCAATGGCGGCGGGCTTTCCGGTGGCCAGCGCCAACGTATCGGCCTGGCCCGCGCCCTGTATCGGGCACCGCGACTGGTGGTATTGGACGAACCCAACTCGAATCTCGACGACACCGGTGAACAGATGCTCGCTGAAGCCTTGCGCAAACTCAAGCAAAGCGGTGCCACGGTATTTGTCATCACACACCGCTCGGGCGTGCTGGCAAACGTGGATAAATTGCTGGTGTTGAGCCAAGGCGAACTGAGCCTGTACGGGCCACGCGACAAGGTCTGGGCGCACCTGCACAGCAATATAACCGCGCACGCGCAAACCGCTCAGGCCTAACGAACAAGCAGATGATCAACGCCATGCAAGACTCTATGCACGCCTCCGTCACTACGGCGCAATTGCCTGTCGATGACCGGCCAACCCGTCGTGTCGGTTTCCTTATTGTGATGGTGACCTTTGGCCTGTTCGGCGGCTGGGCGGTCTTTGCCCCCCTGGAAAGCGCTGCACTGGCGCCCGGTGTCGTCACCGTTAAAAGTTACCGCAAGACCGTGCAACACCTGGAAGGCGGCATCGTCCGCGAATTGCGGGTACACGACGGCGACCGAGTAACGGCAGGCGACGTCTTGCTGGTCCTGGACAACACCCAGGCCCGCTCCGAGACAGAGATGATGCGCAGCCAACTGATCGCCGCACGCGAACTGGAAGCACGACTGGTCGCCGAACGCGACGGATTGGCAGAGCCTGCCGCCGTGCCCGACCTCGACGCCACTGATCCGCGTGTACGTGAAGCCCGCGACAGTGAAGCGCGTATCTTCCAGACCCGCCGCAACGGGCTGCTGGGCGAGATCGGCATACAGGAAAAAGCGATCCGTCAGATCGAGGAACAGATTCGCGGCTTCCGGGCGATCATCGCCAGCAAACAGACCCTGGCCACCTCCTACCAGGAAGAAATCGTCGACCTGCGCGCCTTGTTGGCCGAAGGCTACGTTGATAAACAGCGCCTGCGCGAACAGGAACGCAGCCTCGCACGCCTGCAGGCCGAAGTGGTCGAGCATCAATCAGCCAGCGCCCGCGCCCAGGTACAAATCGGTGAGGCCGAGCTGAAGATTCTCCAGTTGAAAAAGACCTTCGCCACCGAAGTTGCCGGGCAACTGGGTGAAACCCGCACCAAGATCTACGACCTGCGCGAGCGACTGGCCACCGTACAAGACCGCGACAAGCGCACGGAAGTGCTGGCACCAGAGTCGGGCATGGTCATGGGCATGACCGTGCATACCTTGGGCGGTGTGGTAAACCCGGGCACGCCGCTGATGGACATTGTTCCGGCCAACGAAGAACTGATTGTCGAAGCACAGCTATCGCCCACCGATATCGACCGTATCGTGGTCGGTCAGTTGGTGGACATTCGCTTCAGCGCCTTCAAAAGCAGCGCAACCCCGGTCATTGAGGGGCAATTGCTGCAGGTCTCCGCCGACCGCCTGACCAACAAGGAGACCGGGACGGCGTATTACCTGGCCCGTGTAGCGCTGACCGAAACGGGTCGAAAAACCCTCGGCAACCTGGCGCTGGTACCGGGTATGCCTGCCGAAGTCCTGATCAACACCGGCGCCCGTACCCTGCTGCAGTACCTGATACAACCTGCCAGCAATGCCTTCGCCCGCTCGCTGATCGAGGACTGACATGAAGTACCTGATCGCGATGTGCTTAACCGTGCCACTGGCAGCACTGGCCAACAGCCCAGTTGAAAGCAGCGCCGCAGGCCACGCCGTCGACCTCTGGCAACTGCAGCAGGAGGCCAGCAGCGCCGACCCACGCATACTGCGTGCGAACGCCTTGATTCGCAGTGGCGAAGGCCGCCAGCGCGAAGCGTTTGGCCAACTCCTGCCGCAGCTCAGCGCCGGTGCCAGCGTCAACCGTAGCCGGCGTGATGACGACCTGAGCCGAACCGAGTACACCGGTCGGCGCGCTACCCTGAGCCTGAATCAGGTGATCTATGACCCGCAGGTCTGGCGCAGCTACCAGAAGTACACGCAACTGACCAAGCAGCGTGAGTACGAGTCGGACGACACTCAGGTACAAGCCAGCATCGACTTGTCCGAACGTTACTTTGCCGTGCTCGCCGCCGAGGACGAGCTTTCCCTGGTGCGTAGCGAACGCAGCGCGACCGAGCGCAACCTCAAGCAAGTGAAAGCCATGTTCGCCCGGCAAATGGCGATGATCACCGACGTAAACGATCTTGAGGCACGGGTCGACACGCTGCTGGCCGATGAGATCGAGGCAGGCAACAAGGTCGCGAACAGCCGCGAGGCCATCTCCGAACTGGTAGGGCGTGACGTTCAGGAACCGCTCAAACGGCTGGGCGACAACCCGAGTTTCAGCCTGCCGGCTCAAGCCCAGGATTACTGGGTAGAAGCGGCCCTGAGCAGCAATCCGGCACTGCTGGCCCGCCAACAAAGCGTCAATGCCGCCGATGCGGCAATCGCCGAAGCCAAGGCCGGGCACCTGCCCCGTCTTGGGCTGAACCTGACCGCACTGCGCAGCGACATCGGCTATGAGGGCACCCTGACACCGCGCTCGGAAAACTATGTCGCGTCCCTCGACCTGCAAGTACCTCTGTACAGCGGCGGCTCCACCAGCGCCCGCGTGGTCAGCTCGGAAGGCGACAAGGACGCCGCCCAGCAGGAAATGGAAGCCCTGCGCCGCGAGATCATCAAGGAAACCCGTACAGCCTACATCGGCATGAGCGCCGAACTCGGACGTATCAAGGCCACCCGCCGCGCGCTGGAATCGGCAACGAAGTCACGCATCTCGACGGAAAAAGCCTTTGGCTACGGGGTCAAGAATGCAGTCGATGTGCTCTACAGCATCAAGGAAGAGTTCCGCGCCCGCCGTGACCTCTACCAGGCGCAGTACCGCTTCATCACCAGCATGCTGGTGCTGCACCGCTGGAGCGGACGCTTGGCACAAGCCGATATCCGCAAGGCCAACGAGTGGCTCGTAGAGCCACTCTAGTGCTGCACAAGCGGCCTGAGTGCCCTGACAGTTCGTCTTCCACTCCCGATACACCGCTCTGGATACGCTAACCTGCAGGGATGAGCACCTGCAGGGGCTTTCGATACCGGTAGCAACCGGACCGGATACCAGCTCATCCCCCGGCAACAGCTTGAGCCGCGCGTTCAATCATTGCCCAGACGGTAACCTCGACCTTTGCCCCCTTCCCGTCCTCACACTGCAATGTGAGGCGAAGCTGCCGACACCAGCCTTGTAACAACTTTCGGAAGCGTCCTACATCCCTCCAGAAGTGCATCTGCTAGCGTTCCAGTCCTTTGCCATTCGAGGTGTTCCGCTATGCGCGAGCACCCCACTCATTACCACTGCAGTCAGCAAGGCCACTGTCGGCAAGACCTTCATGGATGACCACTGCCTGGCAATCGAATTAGACAAGGATGCAACATGAATCAGGAAGCCAGTCCGGCAGAGCTTAGGCAGGCGCGTCTCAGGCAAGCCTTTGACAATGTTCCGGTGGGGCGCGGCTGTTGCCCGATGAAATCCCCCGAGGTTGCCATCTTTCCGGTGCGCTACGCGATTGACGCGTCCCCGGAAAAAGGCCAAGCACAAGGCCCGCATCCACTGCCCAAAGGCTGGGCACCCAAACTCCAGCCCACCTTGAAAACCCGCAGCTACACCCTGCGCCAACTGCGGGACGGCTGGTTGTATGTCTGGGACAGCGTCGACAAGACCTTCCACGAGTACCAGGTCATCGGGCGGATGTTTACCCGCCACACCTGGACCGCGCTGGAAATTGGCCAGGACCTGCGAACCAACCCCGGCGAATCACGGCCGTACCTGCTGTACCCCCGCCGCAGCATCTTGCGCCTGGCCTTTTCGCCGGTGCAATGGACCTGGCGGCTGTGCGAAGCCATGCGTTCCGGTGGCCTGCAAACGCCCTGGTTGCGCGACCTCGACCTGCCGGACTACTGCGACACCTACCAGGTTGCCCACGGTGCGCCACTGGTGCAACTGGGCCAGAGCGTGGCCGATATCCGCGTACAGGACCAGCCTGCACCGAACCTGCTCAGCACCACGCTGCCCACCGATGCCGACCCATCCGACCCCGACCGGCCGTTCAAGCGGGATTTCGAGGAAGCGCTGATTCGTGGCTACGTGCCAGACCAGAACACGGCACTGTTCATCGCCCTCGACGACCCGTTGGCGCTGGTTGACGACCTGAGCCTGAACCTCACCGGGCGGCGCCTGGAACAGGCACTGTTCGAGCAGGAGCACCAGGAGAAACTGCAAACGGCCACCGCGGTGCAAGCACTGTGCGGCTTTGATTGCACACCGCTGCTACCCGCGCACGTCGCCCAGGACCCGGCACTGACCCGTGCCTACACCGATGACCTGTACACGTTGCTCAAGGCCGATGATGAATCCGAGCGAGCCCGTGAGGTCGGCAGTGCGGGTGATGCGCCCATGATCGAGACGTGGCGCTGGGAGATCGAGGCACATGAGGCGACGTTCATTCAGCGTTGGGGCACACTGCCGCACCCCGGCACCTGGCGGCGCACCCTGGCCGAGTGGCGCGACAAACGCCTGTGGCGCGAAGACGTCCACTTCGATGAACTGCAAGGCTTCCTGAGCCGGGCCACGGCCCAGGCGGCCCAGCTTGAGGCCCATGCCCAGCGCAGCGAACGCGACCTGCTCAACTGGCTGGAGCGGCTTGCACCGAATGCCGACACCCTGTTCTTCGACACCTGCAACCCGGCCCACAGCCGCGCCTTGCTGGAGACTGCCGAAGGCCTCGCAACCCTGTTGGGTGGCGGCGAGGCCGGGCAGGACTGGCTGTGCCGGCAGGCGGTGAAACCGAGCACCCTGCTGGGCACGGCGCTGTTCAACTTCAACCCGGAAATTGCCGCGCTGGTACGCACGGTCGCGCACAACTTCGCCACCACCGGCCTGCTCGATGGCCGTAGCCAGGGCGATGGCAGCACCCGCCCCGTCGACCCCGAAAACCCGGCGGATGTCACCAGCGTTGCCACCCGGGCGAACGAACTCAAAGGCGTGCTCGACCTGCCCTCGGTCAAGCAGAGCAAGGCCTACCAGGCGCTGAGCACGACAGCCCGGCGGGCGTTCGACACCTTGGTGACGGTGGCCAACAGCAGTGCCGAAGGGGCCTGGCACACCCTGAGCATGACCCTGGCGCCGGCCTTGCAACGGGCTTACGCCAGCGCGACGGACGTGCTCACTCAGGTGGCTACCCAGGCCTTGATCTCGACCCAGGCCTCTGACGCTACCCAACTGCGCTTCAACCCCGACTTCAAGGCGCAGTTCCGCCGCTGGCAGCAGCAGGTCCTTGGCTTGCAACGGCAGATCGACGCCCAGCAGCGCACGCTGACACGTCCCGGCGCGCCTCACGATCAGGCCGCGACCCGCACCGCGCTACGTAGCTTGACCCTGCAACTGCAGGACCTGCATTTCAGCCGGCCGCATCAACTGCTGTTCACACTGTCCCCGGTCAACCGCCTGAATGTGCCTGTCGATCACCTCCACCAACAACTGGGCGACCTCGGGCAACAGGAGGCCCTGGCCCAGCACCGCCTCAAAAGCCAACAACGCGAGCGCTTCAACGCCCGCAGCCGCGAATGGATGGGCAAGCACTTCGGCCAGGCGCTGCCGCTGATGCTGGTCGGGCTGAATGTCTGGAACACCCTGTACAGCCTTGAACAAGCGAGTGCCGACGGCCTGTTCAACAACAGCGAACTGCGGATGATGACCGCCAATGCGGCCTATACCGGTAACGCAATGATGGCCGTGTGCGTGGGCCCGGCGTGGAATCGGGCGCAGGGGATGTCTGCGCCGTTGGGCAACGAGATCACGAAACTGACGAAAGCGGGCGCCAGGGCATGGCTGGCTCAAGGCGACATCAACTTCGCGCAGGCCGCCAAGCGGTTGATTGCCCGCACGGCGACCTGGGCGGCGCTCGGCGCGATTGCTGCAGGTGTTGAGGCGTGGCAGGTATCGAAGGATATTGCGGGGGCGAGTAGTGAAGACGAGAGGAATGCACTGGAATGGAAGTACGGCACTCTACGTATGATGAGTTTCGTTGCAACTATCCAATTTACCGGCGCTATTTTGGGCTACTGGTTGAACTTTGCCTGGATCATGTCCTCACCGGTCACCATTGTTCTGGGCGCACTCGGCATTGCCTATCTGCTGTTTTCAGTACATGCCAACCGCTACAAGCGCGAAGGCCTAAGGCTGTGGCTGTACCGCTGTAGCTGGGGCAAAGCTCCAGAGGAAAACTGGGTAGGCATTGACGGCCATAAAACCCAATTGACGGCCTTGCTGGAGATCCTGCAGCGGCCCAGCGTCTGGGCCCGAGCGGTGTACACCTATCCGGACCGAGGGCCGCAACGTTGCCTGGGGTTCTGGGTGCAACTGCTGTTCCCCGCCACGCTGGCGGGCAGTATTGTCCAGCTGCAACCGGTGGTGATCGACAGCGAAGGCTCACCGGTCTATCACACGCCGCAGCAGCAGAGCCCACTCTACGAGCACTTTCTGCGCGGTCATTGGGTTGATCCTGAGTTGGCCGGGCAACTGCCGGAGGCCGCCGGTGGCCAGCAATTACAGAGCGACTTTGCCTATCAGGCCAAGGATCCATACCGCGTATGGCAGGCCTGGGTGGCGACACCCACGAGCAATGCAGCACTGGAACTGGAGGTGCATTACCCGCCACCGCTCAATCAACGTGCAGACGCCCGTGGCTACATGTTCCGTGTGGCCTTGCGCGACGATTTACGTGAGGCCGAGCGCCAAAATACGCTGTTCACCGACATGCTGCCTGAAGAACAGAAGTTGGAGAAACACAGTCTCTATGGGTTGAACCTTCAGGTGCCAGAGGGGATTGAAAAATGAAGGCTTCAGAGGGGTTGTCTCGCGTGAAGTCCCTGCTGGGCAACTGGGCCACGCCACGAGAACTGCCGCCACAACTGACGTGGAAGTATGCACATGAACCAGAGCTGCTGGGGTGGAGGATCAAGGCACGAAACTACAATACCGTTATTGCTAACGGGTTGTTTTTTTTCTGGCTGGTGGTTGCTGTTTGGTTTGGGTTTTCTATGCACTCAAATTTTGAAACATATGATGAGCCTGTGCGTTCATTATGTGCCCTCCTGTTTTTCTCTTTATTGATCATTACTGTATTAAGCATGACCCATCAACGCATGAATTTTGCCTACCGTTTTACAAAGTCTGGAGCAGAATTTTGCAAATGGAAGGTTTTTCCGGAGTGGACACTCACTTTCTTGAAGGGTTTGGCAGCATTCACGGCGATTGCATTTATGTGTATGGCAAGTGCATATAACGATCCGGCGCTTCTGATCGGTGCTATTGGCGGATCAGGTAGCGTGATGTTGACACATGCCTCCATGAATTCAGCGCGCTACCGTGATTTGCAAACAGACTTTCATCACCATACCTACGAGTGGTCGAGGTTCACTGAGGTAGCCATAGACCGAAAGCAAAAATTGGTTGGCTTGGAGTTCGCTTGGTACAACGATTATCTGAACAAACACTCGCGCAGTACCTTCCCACTTTTTGCCAAGCGTAAAGCGTTCGAGTCGATCTTGGGGCTTGTTGAGCAGCACCTCCCGAATGTACCTCGGGCCGACAGGTACGTTGACCGTGGTTAACGCGCACTGGGCGGAGGGAGATGGCTAAATGACTGCAGTCAGCGGTTTATCTAACGTGAAGTCCGTGCTGACATACTGGGTTGGAGCATCAAGGCACGGGACTACAGTAGCGTTATTACTGACACCGTCGTGACACCCGTGACCCAGGTCAGAGCCGACAGCCTCGAAAACCGTTAAGCTATTAACGTTGATAACTGGAGGCTAACCGTTTGAAAAGCTGGCACTGCGTCGTGGGTATCCTGCTGATCACCACGCTCACCATTTTGCTCGAAATTCCTTCCGATACCTGGATGACCTCGGCCACCCTCAGCTTGGTGCTGGGCGCTGCGGCGTTGGCCAACATGGCGGTTTCATGCCTGCTGGCCGCTCGCTGGCATCTCATCGAGCGACTGTTCGGCGGGCTGGATCGGGTGTATGAAACGCACAAATGGCTGGGCATCTGGGCGTTGGTCTTTGCCAGCTACCACCTGGTGTTCAAAGCCAACCTGGACGCCTGGAACAGTGCTGCGATTGTGGAGTTTTCCAAGTACTGGACGCGCATGGTGCGCCAACTGAGCTATGTGGCACTGGGCATGATCGTGTTGCTGGCCCTGAACCGAAACATCCCCTATAGCGTCTGGCGCTGGTGGCACAAACTCTCTGGCCCGCTGTTCCTGATCGTCATTGCCCATTGGCTGAGCTTCAAGTCACCGATTACCCTGAACAGCCCTTCCGGCATCTGGTTGGCCGTACTCTGTGGCCTGGGGGTCATTGCTGCCCTGTACAAGCTGGTGCTCTACCCCTTCATTGCCACAGCCGGCGAGTACAAGGTTGCTGCGGTGTCCATTGCCAAAGGCTCCCTGCACCTGGAACTGGCACCGGTCCATCGCGGCTTCCCGTTCAAGGCCGGGCAATTCGCATTCCTGGCCATGAAGGAAAAGGGCTTGCGTGAGCCCCACCCGTTCACGATCGCCAGCGCCCATAAAGACAACGGCCACATCCACTTCGTGATCCGCGCCTTGGGCGACTACACCCAGGCGCTGCGCAAACAGGTCAAGGTCGGCATGCTGGCGGATATCTATGCCCCTTACGGGCACTTCAAGCGCCTGCCCGATGCCCAGCGGGAAATCTGGATTGGTGGCGGGGTGGGCATTTCGCCGTTCGTTTCCTGGTTGCAGGACAAAGCTGCCAAGCGCTTCGACAATGTCACGCTGGTTTACTGCTTCAACCCTTCGCGGGCGTTCCCCAGTGTCGAACAGATGAAAACGATGGCTGAAGAACGCGGCGCCGAGTTCGTCGGCCATGACAGCAGCGCCGACAAACTGGCTGAGACCTTGCGCCGGGTTGCTGGCGAAACCAATCCAGAGCACATCCAGATCAGCTTCTGCGGCCCCAAAGGGCTGCTGGCCCAGGTCAAGGAACTGATGCGCGAACAGCGGATTCCAGAGGGCAATCTGCGTTATGAGTTCTTCGAGTTCCGCTAACAGCCGTCACTGAATCTCTCGCGCTGCTACGCCAAGGCCGATTGGCGTAGCAGCTACATCACGCCCTCGCTTTTCCCCCTCGCCCTCCCAGCACACCTCCAGCAGACAGCGGAATCCCTGTTTGCAGGCCATCTGTCGCCTTCTTGCTCTACAAACTCATCTGAGGGACTTGCGCTTACAGTATTATGGTATACCATCATACGCACAAACCTTATTCACTCAGATGGAGCCGCTCATGAGTTTTGAAATTCGCAAAATCGTCAGCTATGTCGAAGAAACCTTCATCGAAGGCGGTAAAGCTGCAGACAAGCCGGTGACCATGGTCGGGCTGGCTGTGGTCATCAAGAACCCTTGGCTGGGCCGCGGCTTCGTTGAAGACCTGAAGCCGGAAATCCGTGCCAACTGCTCCGACCTCGGTGCCCTGATGGTTGAGCGGCTGGTGGCAACCATTGGCGGCGCGGAAAAGATCGAAGCCTACGGCAAGGCGGCCGTCGTCGGTGCCGACGGTGAAATCGAGCACGCTTCCGCTGTCATCCATACCCTGCGCTTTGGCAATCATTACCGTGAAGCGGTCAAGGCCAAAAGCTACCTGAGCTTCACCAACAAGCGCGGTGGCCCTGGCACTTCGATCCAGATTCCGATGATGCACAAGGACGACGAGGGTCTGCGTTCGCACTACATCACGCTGGAAATGCAGATCGAAGATGCACCGCGTGCCGACGAAATCGTTGTGGTCCTGGGTTGCGCCGACGGTGGCCGCCTGCACCCGCGTATCGGCAACCGCTACATCGATCTGGAAGAACTGGCCGCTGAGAAAGCGCAGTAACCCACACAGCATGTAGGAGCGCTCCATGATTCGGCTCACTGCTGAACGCACACCGGCTGGCACCAGTTACCTGGCGACCGGCCAAGGCCAGCCCGTGATATTGATCCACGGCGTGGGCCTGAATAAAGAAATGTGGGGCGGGCAGATCGTAGGCCTGGCCACAAAGTACCGTGTCATTGCCTACGACATGCTCGGGCATGGCGCCAGCCAGCGCCCGCCCACTGGCACCGACCTGCTGGGCTATGCCGATCAGTTGCTGGAGTTGCTTGAGCACCTTGAGCTGCCGCGGGCGACCGTGATTGGCTTCTCCATGGGCGGGCTGGTCGCTCGCGCCTTTGCGCTGCACTATCCGCAGCACGTGCAGGGGCTGGTGATCCTTAACAGCGTGTTCAACCGTAGCCTGGAACAACGCGCTGGCGTCATTGCGCGAACCGCCCAGGCCGCTGAGCACGGGCCGGACGCTAATGCCGAAGCGGCGCTGTCACGCTGGTTCAGCCGCGAGTATCAGGCTGCCAACCCGGCACAGATCGCAGCCATCCGCCAGACACTGGCCAGCAATGATCCACAAGGCTACCTGACCACCTACGAGTTGTTCGCCACGCAGGACATGTACCGCGCTGACGACCTCGGCAGTATTCGGGTGCCCACCCTGATTGCCACCGGCGAACTGGACCCCGGTTCGACCCCGGAGATGGCCCGGCAATTGGCCGAGCGCATTCCCGGCGCACAAGTGGCAATACTCGACGAACAGCGGCATATGATGCCGGTAGAGTCGCCGCGCCTGGTCAATCAGGTGCTGCTGAACTTTCTGGATAACGCACAAAACCAACACAACCAGATAGAGGGGATCGTTGCATGACACTCGCACGCTTCCAGATGTGCATCGGCGGCGAATGGGTCGATGCCCTTAACGGCAAGACGTTTGAAAGCCTGAACCCGGCGCTCGCCGAGCCTTGGGCGGTGCTGCCCGATGCTGACGAAGCCGATGTCGAACGTGCCGTTCAATCGGCCCAGGCAGCCTTCGAGGGCGCAGCCTGGCGGGGCCTGAGCGCTACCGCACGAGGCAAGCTGTTGCGCCGCCTTGGCGATCTGATCGCCGAGAACAAAGAGCAACTGGCACAACTGGAAAGTCGCGACAACGGCAAACTGATCCGCGAAACCCGCGGCCAGGTGGGCTACCTGCCAGAGTTCTTCCACTACACCGCGGGCCTGGCCGACAAGCTCGAAGGCGGCACGCTGCCGCTGGACAAGCCGGACATGTTTGCCTACACCGTGCACGAGCCCATCGGCGTCGTGGCCGGGATCATCCCGTGGAACAGCCCGCTGTACCTGACCGCGATAAAACTGGCGCCAGCATTGGCCGCAGGTAACACCATCGTGCTCAAGCCGTCCGAACATGCCTCGGCGACTATTCTTGAGCTGGCACGCTTGGCCCTGGAAGCCGGCATTCCGCCTGGCGTCGTCAACGTCGTGACCGGTTACGGCCCCAGCACGGGTGCTGCACTGACCCGTCACCCCCTGGTGCGCAAGATTGCCTTCACCGGTGGTGCGGCCACGGCGCGCCACGTGGTACGCAGCAGCGCCGAGAACTTTGCCAAGCTGTCGCTGGAGCTGGGCGGCAAATCGCCCAACATCATCTTTGCCGACGCAGACCTCGACAGTGCAATCAACGGAGCCATCGCGGGTATCTATGCGGCCTCCGGCCAGAGTTGCGTGTCCGGTTCGCGCCTGCTGGTTCAGGACGAAATCTACGATGAGTTCGTTGAGCGCCTGATTGCCCGCGCCAAACGCATTCGTATCGGCAACCCGCAGGACGACAGCACCGAGATGGGCCCGATGGCCACGGCCCAACAACTGGCAGTCGTCGAAGGCCTGGTGGCCGATGCACTGGCCGAAGGTGCTCGCCTGCGCCTGGGAGGCAAGCGCCCGGACATTGCCGGCGGAGGCTGGTTCTATGAGCCGACCCTGTTCGAGTGCGACAGCAACTCGATGAAGATCATGCAGGAAGAGGTGTTCGGCCCAGTGGCCTCGGTGATTCGTTTCAAGGACGAAGCCCAAGCCCTGGCAATCGCCAACGACTCGCAATTCGGCCTTGCTGCCGGTATCTGGACACGCGATCTGGGCCGCGCCCATCGCCTGGCCCGGGACGTACGCTCCGGCATCATCTGGGTCAACACCTACCGCGCGGTATCGGCCATGGCGCCTATCGGCGGCTTCAAGAACAGCGGCTACGGTCGCGAGAGCGGCATCGAATCGGTGCTGGCCTATACCGAACTGAAAACGGTATGGATCAACCTCTCGCAAGCACCGATGCCCGACCCGTTTGTCATGCGCTAGGAGACCTGCATCATGATCGAACCCGGCATTTACAAAGAAGTCATGGGCTCCTTCCCTTCCGGGGTGACAGTGGTCACCACCCTGGACGCGCAGGGTGACATCGTCGGCATCACCGCCAGCGCGTTCAGCGCGTTGTCGATTGACCCGGCACTGGTCCTGTTCTGCCCTAACTACGCGTCTGATACCTACCCGATTCTGCGCAACAGCAAGCAGTTTGCCATTCACTTGCTCGCAGCCGATCAGCAGGCCGAAGCCTATGCCTTTGCCGGCAAGGGCAAAGACAAGGCCAAAGGCATTGAGTGGCACCTCAGTGCGTTGGGCAACCCCTTGCTGAGCAAGGCCACTGCGATCATTGAGTGCGAGCTCTGGCGCGAATACGACGGCGGCGATCACGCCATCATCGTCGGCGCGGTAAAAAACCTGATCCTGCCCGATCAGCCAGCCACGCCGATGATCTACCACAAAGGCAAGCTGGGCGCGCTGCCCACCCTGGCCTAAGCGTTTACTCCGGGGCCGCTCGCTACCCTCCCCCTCGGTAGCGGCCCCTTTTTATTCCGGGAGCCGGCATGACACCTGCAGCCTCGCAACTATTCCGCCAGCAAGCCTTTATCAATGGCCAATGGCTGGACGCGCCAGACGGCGCCTACCAGCAGATTTTCAATCCGGCCAACGGCGAAAAAATCGGCCAAGTCCCCAACCTCGGTGCCGACCACGCCCGCTTGGCCATCGCTTCGGCAAACGCGGCCTGGCCGAGCTGGCGCAGCCTGACGGCCAAGGAACGCAGCACCCTGCTCAAGCGCTGGCACAGCCTGATGCTCGAACATGCCGACGCCCTGGCCGAAATCCTCACGCTGGAACAGGGCAAACCACTTGCCGAAGCCAAGGGTGAGATTCTCTACGCGGCCAGCTTTATCGAGTGGTTTGCCGAGGAAGCCAAACGCATCTACGGCGATACTATTCCCAGCCACAAGGCTGATGCACGTATCGTCGTCAGCAAGGAGCCGATCGGTGTCGTGGCCGCCATCACACCGTGGAACTTCCCGGCCGCGATGATCACCCGCAAAGCCGGCCCGGCCTTGGCGGCAGGCTGCACATGTATCGTCAAACCGGCACCGGAAACCCCCTTCTCAGCGCTGGCCATGGCCGCGCTGGCCGAACAGGCCGGTATTCCGCCCGGCGTGTTCAATGTCATCACAGGCGACGCCGTGGCGATTGGTGCAGAACTGACCGGCAGCCCCGTGGTGCGCAAGCTCTCCTTCACCGGCTCCACCGGCATTGGCAAATTGCTGATGGCGCAGTGCGCACCGACCCTGAAGAAAGTTTCGCTGGAACTGGGCGGCAATGCGCCCTTTATCGTCTTCGACGACGCCGACCTTGAGCGCGCCGTGGAAGGCGCATTGGTCGCCAAGTTCCGCAATGCCGGACAGACCTGCGTGTGTGTCAACCGCTTCCTGGTTCAAGACGGCATTCACGATGCGTTTGTAGCACGCCTTGCCGAGCGTGTTGCAGCACTCAAGGTTGGCAATGGTTTCGAGCCCGACGTCCAGCAAGGGCCACTGATCAACGAACGCGCCGTGGCCAAGGTTGAAGAGCATGTTCAGGATGCACTGGCATTAGGCGCGCAGCGGGTCTGCGGAGGCGCACGCCATGCGCTGGGGCATGGCTTTTTCCAGCCAACTGTCCTCGCCGGGTTGACCCGCGACATGAAGGTCGCGCAGGAAGAAACCTTCGGGCCATTGGCAGCGGTATTCCGTTTCGACACTGAAGCCGAAGCGATTGCGCGTGCCAACGATACCGAATTCGGCCTTGCGGCCTACTGTTACACCCGCGACCTGGGGCGTGCCTGGCGCATGAGCGAAACCCTGGAGTACGGCATGGTCGGCATCAACGAAGGGTTGATTTCCACCGAAGTGGCGCCCTTTGGCGGGGTCAAGGCATCGGGCCTGGGCCGTGAAGGCTCGAAGTACGGCATCGAAGACTACCTCGAAATCAAATACACCCTGATGGGCGGGCTTTGACCCGACAGGAGCAGCACGACATGAGCAACGAAAAATATGAAAAGGGCCTGGCGATTCGTACCCAGGTACTGGGCGAAGCCTACGTCAACCGCTCAATCGAGAATGCCGACGACTTCAATCGCCCCCTGCAGGAGCTGGTCACAGAGTACTGCTGGGGTCACGTCTGGGGCCGCGAGGGCTTATCGCTTAAAGAGCGCAGCATGATAAACTTGGCCATGATATCGGCCCTTAACCGGCCTCACGAACTCAAGCTGCATATCCGTGGCGCCTTGCGTAATGGACTGAGTCGTGAACAAATACGCGAAATTCTGCTTCAGGTCGGCATCTACTGTGGCGTACCCGCTGCCGTAGACAGTTTCCGGCTTGCCCGTGAAGCCTTCGCCGAAGCCGATGCAGAGGCCTCCAGTTAAACCTGGGCTGCTGATCCAAACGGAGCACGGACGATCCCGATGATCGACGTACGCCTTTTACCTGGACAGCCCAACTCAGAGCAGACCCCATGAAACGCCTGCCACTCGACGACAGCTTCAAGGTCAATCGCAACCCCGTTACCCTGCGCGAAATCGTGCTGGATAAACTGCGAAGCGCCATCATGAATTTCCAGCTCCTGCCCGGAGACCGCCTGGTCGAACGCGACCTGTGCGACCGCCTAGGCGTCAGCCGTACCTCGGTTCGCGAAGCCTTGCGCCACCTGGAATCCGAAGGGCTGGTGGAATTCGCCGACGCCAAGGGCCCTCGGGTGGCAATCATTACGCTGGACGATGCGGTCGATATCTACGAGCTGCGCTGTGTACTGGAAGGCATGATCGTCCAACTGTTCACCCTGCGTGCCAAGGCCAAGGATATCAAGGCCCTGGAAAAAGCCCTCGAAGAAAACCGCAAGGCCCTCGCAGAGGGCGAACTGCAGCAGGTCATCGATTCGGTTCAAGGGTTCTATGACGTGTTGCTCGAAGGCTCGGGCAACCACATCGCCGCGACCCAGTTACGCCAGTTGCAGGCCCGTATCAGCTACCTTCGCGCCACATCGGTGTCTCAGGAGAACCGCCGTGGCACCAGCAGCCACGAAATGGAACGTATCGTCGAGGCCATCAAGAGCGGCGATCCACTGGCCGCGCACCAGGCCTCGGTCGACCACGTCCGCGCGGCGGCGAAGGTGGCCTTGGAGTACCTCAAGCGCAAGCAAGGGGAAACCGGCGACATCCCCGAGATCATTGCACCCATCGCCCTTAAAGAACCGCGTATAGGCCGCTGAAATGATGACCCCGCGCTTTTGCCCGCAATGCGGTGGCAATGACCTGGTTCGCCAGCTGCCACCGGGGGATACCCATGAGCGCCAGATGTGCCGCAGTTGCGGCTACATCCACTACGTCAATCCAAAAATCATTGCCGGCTGCATCATCGAGCAGGACGGCAAGTACCTGCTGTGCCAACGCGCCATCCCTCCTCGCCCGGGCACCTGGACACTGCCGGCCGGTTTCATGGAAAGCAATGAGACCACTGAACAGGCTGCCTTGCGCGAAGTGTGGGAAGAAACGGGTGTGCGAGCGGAAATCCACTCACCCTACTCGATCTTCAGCGTGCCGAAGATCAGTGAGGTGTACATCATCTACCGCGCCATCGCCCTGGAAGTCACCGGCCAGTTTGGCCCGGAAACCCTCGACTACAAGTTCTTCGCGCCCGAGGATATTCCCTGGGACAGCATCTATTACCCGGCAATACGGCAGATCCTCGAACGCTACATCGAGGAACGCCGCGCGGGTGTCTATGGCATCTACATTGGCAATGATGACTGCGGCAAGATCCACTTCATCCGCTGACCCCACCGCGCCCGTCATTCAGGGTGCTATGCCCTCGACTATAATCACTTCAGCCCGAGCAACACCTTCACGGTAGCCCTTGGCCTCTTGGTACTGCTGCGAGTGGTAGCAGGCCAGCGCCTGCGCGTAGGAGTCAAATTCGATGACAACGCTGCGTTGTGGCGTTGCTCGCCCTTCCAGCGCTTCGCTGCGGCCGCCTCGAGCCAATAGACGCCCCCCATAAGCAGCAAACGCCGCAGGTGCACGACGGGTGTATTCGCTGTAAGCGTCCGGGTCGGTGACATCCACATGCGCAATCCAGTAAGCCTTCATCGTGACCTCCTCAGTCAACCTGTATTATGGTATACCATAGAATTTCATACCACACACTGAGAGTCCAGCCATGGCCTTCAACAGCATCGAAGAAATCATCGAAGACTACCGCCAGGGCAAGATGGTGATCCTGGTCGATGACGAGGACCGCGAGAACGAAGGCGACCTGCTGATCGCGGCCGACCATTGCGACGCCAGGGCCATCAGCTTCATGGCCTGCGAGGCCCGTGGCCTGATCTGCCTGACGCTAACCGACGAGCACTGCCAGCGTTTGGGTCTGGAGCAAATGGTGCCCAGCAACGGTAGCGTGTTCAGTACCGCGTTCACCGTCTCCATCGAAGCCGCCAGCGGCGTCACCACAGGCATTTCTGCTGCCGACCGGGCCCGTACCGTGGCCGCCGCAGTGGCCAGCAATGCCGTGCCAGAGGACCTCGTACAACCCGGGCATATCTTTCCGCTGCGCGCCAAGGAAGGCGGCGTCCTGACCCGCGCCGGGCATACCGAAGCGGGCTGCGACCTGGCGCGACTGGCGGGCCTTACCCCGTCCTCGGTCATTGTCGAGGTCATGAACGACGATGGCACCATGGCCCGGCGCCCTGACCTGGAAGTGTTCGCCCGCCGGCACGGCATCAAGATCGGCACCATTGCCGACCTGATCCACTACCGCCTGAGCACCGAACACACGATAGTCCGTATCGGTGAGCGTGAGCTGCCGACGGTACATGGCACCTTCCGCCTGGTCACCTATGAAGACCGGATTGAAGGCGGCGTACACATGGCAATGGTGATGGGCGAACTGCGCCGCGAACAACCAACCCTGGTACGGGTGCACGTCATCGACCCACTGCGTGACCTGGTGGGCGCAGAGTACAGCGGGCCAAGCAACTGGACACTCTGGGCGGCCCTGCAGAAAGTCGCCGAGGAAGGCCATGGGGTTGTGGTAATCCTGGCCAACCATGAATCCTCACAAGCGCTGCTTGAACGCATACCGCAGTTGACCCAACCGCCACGGCAGTACAGCCGCTCACAGTCGCGCATCTACTCGGAAGTCGGCACTGGCGCGCAGATCCTGCAGGATTTGGGGGTGGGCAAACTGCGTCATCTTGGCCCACCGTTGAAGTACGCAGGGCTGACCGGCTATGACCTGGAAGTGGTTGAAAGTATTCCATTTTCTTCCTGATAACTGCTGTTTCAAGCGCGGCAACGCGCGATGTTGTCCATAAACACAGCATTTTGCCGGATGGTCGGTACGGCAAAATGCTTGCAGAAAGTTTGGAATACCATAATATGATATTCCGTAGACCGGACACTTTTGCCAGGTGCGCCCGCCAGGGACAGCACAAATAACAGCCCTTGGCACGGTCGCCTTTCAAGGCCCCGATGGACCTACTGCTCCCGATAAGCGGGTGTCTACAGCCCGCTCAAAAACACAACAAATGAGGGCGTGAAAATGGTGTTGAACAAACGTGTAGCCGCAGTACTTGTTGCAGGCATGCTGTCATCGGCCTGCTCATTCGTCTCAGCGGCCGAGAGCGTCAACTTTGTCAGTTGGGGCGGTACAACCCAGGATGCGCAGAAGCAGGCCTGGGCCGACTCCTTCACCCGCAGCAGCGGCATCACCGTGGTTCAAGACGGGCCAACCGACTATGGCAAGCTCAAGGCCATGGTCGAAAGCGGCAATGTGCAGTGGGATGTTGTGGATGTAGAGGCTGACTTCGCCTTGCGTGCAGCGGCTGAAGGCTTGCTCGAGCCACTGGACTTCAACACGATTCAGCGCGACAAGATCGACCCGCGTTTCGTCTCTGATCACGGCGTCGGCTCGTTCTTCTTCTCCTTCGTGCTGGGCTACAACGAAGGCAAGCTGGGCGCCAGCAAGCCAGTCGATTGGAGCGCACTATTCGACACCAAGACCTACCCCGGCAAACGTGCCCTGTACAAATGGCCAAGCCCTGGCGTGCTTGAACTGGCCCTGCTGGCCGACGGCGTGCCCGCCGACAAGCTCTATCCACTGGACCTGGACCGCGCCTTCAAAAAACTCGACACCATCAAGAAAGACATCGTCTGGTGGGGCGGCGGCGCGCAATCGCAACAACTGCTTGCCTCGGGTGAAGCCAGCCTCGGGCAGTTCTGGAACGGCCGGATCTATGCCCTGCAGCAAGATGGCGCCCCCGTGGGCGTAAGCTGGAAACAGAACCTGGTCATGGCCGATTTCCTGGTAATCCCCAAAGGCTCCAAGAACAAGGATGCGGCCATGAAGTTCCTGGCCAATGCCAGCAGCGCCAAAGGCCAGGCCGACTTTTCCAACCTGACCGCCTATGCGCCGGTCAACGTCGACAGCGTCGCGCGCCTGGACTCCGTGCTGGCACCTAACCTGCCGACTGCCTACGCTAAGGACCAGATCACTCTCGACTTCGCATACTGGGCCAAGAACGGTCCTGCCATTGCGACACGGTGGAACGAATGGCTGGTCAAATGAAAATGGCGGCCACTGCGTCCCGTCACGCTAACCCGAGCAGCAGCGCCAAGGGCGCTGCAGGCTCGACCACTGGCAAGGCAGTCACCATGAAGCAATCCCCCACCCTGGCCCAACGCTGGCGGGGCGTCGGCAACCTGATACCGGCCCTGCTGTTCCTTGGCCTGTTCTTCCTGGCGCCATTAATCGGCCTGTTGCTGCGTGGCGTACTGGAACCCACACCAGGGCTGGGAAACTACGAGCAGCTGTTCGCTAACTCGGCCTATGCCCGGGTGCTGCTGAACACGTTCTCAGTGGCCGGGCTGGTCACGCTGTTCAGCCTGCTGCTGGGCTTTCCGCTGGCCTGGGTGATCACGCTGGTACCTCGCGGTTGGGGTCGCTGGGTGTTGAACATCGTCCTGCTGTCGATGTGGACCAGCCTGTTGGCGCGCACCTACTCCTGGCTGGTGCTGCTGCAGGCTTCCGGGGTCATCAACAAGGCGCTGATGGCCTTGGGCATCATCGATCAACCGCTGGAAATGGTGCACAACCTGACCGGCGTGGTGATCGGCATGAGCTACATCATGATCCCGTTCATCGTCCTGCCACTGCAGGCCACCATGCAGGCAATCGACCCGATGATCCTGCAGGCCGGCTCAATCTGCGGCGCCAGCCCCTGGACCAACTTCTTCCGGGTGTTCTTGCCGCTGTGTCGTCCGGGGCTGTTCTCTGGCGGGCTGATGGTGTTCGTGATGTCCCTGGGTTACTACGTGACGCCAGCGCTGCTGGGCGGTGCGCAGAACATGATGCTGCCCGAGTTCATCATTCAGCAGGTGCAATCGTTCCTTAACTGGGGCCTGGCCAGCGCCGGCGCCGCACTGCTGATCGTGATCACCCTGGTGCTGTTCTACTTTTACCTGAAGCTTCAACCGGAGTCTCCGGTTGGTGCCAGTAACGCGAGGTAAGCGATCATGCTCCTGACTCCCAATGCCATGGGCCGGCGCATGCGTCTGGGCCTGTACCTCACCACCGGCCTGATCGCGCTATTCCTGCTGCTGCCGATCGTGTTCATCGTGCTGCTGTCATTCGGTTCTTCGCAGTGGCTGGTGTTCCCACCACCGGGCTGGACGCTGAAATGGTATAGCCAGTTCTTTTCCAATGCCGACTGGATGAACGCCGCACTGGCCAGCCTGAAGGTGGCGGTGCTGACGACAATCTGCGCCGTTGCACTCGGCCTGCCGACGGCCTTCGCCCTGGTTCGCGGGCGCTTTCCTGGCCGGGAAATGCTCTATGGCCTGTTCACCCTGCCGATGATCGTGCCACTGGTGATCATCGCCGTGGCGGTGTATGCGCTGTTCCTCAAACTGGGCTACACCGGAACCCTGTTTGCCTTCGTGGTAAGCCATGTGATCGTCGCGCTGCCCTTTACCATCATCTCGATCATCAACTCACTGAAGCTGTTCGATCAGTCTATCGAAGACGCCGCGGTGATCTGTGGGGCGTCGCGTCTGCAGGCGGTGGTCAAGGTGACCTTCCCGGCGATCCGCCCGGGCATGGTTGCCGGCGCACTGTTCGCCTTCCTGGTCTCGTGGGACGAAGTGGTGCTCAGCGTGATGATGGCCAGCCCGACCCTGCAAACCCTGCCCGTGAAAATGTGGACCACCCTGCGTCAGGACCTGACACCTGTGATCGCCGTCGCTTCGACGCTGCTGATCGGCCTGTCGGTACTGGTCATGGTGATCGCCGCCGCGCTGCGCCGGCGCAATGAAATCAGCGCCTGAGCGCCTAGGAGTACGACATGAGTGCCGTCATCAAAGATCCTGCACAGCAGCGCGACAAGCCCCTGGTCAGCCTGCGCAACCTGAACAAGCACTACGGCGACTTTGCCGCCGTGGACAACATCTCGCTGGACATCCAGGACGGTGAGTTCCTCACGTTCCTCGGCTCCAGCGGCTCGGGAAAGAGCACCACCCTGTCGATGCTTGCCGGGTTCGAAACACCCAGCAGCGGCGAGATCCTGGTCAATGGCCAATCGCTGGTCAATGTCCCGCCGCACAAGCGCGACATCGGCATGGTGTTCCAGCGCTACTCACTGTTCCCGCACCTTTCGGTACGCGACAACATCGGTTTCCCCCTGGCCATCCGCAAATTGGCGGCCAGCGAGCGAGACAAACGTGTCGATGCCATGCTCAAGCTGGTACAACTTGAGAAATTCGCCCATCGGCGCCCGTCCCAACTCTCCGGCGGCCAGCAGCAGCGCGTGGCGATTGCCCGTGCGCTGGTCTACGAGCCACGCATCCTGCTGATGGATGAGCCGCTCGGCGCCCTGGACAAGAAACTGCGCGAAGACCTGCAGGACGAACTGCGTCAACTGCACCGTCGCCTGGGCATTACCATCGTTTATGTCACCCACGACCAGGAAGAAGCCATGCGCCTGTCTCAGCGCATTGCGATTTTCAGTCACGGCAAGATCGTTGGGCTGGGCAGTGGCTACGACCTCTATCAGAACCCACCGAATGCCTTTGTCGCCTCGTTCCTCGGCAACTCCAACTTCCTCAAGCTCAAGGCCCAGGGTAATGCGGTGGCCAGCTTTGAAGGCCAGCCATTGTCGATCCGTCTGACTGGTGGTCTGCAACTCGACCAGGACGTACTGCTGATGATCCGGCCGGAGAAAGCACTGGCCCTGAGTGTGGAGCAGGCCCAGCGGGAACCACTCGCTGCGGGCTGGAACGAAGTCTCGGCCAAGGTCAGCGAAATGCTCTTCCTCGGTGAAAGCCAAACCTGCAGCGTGGTTACACCGGGTGGTACGGCGATGACCGTCAAGGCCCTGTCGGCCACCGGCATGCCACTCACCGCTGGCGACACCGTGCGGGTACGCTGGGCAACCAGTGATGCCTGCGTGTATACCCAATGGTCTGAAAGCGACCTGAACAAGGCCGCTGGCGCGCATTAACTCCCCTCCACGTTCCCGTGCCCTGCACGGGAACGCCCCTACCGACGGTACTGGTCGGCCTGCATCGCCCCCCCCTTTCCTACGCTACATAAAACACGACACCCTCTCCTGCCTTCGCTAATCCTCACGAGACTTCGCGCTTAACCGCCAGCGTAGCCATACAGCGCGTCGGTACCGTGCCTGTCCGCGAGCCAGGTGTTCCGGAGCCGATCCGCCTGTATCAATTGAGAGGTATGAACGCTGAGAGGGTATGAAGCGTGATGCCCGAAAGCGGCAGCGAAGCGCAGGGTGCAGGCAACCCGGCCACTAACCTGAGCACTGCACGCCAGGTCAGTAAGCGGTATTGGTTCGATTATTCGAGGGGGGGATTATCGGTTCGTCATCGACGCAGCGGGGCTGACGCTTGAAACGCAATACGCCGTCGCCGAGCACCCCGGGTGTGAACCCAGCTGCGCCCAGCGACGGCGAGTAACAGTAACGCGCTTGATCAGTCGGTAAAGCCCAGTTTGACGGCGCCGCGTGCTGCTGGCTGACTACGGGTAGCCAGGCAGTAGTACAGCGGGCAGGTCACTGCCAGCCCGACCAGCCAGGACAAGTCAGCGCCTTCCACCAGATTGGCGTAGGGCCCGACATACAGCGAGGTATTGGCAAACGGCAGTTGCACGAGGGTGCCGATAAAGTACGCAACAATCGCATGCAGATTGAAACGCCCATACACGCCGCCGTCGGCACTGAAAATCGAGCTGATGTCGTACTGACCACGCTTGATCAGGTAGAAATCAATCAGGTTGATCGACGCCCACGGCACCAGCACCAGCAGCAGCGCCAGAACCAGGCCGATAAACTGCGAAATGAAGTTCGGCGACGTACCCAGCGCAACCACGCAGCACCCCGCCAGGATCAGCGTCGACAACACTACCCGTACCCTGATGCTTGGGGTCCACTGGCTGGCAAAAGTCTGGATCGAGGTAATGATCGACAACACAGCGCCATACAGATTCAGGGCGTTGTGGCTGATGATGTTGAGCAGGAACAGCACCATCAAAATCGGCCCCAACCCGCCCGTGGCCTGCTTTACAGCAGCCATGGCTTCAGTACCGTCGGGCGTGGCCAGCACGGCGACGACACCGAAGGTGAACGACAGAATGGTACCCAGTGTCGCGCCCAGGTAGGTGGCCAGGAACGGTCGGGCGATGCCGATATCGGCGGGCAGGTAGCGCGAGTAATCCGACGTGTAGGGCGAAAAGCTGATCTGCCAGATGATCCCCAGTGACACCGTGGCCAACCAGCCAGAAAGGTTGAAACCGCCACGGCTGAAGAAATCAGCAGGCACATCGTGGGCAAAGATATAGACGAAACCTGCCAGCAAGGCACTGCCCATGACCCAAGTGCCGATACGGTTCAAGGTATGGATAAAGCGGTAGCCGATCACGCCGATTGCCGTAGCGCTCAACGCCCCGATCAGAATGCTCGCCGGTACCGGCACCGAAGGCGCGATGCCGGTAATGGATTTTCCGGCCAGGACGATGTTGGAAATGAAAAAGCCGATGTAGATGATTGCAGTGAAGAACACGATCAGTAATGCACCGTAGCGGCCGAATTGACCACGGCTCTGGACCATCTGCGGAATCCCCATGCATGGGCCTTGCGCCGACGCCAGGGCAATCACGATGCCGCCGATCATGTGCCCGAGGATGATCGCCATCACTCCCCAGAACAGGTTGAGGTGGAACACCTGAACCACCATCGCACCGGTCACGATGGGTAATGGCGCAATGTTGGTGCTGAACCACAGGGTGAAAAGATCGCGCGCCTTCCCATGGCGCTCCGCAAGCGGTACGTAGTCGACCGTATGGTTCTCGATCAACGGGTCTTGTTTGGACATCTGGGACATGTTCATCAACTCGAGTTTGTCTGTTTTTATCGTTGTACAAAGCCAAACCGGGGCGGCTCTGCGAGCCACCCAAGATGAACACCATATTATGGTATTCCAACTTTTTAACAAGACTGAGCCGGTCTTTTGCCGAGCAGCTGATCTGCCCTCGTGCCGTGGAACGCCCGATTTTAATGGCCAAAACCCCCGAGAACACGGGGCCTGAAGCGCCTTTGTGACACTCGTCGTGTTGTACGTAAAAGGCGTTGCAAAGATCATATTATGGTATACCATCATACCTGAAGCCTGACCCAATCCTTCCTGCTGCTTCGAGGACAGTCCAATGATCGATGCCACCCTCTACAAACAAGTCATGGGTTCATTCCCGTCCGGGGTGACCGTCATCACCACCCTCGACGACGATGGCCAGGTCGTCGGCCTGACTGCCAGCGCGTTCAGTTCGCTGTCGATGGACCCGGCACTGGTGCTGTTCTGCCCCAACTACAGTTCCGACTCCTACCCGGTCCTGATCAAGAACAAACGCTTTGCCATCCATGTGCTGTCCGGCGTCCAGCAAAAAGAAGCCTATGCCTTCGCCCGCAAGGGTAAAGACAAGGCGCAAGGGATCGAATGGACCCTCAGCGAACTGGGCAACCCACTGTTGAGTAACGCCACGGCCATCATCGAATGTGAACTGTGGCGCGAGTATGAAGGCGGCGACCACGCCATCATGGTTGGCGCAGTCAAGAACCTGATTGTGCCGCAGCGCGACAACGGGCCGCTGGTGTACTGCAATGGAAAGATGGGCGCATTGCCAGTACTGGCTTGAGCCTGGGCACAGAAGACAAATCGCTTGCAGATATCCCGTATTATGGTATACCAATAATTCAGTGCCCGGGCCTTCCTGTTCCACTCGGTACCCGGTGATAACGGCCAGACACCACCCGGCAGCGCACAGCGCTCTTTCCTGATATCAGGCCTGCAGTCGACAGGCCCACAACAAAAGATCCGAGGTAAGCGTCATGAAATTTTCGTTGTTCGTACACATGGAGCGTTGGGACGAAAGCGTCAGCCATCGCCAGTTGTTCGAAGACCTGACCGAGCTGACCCTCATGGCCGAAACCGGCGGCTTCAGCACCGTCTGGATTGGTGAACACCACGCCATGGAATACACCATCTCGCCAAGCCCGATGCCGCTGCTGGCTTACCTCGCGGCCAAGACCACCACCATCCACCTGGGTGCAGGCACGATCATTGCGCCGTTCTGGCACCCTTTGCGCGTCGCGGGTGAATGCGCGCTGCTGGATGTGATCAGTAACGGGCGGATGGAAGTCGGCCTGGCCCGCGGTGCTTACCAGTTTGAATTCGACCGCATGGCCGGTGGCATGCCCGCCTCCTCCGGTGGTCAGGCCCTGCGTGAAATGGTCCCGGTCGTCCGTGCCCTGTGGCAGGGTGACTACGCCCACGACGGTGATATCTGGAAATTCCCGACCTCCACCAGCGTGCCAAAACCCGTACAGAAACCCATGCCACCCATGTGGATTGCCGCCCGCGATCCAGACTCGCACAACTTTGCAGTCGCCAACGGGTGCAATGTGATGGTCACGCCACTGATGAAGGGCGATGAAGAAGTCCTGGACCTCAAGAACAAGTTCCAGACCGCCTTGAACAACAACCCCGAAGTACCACGCCCGCAACTGATGGTACTGCGCCACACCCATGTACACGCCGTTGACGACCCTGAAGGCTGGAAAGTCGGTGCCCAGGCCATTTCGCGCTTCTACCGCACCTTCGATGCCTGGTTCGGCAACAAGCAAACCCCGGTCAATGGTTTCCTTGAGCCAAGCCCGGAAGAAAAGTTCGCCGAACGTCCAGAGTTCGAGCTGGAAAACATCCGCAAGAACACCATGATCGGCACCCCGGAAGAGATCATTGCGCGCATTCGCTACTACCAGGAACTGGGCGTGGACGAGTTCAGCTTCTGGTGCGACAACAGCCTGCCGCATGCCGAGAAGAAGAAGTCCCTGGAGCTGTTCATCAAGCACGTGGTAC
The DNA here is from genome assembly GCF_002858665.1 of Pseudomonas sp. FFUP_PS_473. NCBI lineage: Bacteria > Pseudomonadati > Pseudomonadota > Gammaproteobacteria > Pseudomonadales > Pseudomonadaceae > Pseudomonas > Pseudomonas sp. FFUP_PS_473. The sequence continues at coordinate 117,272 of NZ_PJQQ01000005.1, forward strand.
CCGCCTTCAGCTAAGCGAAGCGCAGGCATCTGTCACAAAAACGCCGGGGCATGCCCCGGCGTTTTTGCACTCAATTGCTACAACTCAATGGTTGTACGCCCGCTCGTTGTGCTCGGCGAGGTCCAGCCCCATCTCCTCTACCGACTCATCGGCACGCAAGCCCGTCAGCGCATTCACCACTTTCAGAATGAGCCAACTGACCACAAAGCAGTAAACCGTGGTCATCAAAACACCCTGAACCTGCGCCCACACCTGCGTGCCCATGCTCACGCCCTCAACCAGCCCACCCATGGACGGTACGCAGAACACGCCGGTCAGCAGCGCGCCAATGATGCCGCCGATACCATGCAGGCCAAACACGTCGAGGCTGTCGTCATAACCCAGGCGCCGTTTCAGCACGGTGACGCTCAAGTAACAGAGCACGCCGCACAACACGCCGATGGCCAATGCCCCGCCAACCCCCACGTAGGCACACGCCGGGGTAATACCGACCAAGCCGGCCAAGGCACCGCTGGCCAGGCCCAACGCACTGGGTTTACCGACCTTGAACCATTCGGTGAACATCCAGCCGAGGATGCCGGCGCACGCCGCCAGTTGGGTGTTAAGCATGACAATCCCGGAGACGCCGCCAAGGCCACCACCCGAACCGATATTGAAGCCGAACCAACCGACCCAGAGCATGGCCGCACCAACCATGGTCAGGCTCAGGTTATGCGCTGGCATCGGCGTATTGGCATAGCCCTTGCGCTTGCCGAGCATCAAGCACGCAGCGAGCGCTGCCACCCCGGCATTGATGTGCACCGCTGTTCCGCCGGCGTAATCCAGCACCCCCCAGTTGTGCATCAACGCTCCCGCCCCACCCCAGACCATGTGCGCCACTGGCGCGTACACCAGGGTGAACCACAGGGCCATGAACAACAGCGCCGCCGAGAACTTCATGCGCTCGGCGAAAGCACCCGCGATCAACGCCGGGGTAATAATGGCGAACGTCATCTGGAAGGTGACGTAGACGCCCTCGGGAATTTCACCCACCAGGCTGTCAGGCGTCATGCCAGCCAACATCGCGCGGCTCAGACCACCGACAAAGCTGTTGAAGGTCACCTCCCCTTCAACCATCCCAGTGGTATCGACCACCATACTGTAGCCATAGATCACCCACAGCACGCCCACCAGACCGGCGATACCAAAACACTGGGTAAACAGCGAAAGCATGTTCTTCGCCCGCACCAGGCCACCGTAGAAAAGCGCCAGCCCCGGCAGGCACATGAACATCACCAGCACTGCTGCGCTGATCATCCAGGCGGTACTGCCAGTATTGAGTGTCGGTGCCTCGGCGGCCTGGGCCAGCGGCACAACCGCGCCCAATGCCATCAGGCTCAAGAGGAGATTGCCAGAAAAGCGCTTGACCATTTTCGAAGCTCCTGCAAAAAAAGGGTTTGCTGGCAGCACGTAAAAAGACACTGATAGACGGGCTTTTGTAAGCCTCTAGGCATGCACAACACCCCTCCGGGGAGGGGTGCTGCGTTTACAGCGCTGGCTCAGTACTGTTGGCCAGGTATCCAATGGGTGCCTGCCAGCGGCACCCGTGCCATCGCAGCCGCCTCCACCGTCAAGGCCACCAGGTCCTCAGGATCGAGGTTGTGCAGGTGCGACTTGCCGCAGGCACGCGCCATGGTTTGCGCCTCAAGCACCAACACCCGCAAGTAATTGGCCAGACGACGCCCACCTTCAACAGGGTCCAGGCGCTTCGACAGTTCCGGGTCCTGGGTTGTGATCCCAGCCGGATCACGACCGTTCTGCCAGTCATCGTAGAAGCCTGCGGCCGAGCCGATTTTCTTCAGTTCCTCATCCAGACGCGGGTGGTTGTCACCCAGCGCAATCAGCGCCGCAGTGCCGATCGCAACAGCATCCGCGCCCAACGCCATGGCCTTGGCGACATCGGCGCCGTTGCGGATACCACCAGAGACGATCAACTGAACCTTGCGGTGCATGCCCATCTCCTGCAAAGCCTGTACCGCTTGCGGGATGGCCGGCAGGATCGGAATGCCCACGTGCTCGATAAACACTTCCTGGGTCGCCGCCGTGCCGCCCTGCATACCGTCGAGGACAATCACATCAGCCCCGGCCTTGACCGCCAGCTTGACGTCGTAATAAGGACGGCTGGCACCGATTTTCACGTAGATGGGCTTTTCCCAGTCGGTGATTTCACGGATCTCGGCGATCTTGATCGCCAGGTCGTCCGGTCCGGTCCAGTCCGGGTGGCGGCAGGCACTGCGCTGATCGACACCAATTGGCAGGGTGCGCATACCCGCTACCCGCTCGGTCACCTTCATACCCAGCAGCATGCCGCCACCACCCGGCTTGGCGCCCTGCCCCAAAACGATCTCGATGGCATCGGCCTTGCGCAGATCGTCCGGGTTCATGCCATAGCGCGATGGCAGGTACTGATACACAAGGTGCTGCGACTGGCCACGCTCTTCCGGGGTCATGCCGCCGTCGCCGGTGGTGGTGCTGGTACCGGCAATGGTCGCGCCACGGCCCAACGCTTCCTTGGCGTTGGCCGACAAGGCGCCGAAGCTCATCCCGGCAATGGTCACGGGAATTTTCAGGTGAATCGGTTTCTTGGCAAAACGGTTGCCGAGCACAACATCAGTGCCGCACTTCTCGCGGTAGCCTTCCAGCGGATAACGCGAAACGCTGGCACCGAGTAGCAGCAGGTCATCAAAATGCGGCAGCTTGCGCTTGGTGCCACCGCCGCGGATGTCGTAAATGCCGGTTTCGGCGGCACGCTGGATTTCCTGAATGGCCAGGCGGTCGAAGGTGGCGGACTCGCGCAGCACTGGAGGGGTCTTTTCGCTCATTGTGGTTCTCCTGGATCAGTACGCGGAGGCGTTGTCGACTTTGAAGTTGTACAGCTGGCGGGCTGAGCCATAACGCTTGAAGTCAGCGGCCTTTTCATTGAGGCCAGCGCGATCTAGCAACTGCTGCAGCTCTTCCAGGTGCTCGGCACGCATTTCCTTGGCAATGCAGTCCGAACCCAGCGACTCGACCTTGCCTTTGACATAGATGCGGGTTTCGTACAGCGAGTCGCCCAGCGCATCGCCGGCATCGCCACACACCACCAGACGACCCGCCTGCCCCATGAAGCAGCTCATGTGGCCGATGCTGCCGCCGACCACGATGTCGATGCCTTTCATGGAAATGCCGCAACGCGCACCGGCATCCCCCTCGATCACCAGCAGGCCGCCATGTGCGGTGGCGCCTGCCGCTTGCGAGGCGCTGCCCTTGACCCGCACATACCCCGACATCATGTTCTCGGCGCAACCGACACCGACGTTGCCATGCACGGTGACCGAGGCTTTCTGGTTCATGCCTGCGCAGTAGTAACCGGCGTGGCCCTGAATATCGATAGAGACCTCCTGGTTGACCCCGACCGCCAGGTTGTGCGCACCGTTAGGGTGAGTCACGACCCATTCGCGGTCATCCACATGCTTGGCCTGGTCATGCAGGGCCTGGTTCAGATCACGCACAGAGGCGTTGGACAAATCGATAGTTTTCATGTGCGTGCTCCTTAAGCCGACTCGCGTTCCCAGATGTACATGGTGGCCGGGACCGGTTCCCAGACCTTGGCGTTCTCGATACCTGGCAGGCTGGACAACGCCTGATACTCCGAGGCCATGGCAACGTAGTCGTCAGTCTCGGCGAGGATCGCCGGCTTGCAGGCAATCGGATCGCGAATCACGGCAAAGCCGTTGCGTGTGCCGATCGCAAAGGTGAAGAAGCCATCGAGGTCTTCCAGCGACTTGTCCAGCGCTTGCTTGAGCGTGTCGCCCTGCTGCAGGCGCCAGGTCAGGTAACCGGCGGCCACTTCAGTGTCGTTCTCGGTTTCAAAGGTGATACCTTCGCGGCGCAGGTTCTGGCGCAGGCGCGAGTGGTTGGAAAGCGAGCCGTTATGCACCAGGCACAGGTCGGCGCCGGTGGAGAACGGGTGACTGCCTTCCATGGTCACCGCGCTTTCAGTGGCCATGCGGGTGTGACCGATGATGTGGCTGCCTTTCATGCTAGCCAGGCCGAAACGCTCAGAGATTTCTTTGGGCAAACCCATGCCTTTGAGAATCTCGATGCTCTGCCCGGCGCTCATGATGCGCACGCTTGGCGCCAACTCGGCCAACACGGCCCGCACCGCGGCTTCGTCCGCCTGTACTTTCAGGACAATGGCGCTGGCATTCTGAAACCAGTCCAGCGCGCAGCCCAGGCGGGCCTCGACGGCTGCAACCAAGGCCTTGAAGTCATAGCCCTCGGTGGTCGCCTGCAGGGTCAGCTTGACCCAGCCATCCGCCACTTCATCACCGTAGATGGCAAAACCGGCACTGTCCGGACCACGATCCGTCATGGCCTCGAGCATGGGTTCAAACAGCTTGCCCAACTGGGATTCAAGCTTGGGGTTTTTCAGGTAAAGACCCACAATTCCACACATATTAGAAACTCCAGGGCAGAAGACGCCCTCCCCACTCACCGGGCGTCAGGAACGGTTGATTAACGAATCAGAAAAACTCGGTGTAGCGCTGGATCTCCCAGTCGCTCACATGGCGGCTGTATTCCACCCACTCCATGCGCTTGAGGCGGATGAACTCGCCCACGATCTCCGGCCCCATGACCTCGGCGAACAGGGGGTCGGCCTCCAGGGCATCACAGGCTTCCTTGAGTGATTGCGGCAAGGTCTTGATGCCACGTGCGGCGATCTCTTCAAGGCTGAGCTTGTAGAGGTTCTCGTTGCAGACCTTGTCGATTTCGAGCTTGCGGTCGATGCCGTCCAGGCCCGCTGCGATGATTGCCGCGCTCACCAGGTACGGGTTGCAGCCCGCATCGGGCAAGCGAAACTCCAGGCGACCGTACGGCACACGGACCATCGCAGATCGGTTGTTGGCACCAAAGGCGATGAACGCCGGCGCCCAGGTTGCGCCAGACAGCGATTGACCAACCACCAGGCGCTTGTAGGAGTTGACAGTGGGTGCTGCAAAGGCACACAGCGCCGGGCCGTGCGCCAAAAGGCCTGCGGCAAAGTGATAAGCCAGCTTCGACAGGCCCATGCCGCTTGGATCACTGGCATCGTGGAACAGGTTCTTGTTTTCGGCACTGGCGATCGACAAGTGAAAGTGCATCCCGTTGCCGGCCCGCTTCGGGTCGGGCTTGGGCATGAACGAGCAGATCATGCCCAGGTCGTTGGCAATTTCACCCGCCGCCATGCGGAAGAAGGTGAAGCGGTCCGCGGACTCCATGGCTTCACTGTAGGTGTAGTTGATCTCGAACTGACCGTTGGCGTCTTCATGGTCAATCTGGTAAATGTCAAAACCCACCGGCTGCAAGGCTTCGGTCAGGCGCTCAAGGAACACCCGCGAACGCGACAGCCCCTTGTAGTCGTAGCAGGGCTTGTCCAGGGTATCGCTGCTGTCCACCAGCTGCAGACGCCCCTGCTCATCGCGACGCATCAGGTTGAACTCTGGCTCCAGCCCGGTGTTGAGCGTCCAGCCCTTATCGCTCAGGCGTTTGATCTGCTGCTGCAAGACATAACGGCTGTCATAGGGATGGGGCTTGCCATCGACATGGCCGATGCACACGATACGGCCGTAGCCTGGCTGCCACGGAACCGGCGTCAGCGTCGACAGATCGCCCCGGGCCATGAAGTCCGGGCCATGCGGCTCCATGCCCATGCCGCAGATGGCGAATCCCGCGAAGCCCGCACCGTCTTCGGCAACCATTTTCAGGCCAGAAACCGGCACTGATTTGGTCTTCGCCGAACCGTGAATGTCAACGAACTGAGCCAGCACGTACTTGATCCCATGCTTCTCGATCAAATGCTGGGTATCTGGTGGCAACATGGATCTCACTCCTCGTGAAAGGCAAAGCGTTGTGGAAGGTTGAAACGCCTGACTTCCCTGACAACCACATTATTCCAATCAGGAAAGTTACTTTCCCAATAGGAATGCAATCAGCTTGCCAACTCTGGGATACCACTGACCTGAATGCGCGAAGGGGAGCGTTGCTGCTGTCTATATGGGAAACTTGCTTTCCCACCGCGAATAATCGAGGGTGGACAGGCTCGACAGGGGTGTACATCGCACATTCCTGGTGCGAATATAAAATTATTGAAAAGAAATAGTGCAGGCTGTGATAACGATGACCGATGAAACGCAACCCCGCCTGAAGCTCGAGCAGTACCTGGGCATGCAAATCAAACGTCAGCGCCAGGCCCAGGAACTGAAACTGGCCGACGTCGCCCGTATCGCCGGTATCAGCCAGGGCATGCTGAGCAAGATCGAAAACGCGCAGGTATCCACCAGCCTCGATACCCTCAGCCGTCTCTGCGACGTGCTGGGCATGCCCATGTCGAAACTGTTCAGCCAGTACGATCAACAAGGCAGCAGCGCGCTACTGGTCAAGGCTGGTGAAGGCCTTGAAGTGGTCAGGCGAGGTACCGAGAAAGGCCACACCTACCACCTGCTCAACCATACCCGTGGGCCAAAGAAGAACTTCGAGGCCTACATGGTGAGCATGGATGACGCCAGCGAAGAGTTCCCGACCTTCTCCCACCCCGGTACCGAGTTTCTCCACCTACTTGAAGGTGAACTGATCTACCGGCATGGCAATCAGCTGTACCGCATGGAAGCCGGCGACAGCCTGACCTTCGACGGGGAGGTTCCCCACGGGCCGGAGCAACTGGTGCAGGTGCCGATTCGCCTGCTGTCGATCATGAACTACGGCAACCAGAACGAGTAAGCAGCACGCAAGTAAAACCCGCTCCTGCGCAGGGCCTCGGCGGGCCGGCGGTGACGCCCTCATCGCACCCGCCTGACCTCGCCCGCCCACCAAAAAAATTCCTGTAAGTAAAAAAAGTTTCCAGAAACCACTGGACGCTACGGCCCTCCTTCACCTATAAAAGCACCCACAGGAATATTTTATTCCCAAGGGTGATTTTTATTGACCCGTAAAAAACGATTTCACCGATGAACTTTTCCGCTCTGCGATGACCTGCCGCCATCTTTCCGAGGACCAGCCATGCAACACGAAAAGAACCCGTTCATTCTCAAGATCAGCTGCCCGGCGACGTCAGGCATCGTCGCCGCCGTTACCTCCTACCTCGCGGAAAACGGCTGCTACATCGGAGAAATGGCACAGTTTGACGATGAGTTCAGCGGCAAATTCTTCATGCGGGCGGTGTTTCGCTTCAACGACGGCCACGACGGCGACATTGACCAGCTCAAGCACGCGTTCCAGGCCGTCGCCGACGGCTTCGACATGCACTGGGAGCTCTTCGATAGCCGTGAACCGATGCGCGTGCTGCTGATGGTCAGCAAATTCGACCATTGCCTGACCGACCTGCTCTACCGCTACCACAAGGGCGAGATGGACATGACCATCACGGCCATCGTCTCGAACCATCTGGACCTGCGGCCGATGGCCGAACGAGAAGGCATTCGCTTCATCTACCTGCCAGTGACCAAGGACACCAAGGCGCAGCAGGAAGCCGAGTTGATGAAGGTCATTGATGAAACCCGTACCGATCTGGTGGTACTCGCCCGCTACATGCAGGTCCTCTCCGACGACCTGTGCCGGCAACTGTCGGGCCGGGCAATCAATATCCACCACTCGTTCCTGCCCGGCTTCAAGGGTGCCAAGCCTTACCACCAGGCCTACCAACGCGGGGTAAAGCTGATCGGTGCAACCGCCCACTACGTCACCAGCGATCTGGATGAAGGCCCGATCATCGAGCAGGAGGTCCAGCGGGTCGACCATGTCTACCAGCCGGACGATCTGGTAGCCACCGGACGGGACACCGAAACCGTCGCCCTCTCCAAGGCGGTGAAATACCACCTGGAACACCGGGTTTTCCTTAACAACGACAGAACGGTGATCTTCCGATGAGCCCGCTGAAACTGATTGATGGCAAGGCCGCTGCCGCACAGGTGCTGCAACAGGTGCGCGAAGACGTCCGAACGCTGAAAGCCGACGGTATTGAACCTGCACTGGCGGTGATCCTGGTAGGCGAGGACCCGGCCAGCCAAGTCTATGTACGCAACAAAATCCTGCGGGCAGAGGAAGCCGGTATCCGCTCGCTGGAGTACCGACTACCCGCCACCACCGGCGAAACCGAGCTGTTGGCATTGATCGGCAAGCTCAACGACGACCCGCAGGTACATGGTTTGCTCCTGCAACTGCCATTGCCGCCACACATCGAGGAAACCCGGGCCCTGCAAGCCATTGCGCCGAGCAAGGACGTCGACGGCTTTCACAGCGAGAACGTCGGTGGCCTGAGCCAGGGCCGCGACGTGCTGACACCTTGCACGCCCAGCGGCTGCCTGTACCTGCTTGAGCAGGTCCTTGGCGACCTGAGTGGCAAACACGCCGTGGTAATCGGTCGCTCGAACATCGTCGGCAAGCCCATGGCCGCCCTGCTGCTCAAGGCCCATTGCTCGGTGACCGTGGTTCACTCGCGCAGTGCCGACGCCAAAGCCTTGTGCCAGCTCGCCGACATTGTCATCGCCGCCGTCGGGCGACCACGGCTCATCGATGGTTCGTGGCTCAAGGAGGGCGCCGTGGTCATTGATGTCGGCATCAACCGCATTGATGACCACGGTCGCAGCCGACTGGTCGGCGATGTCGATTTTGACAGTGCCCTGCCCAAGGTTGCCGCGATTACGCCGGTGCCTGGCGGTGTGGGCCCAATGACCATCGCCTTCTTGATGAAAAACACCGTGATCGCTGCCCGGCAGCAAGCCCAACGCAGCCAGTCGGAGGCCGTATGCCTTTCAACCTACTGAAATACGGGCTGAGTTCGGAGTACCCGGTGGAGGTCGACTTGCCGGCCCCAAAAGCCCTCAAGCCTGCCTACGACGTGGTCATCATCGGCGGCGGCGGTCATGGACTGGCAACGGCGTATTACCTTTCCCGATACCACGGCATCAACAACATTGCCGTACTGGAAAAGTCATACCTGGGCGGTGGCAACACCGCTCGCAACACCGCCGTGATTCGCTCCAACTACCTGACCAGCGAGGGCGTCAAGTTCTACGCCGAGTCGGTCAAGATGTTCCAGGGCCTGTCCAACGAATTTGACTTCAACATCATGTATTCGGAACGCGGCCAACTGACCCTGGCCCACACCGACGCCACCGTGCGTGCATTCCGCCAGCGTGCCGAGGTGAACAAGCACTTCGGCGGGCGAACCGAAATGATTGATCGCCAGCAGATCCGCGAACTGGTGCCTACCTTGAACCTGGACCCAGGGCACCTGCCGGTACTGGCCGGCCTCTGGCACATCGACGGTGCGACAGCGCGTCACGATGCGGTGGCCTGGGGCTACGCCAAGCAGGCAGCCAAACGGGGAGTGGAAATCCATCAGTTGACCGAAGTCCAGGAACTGGTCATCGAAAACGGCACGATCAGCGCGGTGAAAACCAACCGCGGCACGGTGCGCTGTGGCTGCGTCGTGCAAGCCGTGGCAGGCATGAGCTCGCAGATGATGAAAAAGGCCGGTATTCGCTCGCCCATCCAGACCTTTCCCCTGCAAGCGATGGTCACTCAGCCGTTCAAGCCCTTCCTTGATCCGTTGGTGAGCTCTTCGGCCCTGCACTGCTACGTGCAGCAGACCGGTCGTGGCGAAGTGGTGTTTGGGGGTGGCTCGGACCCTTATCCCCTGTTCAACACCCGCTCGACGCTCGACCTCAAGGAAAGCCTGCTGGCCCACGCCATCGAAATGTTCCCGTTCCTGGCCAACGCCAAACTGATGCGCCAATGGGCCGGAATCACCGACATGACCCCGGACTACAGCCCGATCATGGGGTTGTCCCCGGTGAAGAACTATTACCTGGACGCCGGCTGGGGCACCTGGGGTTTCAAGTCCACGCCCATCTGCGGCAAGACCATGGCCGAGCTGGTCGCCAGTGGCGGCAAGGTACCGGACCTGATCAAACCGTTCAGCCTGGAGCGTTTCTCGACCTTTGCCCAAGTCAACGAAATGGGCGCCACGGCAGCCAGCCACTAACAGGAGAGCGTGAGATGAAAGTCATGATTTGCCCGCTCAATGGGCCTCGCAACATCAGCGAGTTCACCTACGGTGGCGAGTTCAAGCCAATGCCGAACCCAAACACCTGCAGCGACAGTGAATGGGCGGCCTATGTCTTCAACAGCGAAGACACCCTCGGCGTGGTTCGCGAATGGTGGATGCACAGCCCCTCCAGCTACTGGTTCCTGGCTGAACGCCACACCGTCACTGACGAGATCATCCGGACCTTCGACCCACGGGAACTGTTCAGCACGCGGGTTGAGTTCACTGCCGCGCAACCGCAGGAGATCGCAGGATGAGCCTCCCCAATCGCCTTCCAGCTCCCATGGGCCTGCTGATCGATCGCAATCAGCCGCTGACCTTCAGCTTTGATGGCACCGCCTATCAGGGCCTTCAGGGTGACAGCATCGCTAGCGCCCTGCTCGCCAACGGCCGTTTTCTGCTGTCACGCTCGTTCAAGTACCACCGCCCACGCGGCCCACTGAGCATGGCCGGGCAAGATGCCAACAGCCTGATCCAGTTGCCCCACGAACCCAATGTCCTGGCCGACTGCCAGCCGTTGACGCAAGGCCTTGAAGCCAGCGGGCAAAACTTCAACGGCTCGCTGGAGCACGACAAGGACGCCTACCTGGGCAAGTTCTCCAAGTTCATGCCGGTGGGGTTCTACTACCGTTCGTTCTACAAGCCCAAGGGCATGTGGAAAATCTGGGAGCCGATCATCCGCAAAAAGGCCGGCCTTGGCGTACTCGACCTCGACTTCAAGCCCGAGTACTACGACAAGGCCTACCTGTTCGCCGACCTTGCGGTGATCGGTGCAGGCCCGGCCGGTCTGCAAGCTGCCCTGACTGCCGCCAATGCCGGTGCCAAGGTGTTGCTGGTTGAACAGCAATCGATTCTCGGCGGCTCGCTGAACTATGCCCGTTTCGACATCGACAACCGACGCGCCAACACCCTGCGCAACCAGTTGATCGAGGCGGTCCAACAGCATGCCAACATCCGCATCCTTACCCAGGCCACCTGCAACGGCTGGTTTGCCGACAACTATCTGCCCGTGATTCAAGGCAAGCGCCTGTACAAGGTCCGCGCCAGCCAGTGCCTGATCTGCAGCGGCTCATTCGACCAGCCCGTCATCTTCCGCAACAACGACCTGCCGGGTGTAATGCTGACCAGTGCAGCCCAGCGCCTGATGAAACTGTATGCCGTGAAACCCGGCAAACGCGCCGTGGTGCTCACCGGCAACGACGACGGCTACCTGGCCGCCCTCGACCTGTATGAGCAAGGCGTTGAAGTTGCCGCACTGGTGGACCTGCGAAGTGGTCCGGGCAATCGCGATCTGCTGGTCGCGCTGGAGCAACGCAGTATCCGCTGCCACCTTGCCACGACCGTCTACGAAGCCCTGCACAGCAAAGGCATGCGCCACATTACTGGCGTCGAACTGCGCAGTATCACCGGCCAGGGCCAGGTGGCCAGCCAGGCCTTGACCCTGGACTGCGACCTGCTGTGCATGTCCGGCGGCTACATGCCGGTGTATCAGTTGCTTTGTCAGGCTGGCGGCAAACTGGCCTACAACGACGCATCGGCAGAGTTCACCTTGAGCGGCCTGCCGAACAACCTCGGCGTAGCCGGCTCCGCCAATGGCCGGCATACCCTGGACAACGTCCTGGCCGATGCCACCAATGCCACCGCCACGGCCCTGGCTGCGTTGGCATTACCCTACCCGGCGCAGCAATCGTTCAAGGCCGAAGCGCGGGTCAACTTCCCTTGGCCGATCTTCCCTCATCCCAAGGGCAAGGACTTTGTCGATTTCGACGAAGACCTGCAGGTCAATGACATCATCAACGCAACCCGGATCGGCTACCGCGATATCCAGCTGGTCAAACGTTACTCCACCGTCGGCATGGGCCCGTCCCAGGGCCGTCACTCGGCGTTGCCCACGGCTCGCCTGGTCGCGGCTTCGACACAGCGCAGCATCAGTGAAACCGGAATAACCACTGCCCGCCCACCCTTCGAGGCAGAAAAACTGGCCCACGTCGCCGGGCGGGCCTTCGACCCCTTCAGGCAAACGCCCATGCACGCACAGCATCTGGCTGCCGGCGCGAAGATGATGCCTGCCGGCATCTGGCAACGCCCTGCCTACTACGGCAAGACCAGCGAACGCGAGCGGTGCATGCAGGAAGAGGCACTGCACGTACGCACCAAAGTCGGCCTGATCGATGTGTCCACGCTCGGTGGCCTGGATGTGCGCGGGCCGGACGCCGGCGAGTTGCTCAACCGCCTCTACACCTTTGCCTTCCTCAAGCAACCGGTGGGCCGCTCACGCTATGCGCTGATGACCAACGAGCAAGGGGTGGTGATTGACGATGGTGTCTGCGCACGCTTTGCCGAGCAGCACTTCTACGTCACCGCCACCACCAGCGGCGTCGATCGCATCTACCAGCAGATGCTCAAGTGGAACGCCCAATGGCGCCTGAACGTCGATATTGCCAACGTCACTGCGGCCCTGTCGGCCGTGAACCTGGCCGGGCCGGATGCGCGCAAGGTATTGCAAACGCTCTGCACCGACATTGACCTGTCCAGCGCGGGCTTCCCTTACCTGGGGGTGCGCCAGGGCACGGTCGCCGGCATCAAGGCCCGCGTGCTGCGGGTCGGCTTCGTCGGTGAACTGGGCTACGAGATTCACGTGCCGTCACGCCATGGCGCGGCCCTCTGGCAGGCCTTGATGAACGCCGGCAAGGACTACGACATCCGTCCCTTCGGTGTCGAGGCACAGCGCCTGCTGCGCCTGGAAAAAGGCCATGTGATCATCAGCCAGGACACCGACGGCATGACCCATCCCGACGAAATCGACATGGGTTGGGCGATCAACCGGACCAAGCCATTCTTCGTGGGCCGCCGTTCACTGGACATCCTCCAAGCACAACCGGCAAAACGCAAACTGGTCGGTTTCACCCTGCCCAAGGGCAGCCCTAAACCACTGGAAGGCCACTTGGTACTGAACGGCCCCGACATCAGCGGCAACGTCACCTCCTGCGAACACTCGCAGACCCTGGGGCAGATCATCGGCCTGGCCTATGCCGCGCCCGAGCAAAGCACACCAGGGCAACAGATTCCCATCCGCGTCGACGGCGGCCTGGTGGTTCAAGCCACAGTGGTGCAGCTGCCGTTCTTCGACCCCGCCAACCAGCGCCAGGAGCTCTGAGCCATGTCTAACCTGCACGCACAGCCCTTACTCGATGTTGGCGCCCTGCAGCAGTGCGCCTTGATTGACCTGACCGCACTGCCCCGAATCGGCTTTCGTGGCACGCACAGCGCCGACTACTTGCGTGTACGCGGTTTCGAGCTGCCCGAAGCGCCCAACCGCGCCGTCCTCCAGGCCGACGGCAGCCAGGTCGCGCGCCTGTCCCAGACCGAGTACCTGCTGCTCGGTGGCTTGGCCGACCAGGGTCAACGCATTGCCGATGAAGAAGTCAGCTGGGAGCTGGACCACAACGCCAACTACCTGCTGCCACGCCAGGACAGCCACGCCTGGCTGCAACTGAGCGGCGCCTGCATCAGCGAGGTCATGGCCAAGCTCTGCGGGGTCGACCTGCGGCCCGAGGTGTTCCCCGTCGGTGCAGTGGCGCAGACCTCGGCGGCGAGGATCAACGTCATCGTGATCAACCTGGGCCCTGTCGGCCTGCCCTGTTTCCAACTGCTGTGTGATCGCGCCTCGCTGGCCTACTTCAAAGATGCCGTGCTGGACGCCATGAGTGAGTTCAACGGTGCCTTGCTGGCGCCTGAAGTGTTGATGGATTAAGCCGCACACGGGCTTGAACGAGGTACAACGCCCGGGTCGCCACCGCTGGCCGACCCGGCTACCCGACGCGCAACACCACTGGAGCTGATGATGCCAAGCCTTGAAAAGGAAACCGACTACAGCGTACCAGCGCTGCAACGTGGGCTCAGTGTGCTGGGGTTGTTCGACGCTCACACCCGCTCGCTGGGTATCAACGACATTGCCGAACAGCTTGGCGTAAGCAATTCGGCGATCTACCGCATTCTCTATACGCTAACCGACATGGGCTACCTGAAAAAGTACAACAATCACTATGAACTGGGCGCCCAGGTCATCTCCACGGGTTTCAGCTACCTGGCCAGCCGCGACATTGTCGAAATCGCCATGCCGCACCTCAATGCACTGCGTGACAGCACGTCCCTTTCATGCCACTTGAGCACCCGGGAAGGCACCGACAGCCTGTACCTCTACCGAGCCTTTGCCGCCCAACGCTTATCAGTGAACATCCCGATTGGCACACGTATCGCCTGCCATTGCACCGCGATGGGTCGCGTGCTGCTAAGCGACCTGAGCACCGCGCAACTGCGCCTGCTGTACCAGCATGTGCGCCTTGATGACTACCCGGCACCAGCGCCGCGCACCCTGCCGGAACTGGAACAGCTCACAGCCGTGGACCGCGAGCGGCAATGGGTCGTGCATCGCTCGGACTATTCGACGGCTATCGCCACCGGCGTACGCGATCACACCGGGCGTATCAGCGCAGCAATCAACCTGTCCGGCCCCGATGCGATCATGGACCCGGCCGGCACGCAGGCACGCTTTACCGAGTTGCTGATGCACTGCGCACTGAAGATCAGCGAAGAGCTCGGCTATCGCAAGACAAACACCCCGCAAGGTATCAGCACAACGGGCACACTCTAGGCCGCATCCCGTTGCCGGGCATTGCTACTTACCTCAAACAGCCCTACCAGCTTCTGCAGCTTGTTGGCATCGAGCCTGACGGTTTCCGCGCTGGTCTGCAGCACGGTGACGGTCTGGCGCATTTGCGCAGACGACTGATCGACCTGCTTGATGGTCTTGCCGTAGTCCAGGCTGCGCTGATTCAGTTGCTGAATGATCGCGAACATGTTTTCCACGGCCTGGTGCAGTTGCACGTTTTCCGAAGACGCCTCTTCAGCCAGGCGCAGGCTGTTGTCGACATCCTTGACCCCATCCTCCATAAAACCAACCGCCTGCTGCGTTTCGCGTTGCAGCCCTTCGACCATCTGCCGGATATCGTCGGCTGCCTTCGAGGTACGTGACGCCAAGGTGCGAACTTCATCGGCGACCACGGCAAATCCGCGGCCATGCTCACCGGCGCGCGCCGCCTCGATCGCCGCGTTCAGCGCCAATAGGTTGGTCTGGTTGGTGATATCGCTGATCAGTCCGGTGATGGTGCCAATCTCACCCATGCGGCTGTCGAGCAACTGGACGCTGGAGGACGAGCGCTCGACGACATTGCGAATCGACTGAGTGCCCTTCTGAACCGCCAGAAACTGCTCTCGGGCGCGGGTGACCACTTCATCCATGGCCTGTTTCATCTGCTCGGCACTGGCCGAAGCCTGCTGGATCTCGCCCAACTGGTCTTCGACGATGATCATCATGCTGTGCACCGCCTGGGCAACTTCTTCAGAGGTGAGACTGGCCGCCTGGCTACGCCCCAGCATCAGCTGATTGGTCTTGCCGACACTTTGGCTGGCCTTGATCACCTGCCCGACGACGGCGTCCAGATGGTCGATGAAACTGTTGATCCAGCGCCCCATGTCACCGGTCTCATCGTTGGCCATGCGCGACGAGTCGAGGCGCTGGCGCAGGTTGCCCTCGCCTTCGGCGATGGTTCTGATGACGCCGGTCATTTCATTCAGGCGTGCCGCCAGGCGCCTAGGGCCCAATGAACGGAACAACAACGCCGCAGCCAACATGCTCGACATCTCGCAGAGGTCAATCAGGCCCTGGGAAAGACCGCTGTAATGCTGGATCAGGTAGTTGCAGCCAAACAGGCCTGCCATGGTTGCCAGGTAAGGCTTCATCAGCCCGTAACTCAGCGAGCGGCGGCGGTAGACTTCTTCCAGGTCAGCCTCGCACATCATCCCCCAACGGTCCGGTGAACCGGGCAACTGGAAGGTAACGCCCTTGCCGACCACCGGAATGTGCCGGTAGTCGGAGTAGCCGGGATAGGCGACAAACAGATTGGCGCCGGTGCGGATGGTTTCGCGCACACCAGGGTGCAGCTCCTGGGTCGACGGATCGGTGAAGCGCAGCTCCAGTTCAGTGTGACGCTGCACCTGAACAGTCTTCCAGGGCGTATGCACGCCGCTCTTGAGGTTTTCACCGTGGGTAAAGGTACCGTCTTCGAAGCGCGAGCGTGACAAGGCGACCCCCGGCTGAATTGCCGGATCGAAGCGCGACTGCACCATGAACAGGTAGTTGTCCCCTGACTCGGCAAAAATGTGCCCGGCCTCACGCTGGATCAAATCACCCAATACATCGTTCGGAACCCGTCCACAGAGGCAGCCGAGTACTTTGCCGTCGACCTTCAGGGGTTGATAGAACATCAGCGTGACTTCGTCATGAAAACGCGACGATGAAGGGCCAATCTGCAACGTCAGTGGGTCGCTGTAGGGGCCGTGCAGGAACGCTGCCTGCAACCCGGCGGCAAGGGCCTTGGCATTGCACGGCGACCGCCCGGCATGGCCATTCCAGGTCGAGGCAATCACCGCACCACTGGGGTCGACGACAAACAGTTCGGAAAAGTCTTCAGCCTGGGCCAGCTTCTCCAGCAACAGGCCCGGGCCAGGCTGGCCACCGTCGCGGCTCAAGGTAGCCGCCAGTTCAGCCAAATGGTCCCACTGCTCCCGCGCCCAGTTCTGCAGCAGCTTCACCCGGGTTTCGGCGATGGCTTCGAATGTCTGCTCAATCACCGGGTAAGCCGATCGATTGAGACGGCAAGACCACTTCATGGCCAGTTTTCCGGTCTTGCCAAACCAGGGCAACCAGCGTTTTTCGGCGGAGGATAACTGCATGGAATTGCTTGATAGCGACATTCACTTCTCCAGCTGCGACATTGGGCATCGAACCTGGAAGCAATTACCACGCCATGTTGAAAGCATGCTAACGATCAAACCTGAAAGAAACTGTCGATTTATGGCATCTATCCGTGCATATCCTCCAAAAAATATAGAATTTACAGCGTAATTTTCCGAAAAAAATAATAGCCAATAGCCCTCACCCGGCACCCAACGCGCAGCGCCAAGGGAGGCCCTTCGCGCATCAAAACGGTGCGTAAAGCGCTCCGCGCTCACTGACGGGGCATATGAAATCCTGAGAGAGGCGAGTCGACGCCATCAGCGTTCGATAATCGCACAAATCCCGTTTTACACGCTCAAGATCAACAGCCCGCCCAGAGATACAGAAGCAGCGGATCACTCTGATAACAACAATCCAGACGCGCCACTTCCCGCCCGGGATGGCCGAAGCATCCGCTGAAATTCTTTCGATCTTTGGAGCGATCGCCATGTTTCGTCATCTTAAAATCCGTACCGGGATGTGCTGGGTACTGCTGCTGTTTGTTCTGGCGCTGCTGTTCTCTACTGTCAACGCGTGGCGAGCAGCCGAACGAAGCGACGCCCATATCAGAGAGCTGCACAGTACTGCGCTGCAGGCCGACAGGCTCAACAACGCCTTGCTGCTGGCCATCCGTGCAAGTGCCAACGTGTCCTCAGCATTCATTGAAGACATCGGCGGGCAAAAGGACGCTGCCAAAGCCCGGCTCGTCCGCTCGGAGGATATCTGGCGTTCCGCCCTGGAAAAGATCGACAACTTTTCGTCCACCCTGTTAACCCCCGCGGACAGGGCCCTGGGCCTGCAGCTTGAAGCCTCGTTCAGCGAGTACGGCAAGGCCATCGAAGGGCAGCGCACAGCGGCGCGGGCGAATGATCTGGCGGGCTATTTCCGCGTCAACGCAGAGGCTTCAACAGCCATGGGCAAACTGCAGGAACAGCGCACAAGCATGATGCAGTCGCTGAACAGCCGCAGTGAAGCGCTGATGGCCGAGGCCAGTGTGAAACTCAAGCACGCGCAGATCACCGCCGGGGTACTGGTGGCCCTGACCGTGCTGCTCGCGGTGCTCTGCTGGGTGTTTATCGCAGGCCGCGTCTTGAGCCCGCTGGAGCGTGCAGGCCAGCATTTCAAACGTATTGCCAATGGCAACCTGCGCGAACCCATTGAGGTCGACAGCCAGAACGAGATCGGCCTGTTGTTCAGCGAACTGCAGCGCATGCAGGAGAGCCAGCGCCACACCATCATCCAGATCAGTACCTCGGCAGCGCAACTTGCCGCCGCCGCGACACAACTCAATGCCGTCACCGAAGAAACCAACCGGGGTTTGCAGCAGCAGGACCACGAACTGGAGCAAGCCGCTACCGCCGTGACCGAAATGACGACCGCGGTGGAAGAAGTCGCCCGTAATGCGGTATCGACCTCCGAGGCCGCCACCCACTCCAATAGCCTCTCCGCCCAAAGCCGGCAGCAGGTCAGAGGCACAATCGACGGCACCCAGGCCATGGCCGACGACATCAGGCAAAGCGCCGGGCACATCCAAAAGCTTGCGGGGCAGATTCTGGAGATAGGCAAGGTACTGGACGTGATTCGCAGTATCTCCGAGCAAACCAACCTGCTCGCACTCAACGCGGCAATCGAAGCCGCACGGGCGGGTGAAGCCGGGCGGGGCTTTGCAGTGGTAGCCGATGAAGTCCGTACCCTCGCCTATCGCACCCAGGAGTCGACACGCGAGATCGAGCAGATGATCAGCAACGTGCAAAGCGGCACCGAGACTGCCGTACAGTCAATGCGCTCAAGCACCGAGAAAGCCCAGGCCAACCTGTCCATCACCCAGGCGTGCGGCGAAGTGCTGGAGTCCATCTACACGGCGATTGGCGAAATCAATGAACGCAACCTGGTGATTGCCAGCGCGGCACAGGAACAATCGCAGGTGGCCCGGGAGGTCGATAGCAACCTGTTGAACATTCGTAACCTGTCAATGCAGTCAGCGGCGGGGGCTTCGCAAACCAACGCGGCGAGCAATGAACTGTCGCGTCTGGCGGCAGAGTTGAGTGCGGTGGTCGCCAGGTTTGATACCTAGCACGGGCATCGTACTCACTTTTCCTCCGAAGAAGGCCAAGACAAAGCCCGACGTGATCGTCGGGCTCTTGCCCGCGTGCCTCAGTGAGGACCATGCATACTGGTCGAGCCTTGCGTCAGACGCTTGAGCACGACCACCATCAAGCCGCCGACCATCAACATCGCCGCGAGAAACAACGGATAGGCAATCCACCAGGGGACGCCCGAGGTCATCATGCTGAATTCGGACATGCCACCAACGCTGGCGATCAGGTTGAGTGGCAAGAAGACCACATTGATCAATGTGAGTTTGCGCAACAGGTTGTTCATGCTGTTGTTCATCAGATTGCCACGTGCATCGATCAAGCCGGAAAACACCCTCGAATAGATTTCCGCTTGCTTGCTGCACTGGTTGTTTTCGATGATCAAATCGTCGATAAGCGCGATTGCCTCAGCGCCAAAGTGCTCTTTCTCGGCATGGTTGCGCAGGCGAGTCAGGACCGCGCCGTTGCTGTGAATAGCGTTGATGTAGTAGATCAGGCTCTCACTGAGGTTGAACATCTGAATCAGATGTTGGTTCTCCATGGAAGCGTTGAACTTTTTTTGCAACTCTCGGGCAACCATCTTGATGACCTTCAGGTGATCGAGATAGTGATGGAGGTTGTTGAACAGCATGTCCAGCAACACATCCAGTGGTGTGTGCAAGGGTTGCCGATCACCCAGCCCGCTCAACTGTGAGTCATCGGTGGCAATTACCAGCAAGCGCGTTTTCGAGAACAGCAATCCGAATGACGACACCTCGAAAGCGAGGCTTTCGGCACCCGAGTAACTCTCTGGACGCTTCCAGATCAAGAACAGGTTTTCCGGGTGAAACTCGATGCGCGAGACCTCGTCCGGATCTAGTGCAGAAGCCAGCGCGTGATCGTCCAGCTTGAAATCGCTTCGCAGCAGATCCCGTTCAGCAACATCGGGATTGCTGAACAACATCACCTCGGCATCGATGCGTTCAACCGGTATCAGCGCCCCATGGGCGAGTTGAAAACTCTTGATCACTTCTGTCCTCTACCGCTATCGACTACGGAAGCTCGGTATATAGCAGGGTTTGCCAGAGAACACCTACTCACCACGCCTGACCGCGACGCTTGAGTTCGAGGCGGCGGATAAACTCTTCCAGGATCAGCGCGTAGAGATCGTCTTGCAAATAGGCATCTTCAATACCCGCATCCAGGTTGGGATTGTCATTGACTTCGATCACCACCACGTTGTCACCCGATTGCTTCAGGTCGACGCCGTAGAGACCGTCTCCGATCAGGTTCGCGGTCTTCACCGCCAGATCAACCACTGCACGTGGTGCCTCATGTACCGCCAGGGTGCGGCACTCACCGTTAACATCCTGGCCTTTGGCTTTGTGGTTGTAGATCTGCCAGTGTCCCTTGGACATGAAGTACTGGCAGGCGAATATCGGCTTGCGATTGAGCACCCCGATCCGCCAGTCATACTCGGTGTAGAAGTACTCTTGGGCGAGCAACAGCACCGAGTGCTCAAACAGCTGTGCGGTAGCTTTCAACAGCTCTTCCTGGCTTTGCACCTTGACGACCCCGCGTGAAAAACAACCATCGGGGATTTTCAGCACCAGGGGAAAGCCCAAGCGCTCACTCACCAGTTCAAAATCCTGAGGCCGATCCTTGTAGAGAATTTCGGTAACCGGCATCCCCAACTGGTGGCTCTTGAGCAGATCCGTCAGGTACACCTTGTTGGTACAGCGAAGGATTGACGTTGGATCGTCCATCACCACCAGACCTTCGCTTTCTGCCTTCTTGGCAAAGCGATAGGTGTGGTTATCGATACTGGTGGTTTCGCGAATCAACAGGGCGTCATATTCGGCGATGCGCGAGTAGTCTTTCTTTTCGATCAGTTCGACATCAATGCCCAGTCCTTTGCCCACCCGGATAAAACGCTCCAGTGCTTTAGTGTTGGAAGGTGGCAACGCTTCTTGCGGGTCATGCAATATGGCCAGGTCATAGCGTGCCACCCGCCGTGATCGTGGTACTCGCCAAATCTTGCGACTGAAACGGTCCAACGCGTTGGCAAACTGATCTTCCTGATCTTCGCGCAGCTTGTGTAACGCGCCGAACTTAATGCCTTCAATACGCCAGTTCGTGCTTTTACGAAACTCGACGTGAAGAATCGGGCAAGGAAATATTTCGAATATTTGCCGTGCCAGCTCCTGAAGCGGTTCCAGGCTGGTCGTACCAAAGTACAGGGTTAGGGTGAACCCCTCGGTATTACTGTAAACGTGGTTAATCAATGCCCTGTCGATTGTTCTGCCTAGGTCATCAAGTGCTACACCGTACAATGACTTACGGGTCAGCTCGCTCATAGTCCGTACGGAGGGAATTACCTTATGACCGCGCGCTTCCGCCAATAATGAGCAGTAATAACCGTGCCCCAGGTACTTGTAGCTGCGGCACAGGTTAATTACTTGAACACGTTTTCCGCCTTCACTTTCCAGGTTTTTTTCGAGGTACTCCTGAGCCGTCATCAGGTCGTCACTTGGAAAATAAGAAGCCCAGTCATCTTTGCGTTCGACAATAATAACCAGCTGACTGGAACCCTGTACCAGGCCAGATGAACAATTAAGTCTCAACATTGCCGCCAACTGCTTTTTCTCTGATACTTCACGCACATCACGTTGTGCTACTGACATTTGAAGAAGTCCGCTAAAAGACAAGTTCCTGTCTATTAAACACGAGCCTTTCAGAAAGTCTCGTTTCGTTACGTAACTTTTACGGCGGCTATATGAACCTGCTATTTCGCAACGCTACGCAAGAAGACTTGAAGCCCCTGCTGGCGCTGGAAAACCAGTGTTTTACCTCTGACCGACTGACGCCACGCAGTTTTCAGTGGATGATCAGCCGCGCCCACGCCAGCTTGATCGTCGCGCAGGCGGGCAGTCAGTTGATGGGGTACTGCCTGGTGCTGTTTCATCGCGGCACCTCTCTGGCCCGACTCTACTCCATAGCCATTGCCACCCACAGTCGAGGCATGGGCCTGGGGAAACAGCTGCTGGACCAGGCTGAACAATGTGCCCTGGCGCACGACTGTGCCTACATGCGCCTGGAAGTCAGGTCGGACAATCCTGTCGCTATCACGCTCTATGAGCGCAACGGATACCGCCGTTTCGCCGAGGTCAACGACTACTACGAAGACCATGCGCAAGCGTTACGCCTGGAGAAGCGGATCCTGCAGCATCGCGAAAGCCGCAAGGTTCCGGTGCCCTACTACCAGCAGACCACTGACTTCACTTGCGGGCCGGCCTGCCTCTTGATGGCCATGTGTGCGCTGCAGCCGAACCGCTTGGCCGAGCGCAGAGAGGAGCTGCAAATTTGGCGAGAGGCCACCACCGTTTTCATGACCTCGGGTCACGGAGGTTGCAGCCCCCAAGGACTGGCGCTGGCGGCATGGCGCCGAGGGTTTCGCGTGCAGCTGCAGGTCAGCATTGACGGTCCGTTGTTTCTCAACAGCGTACGCAACAAACATAAAAAGGAAGTCATACGTCTGGTACACGAAGCGTTCTGCACTGAACTACAGCACAGCGATGTACAACAAATCAGTGGCAACCAGTTGGATCTGGCACGTGTTCTGCGCGACGGAGGCCAACCCTTGGTCCTGATCAGCAGTTATCGCCTGACGCGCTCGAAAGCCCCACATTGGGTGATCGTCACAGACTGCGATGAAGATTTCGTCTACCTGCATGACCCGGACATTGATCACAGCCAGCACCGACAAGCACTCGACTGCCAGCACCTGCCTGTCAGCCATGCGGCATTCGACAAGATGTGCGCCTTTGGCAGCAACAAGTTGCGCGCATACGTAATCCTTTACGCTCGAAAACACGCCAACAGTGAAGTAGCCCCTATGGCGTAATAGGAGACTAAAGTAAGTAGACAACGCTGAGTTTTACAGATTTTTTACGGTCGCCAATCGGATCTGCAACGATACTGGCGGCCGCAAAAATGGCAGCGCTTGTCGATTTCCCTCGCGACAGCTCACCTGATCGTCTTCATCACTTTGGCGTTTCGGGGCACCTTTCGTCTGCTAGCGTAAACCCAGCGTAAATGAAAGACCCCAGCACCAAGGTACCCGGTACGCGTTTTTCAGCATCCTCATTTTTCGAGAAACACCCAGTGAGCCAATCAGCAACCCAAGTAACCGAAAATTCACATGCAAAAACTTCAGCCGCAGGCCTGCTGGTCGCGGCAGTAGGCGTGGTGTATGGCGACATTGGCACCAGCCCCCTTTACACCCTCAAAGAGGTATTCGCAGGGCACTACGGGGTACAGGCCAATCACGACGGTGTGCTTGGGATACTGTCACTGATCTTTTGGTCGTTGATCTGGGTGGTGTCGATCAAATACGTGCTGTTCATCCTTCGCGCCAACAACCAGGGAGAAGGCGGCATCATGGCGTTGACGGCGCTGGCCCGTCGCGCCGCTACACCCTACCCGCGCTTGAGCAGAATGCTGGTCCTGCTTGGATTGTTCGGTGCCGCGCTGTTCTATGGTGACAGCATGATTACCCCTGCAATTTCGGTACTTTCCGCTGTAGAGGGGTTACAGCTGGCGTTTGACGGAATTGAGCACTGGGTCGTGCCGTTGTCCCTGCTTGTTCTGGTTGCGCTGTTCTTGATACAGAAACACGGTACCGCACGAATTGGCATCCTGTTTGGTCCGGTCATGGTGCTTTGGTTTCTGGTTCTAGGTGCACTGGGGATCTACGGCATCGTGCAGCGACCCGAAGTGCTGCATGCGCTCAACCCCGCTTGGGGCGTACAGTTTTTTATCGTTCACCCCGGGATCGGCGTCGCCATCCTCGGCGCGGTGGTGCTCGCGCTGACCGGCGCCGAAGCACTGTATGCAGACATGGGACACTTCGGCCGCAAGCCGATTGCTCGCGCGTGGTTCATGCTGGTACTGCCAGCCTTGGCGTTGAACTACTTCGGCCAAGGCGCGTTGATCCTGGGGAATCCCGAGGCCGTACGCAACCCGTTCTATCTGCTGGCACCGCAATGGGCTCTGCTGCCAATGGTCGGGCTCTCTACGCTGGCAACCATCATCGCCTCGCAAGCGGTCATTTCCGGGGCTTTCTCCCTGACCCGCCAAGCCATCCAGCTTGGCTATGTTCCCCGCATGTTCATCCAGCATACCTCCAGCCAGGAGCAAGGGCAGATTTACATCGGCATGGTGAACTGGGCACTGATGGTGGGCGTCGTGCTGCTGGTCATTGGTTTTGAATCGTCCAGTGCTCTGGCCGCGGCCTACGGTGTGGCTGTGACGGGAACCATGTTGATCACTACAATCCTGTCCGCCGCTGTCGTCCTGCTCCTCTGGAAATCGCCTCGCTGGCTGGCGATCCCGATGCTGCTTGGTTTTCTACTGGTGGACAGCCTCTACTTCGCAGCCAATGCTCCGAAAATTTTTCAAGGTGGTGCTTTCCCCGTCATCGCGGGCATTGCCCTGTTCATCTTGATGACGACCTGGAAGCGTGGCCGCAAGATCATTGTCGAGCGGCTGGACGAGACGGCCCTTCCTCTCCATCTATTCATTGACAGTCTCCACTCACAGCCCCCACATCGAGTGCAAGGTACTGCCGTCTTCCTGACTGCCCGCACCGACGCTGTCCCCCATGCCCTTCTGCACAACTTGTTGCATAACCAGGTGTTGCACGAACAGGTCGTGCTGCTCACCGTGGTGTCTGAAGATCGTCCGCGCGTGCCTGCAGACAAGCGGTTTGAGGTCCAGGCATATGGCGCCGGATTCTTCCGGGTAAACCTTCATTTTGGCTTTATCGAAGAGCCTGATGTACCTGCGGCACTGAACCTCTGCCACTTGCCTGAACTGGATTTCAGCCCGATGCGTACAACCTACTTCCTGAGTCGTGAGACGGTCATCCCTACCAAGCGTATCGGTATGGCACGTTGGCGAGAGTACCTGTTCGCTTTTCTTCTGAAGAACGCCAACAGCAACCTGAAATACTTCAATCTACCGCTGAATCGGGTAATAGAACTCGGCACTCAGGTTGAGATGTAGGGTTACTGCCGCGGATCAGGACACCTGCCTCGGGTGGTCAAATGACGTGCGATTTCGCACTAGCCAATTGCACTGCCCAGGCACCTCAATCTTCTGTCAGCTCGCAGACCCCTTTCGCCCCGTCCTTGCTGCTGTACGAGACTGAAGGTGTGCCATCGCGGTCGATGCTCAACGAGATGGTGATACCTTGGCCAGTGGCTTCATAGCTATTTTCATTCAACGTCTTCAGCTTGCCCTCTTCGCCATTGATGTAGATCGGCCCGCCTTCATCAGCGTGAACATCAATACCCCCTGGGCAGGTGGCATCCACCAATGGAATTTCGGCTTTCACGAACCCGACCATCGCGAACAGGGCAAGGCTCAACAGTACTCGCTTCATGGTTGCCTCCTCGGACCGGCGCTATGCCGTGACGTCTATGAACAGACTAGCCCACGGCATCCGCATGACGGCAAGGTCGGCTTACTCGATCAAACTCTGGGCTGCCCCGGACAGTTGCCGCTGCCCACTCAAGCCCACCATGACCCGTTCGACGATCTGCATGCGTTGCTCTGCGGCGCCGCGTATCTCGTCCATGGCGCGCAACGCGACGCTGGCTTGCTCCATGCCTGAACGTGTTGAAGCACCAAGCCCCTCAATTCCGGCTCGGGCGTCACCCGCCGATTGTTGCAGTTCGCCTGCAATGGTTTGAATCTGGGCACTGGAGTCGGCGACACGACGAGACAGGTTCCGAACCTCATCGGCTACCACCGCAAAACCGCGTCCATGGTCACCCGCACGTGCGGCCTCGATCGCCGCGTTCAGGGCCAGCAGGTTGGTTTGCCGAGCGATATCCTGAATGCTGCCGACCAACGCGCCAATGCGTACAGACTGCGCACCCAGTTCATTAAAGGTATGGGCGATCGTGCTCATCGACGTGTCGAGCTCACAGAGAATGTGCGAGGACGCCTGAATACTCTCGGCACTTGAACGCACATGCGCACCAGCAGCACGCGCCAACTGGTCGGCGAACTGCATGTCGGCCTCGGTCTGGATGATGGCGTCATCAAGCTTTTTCAGCGTCTTCTGCAGCCTGCCGTCGCTCCACAAGGGGGCAATTACTTCGGTTGTCGAAGCCACGGGCGCAGGCGCAGGCTCAGGCACAACCGCTGCCACACCGCTCGGCATGCATTCAACCGGCACCTCAATCACCGTCGCCGGGCGAAAGTGATACAGCAGCCCTGCACACACAAAACACAGTAACGCCACGCTGCCAAGGGCAGCCTGCGGCACCTCTGACATCAGTACCGCCGTTGCGATCAACACACCTGTCAGTTGCAGGATACCGGCCAGAAATCCACGACTCATCGTGACCTACTCCAAGACCAGCGGTTTGAGTGGGCACTGCAGGGTGTGAAACAGGCAGATGGCGTTACCGATAGCGCAGGTGGAACCCCGTCAAGCGTCCATCGGGAAGAAGGTATCGAAATCATAGGGCGCTCTTATTGTTCTTTATTCCACGATAGAGGCTGCAAGTAGTGGCAGTCCAATATTAGGTGGGTCTGGCGCCATACCTGAAAAGTATCATCGTCATGACGGACTGTTACTCAACAGGGAATAGTCTTTTACAAAACCTCGGTATTCAGAAAACGTTCATTTTCGGCAAGATGCCGGAAGATCCGTGCACACGGACGAAAAGAAGAACAATGTTTCAACGCCAACGCGCCTTCCAGGGCCAAACGCGGCGTACTTGTCTGCCATTTCCACAAGACCATTCATAACAATCTCAAACCGAGTGTCTGTCAGACATTTTGTGCAGAGGGGCGACCGAAAGATGAATCACCTGAAAAATGGCGTACTGCTATTGGCCGTGTCCGGTGGGCTGGTACCACTGGCCAACGCAGCACCCTTCGTTAGCGACCAGGCCGAAGCCAAAGGCATTGTCGAAGACAGCAGCCTCAAGGTGCTGCTACGCAACATGTACTTCGATCGCGATGGCAAGAACGGCAGTGACACACGCCGCGACTGGACCCAGGGGTTCATGGCCAACTTCAGCTCCGGCTACACCCAGGGCACCGTCGGTTTTGGTGTCGATGCCTTCGGCTACTGGGGGATCAAACTTGACGGCAGCTCAGGCCAGACCGGAACCGGCAACCTGCCGGTTAACCGCGACGGCAGCCCTGAAGACGAGTTCGGCCGCGCCGGTGGCGCACTCAAGATGCGCGTCTCCAAAACCGAGCTGAAGTTTGGCCAGATGCAACCCACCGCCCCTGTGTTCGCCGCAGGTGGTACCCGACTGTTGCCACAGACTGCCACCGGCTTCTCGCTGATGAGCAGCGAGATCCAGAACCTTGATCTGGAAGCCGGGCATTTCTACGCCGGCACCTCCAATGCCACCACCAGTTCCAGCGGCGGCCTGTGGGCCACCTATGCCAACGTCGAGACCAGCGATGTCGATTACCTCGGCGGACGCTATGCACTGAACGACAACCTCGGCCTGATGCTGTACGCCTCGCAGTTCAAGGATATATGGCGCCAGTACTATGGTGACTTGAACTATCAGTTGCCGATCTCCAGCAGCCAGTCCGTGGCACTGGACTTCAGCCTCTACCGCACACTGGATGAAGGCAGTGCCAAGGCCGGCTCGATCAACAACACCACCTGGTCGGCCTCGGCGGCCTACACCTTCCTCACCGCCCACACCGTTACCTTGGCCTTTCAGAAAGTCGATGGCGATACCCCATTTGACTATGTCGGGTTTGGCGATAACGGCGGGGGGGCTGCTGGTGACTCGATCTTCCTCGCCAACTCGGTCCAGTATTCGGACTTCAACGGCCCTGGCGAGCGCTCATGGCAAGTACGCTACGACCTGAAAATGGACACCCTTGGCGTGCCCGGCCTGAGCTTCATGGCCCGTTACATCAACGGTGACAACATCGACGGCTCGCACATGGCGGCAGACAGCGCCTACCGTGCCTATGGCTATGGTGACAACGGCAAGCACCACGAAACCGATGTGGAAGCCAAGTACACCATCCAGAGCGGGCCGGTCAAAGACCTGTCGTTCCGCCTGCGTCAGTCGTTCCACTATGCCAACGCCGACCAGGCCGAGAGCGACAACAATGAAATGCGCCTGATCATCGACTACCCGATCTCGATCCTGTAACGGCTGCACCAGCAGGCGTAACGCGGTGGTTTTTTCCACGCTGGGAACCCCATACAGCTGGATAAAACCGCCGCTACCATCGCGCGCCACAGAACCTCGCAAAACTCTATGGAATCGGTGCTCAATCGCAAATTACCGGGCACAAACGTACAAGATATCGATCACTCCTGTTCGCTAAACTGATCAGCGTCAACAACCCAACATGGCGAGCAAAAACTCTATTTTTTTTGCCATAAATTTGACACTCGCCTACACTGTAAGGGAGAGATGACTAAATACCTCCATACTGAGCAGGGTGAGCGGATTGAGTTGGGACAGTGGCGCAATGCGGCAGCACCTTGAAAAAATGCAGGCGGTGCTGTCTGCTGACAACGAAATACTGGACATCGAAGACTACGTCGATAAGTTCCTGCGGACACGCGGCTACGCCCTGACCAACGAAAACAGGCTTCGCGTTGCGATGCGATTGGAGCAAATCACCGAGTGGACCCATTACACCGTCAGTGAGCTGGATCATTGGCTTGATACGTGTTTCAAGGCGTAGCAGCACCGAAGCAACGCCACCTCGGTTTATGGAGCGGAACCGGCCAGCAACTGTTGGTTAATGAACATTTGCTCCCGTCCTCGCGCTACCAGCCAACGATGGAAGTCACGGCAGTGGGCATTGTCGAATGCGCCCTTGGCACCCACCAGCAAATACGATGAGGGCATCGGCAATGCGTGTGCAAAGGGCATGATCAAGCGCCCGTCCGCCAGCGCACCGGCGATCATCGAACATTGAGCCAGTACTACGCCCTGCCCCGACAATGCGGCCTGAATCGCCATTGATGACAATGAGTAAACACGGTAGCCGTCACGCAACGACGAGCAATCGACCGCCTGAGCCATAAACCAGTCGCGCCATGACGGCGGCGAAGCGAACTTTGGTAGCCAGTCAATCGACAATAACGGGTAGGCCAACAGATCGGCCGGGGTATCCAGTGGCCGATCATCTTGAATCAGGCCAGGGCTACACACCGGAACGACACAATCGCGAAACAACTCAATGGCATTTTCGGTCGACTCAAGATCACCGTACGTGAGCCGGAAGTCGACTTCGTAGCCATCAGGCGAGGGCTCGGCATGGCTGCCGTCGAGAAACAGATTGAGCCCCGGGTGATCGCTCTGCCACGCGTAAATAAGCGGTGCCAGCCACTCGGAAAGCAACGACGGCAGCGCGCTGATGCGCAAGTTGCTAGCGTTTTTCGAGCGTTCGACCTCTACCTGGGCAATGCGCAGGCTTTCGAATGCCGACGCACAGCTCTCATGGTAACGCTGCCCCGCCGCGGTCAACCGGATACGCTTGCCCACCTTGAAGGTCAGGCTCAGACCCAGGCTATCTTCCAGCAGTTTCATTTGCTGGCTGACCGCACCGGCAGAAATCCCCAGACGCCTGGCGGCCTCGATAATGCCTCCGTAGCGCCCGACCGCTTCAAAAACCTGTAAGGCGCGCAGAGAAGGCAAGTTGTTCATCAGTCTCTCCTTAAAGGGTGCTGACGGTTTGATACTTTAGCCCAGCTATACAAAGCAACAGCTTTCAGCATCTTTTCGCAAATTCAGACTCTCGTATGCTGGCCTTGGCACTGCCTCCCCTTCCCCTATCAAAAAAGCAAAAACAAGGAGAGCACCATGTCTATGCGTACTACCCCGTGTGTCGCGCGTTACTCGCCTAACCGATGGGATACCCCACGGGCTTCAGCGTGTACCGACGGGAACAAAAAAAAGCCTGACGTAACAATGCGTAACGAAACCGCGCACCTCCCCACCCCTTGGATTACCCTCCAGCACTCAAACCCCTTGGAACAGAGCCTTGCACCTACGCTGGCGCAGTTTGGCCTGCATATTGCTAATCATGTATATACAAGTACATGCATATCATGATGTATCTGTGCTTTAGCGCCGTACCCTCCGCCCCCTGTAACAGACAAAGGAAAACAACAATGAGAAAATTTGTCCTTGCCACTGTCCTTGCACTGGCTTCCACTGGCGCCCTCGCCAAGGACCTGAGCGTTATTCGCTTTGGTGTAGACCCGACGTTTGCGCCTTTTGAGTCGAAAAACGCTGACGGCGAGCTGGTTGGCTTCGACATTGATCTGGGCAACGCCATTTGCGCTCAGCTCAAGGCCAAATGTGTCTGGGTCGAAACGGCATTCGACAGCATCATTCCTGCGCTCAGGGCGAAGAAGTTCGACGGCGTGCTGTCGGCCATGACGGTCAACGAGAAACGCAAACAGAATGTCGCCTTCTCCGACCGCCTCTACAACTCGCCCAATCGCTTGATCGCGAAAAAGGACAGCGGCCTGCTGCCAACGGTCGAGTCGCTCAAGGGTAAACGTGTCGGGGTTGCACAAGGCACCACCCAGGAAGCCTTCGTCAAGGCCATGTGGGCACCACACGGGGTGATCATGGTCTCGTACCAGAACCAGGACGTGCTGTATCCAGACCTGGTCAGCGGGCGGATCGATGCCAGCCTGACCGATGCGGCCGTGGCCGATATCGGCTTTCTGCAAACACCGAGGAACACCGGTTTTGCGTTCGCAGGCGATGCCGTCAAGCACGACGAACTGCTGGGCGAAGGGATCGCGATCGGCCTGCGCAAGGATGACCATGAGCTGATCGAGGCCATCAACGGTGCACTGGCAGAAATGCACAAGAACGGCACCTACGACACCATTCAGAAGAAGTACTTCAGCTTCGACATCTATAACTGAAGACGGCTACAGCGCGCTCAATCGCCTGCTATCCAGCGCCTGAGCGCGCTGTAGATACACAGCCCCTCCCCGAACACTCAAGCCTCGCAATGGACGGCCCACGGCCCCCCATTGCCTACGGAGAGACAGAACATGCTTTTACAGGGCTATGGTTCGCTCATTCTCGACGGTACCTTTGCGACCATCCAACTGGCATTGCTCTCAATGCTGGTAGCCGTGACGATCGGCCTGGCCGGTGCCTCGGCAAAGCTGTCCAAACAGCGGCTGTTACGCAACCTGGCAACCGGCTACACCACCTTGATCCGCAGTGTCCCTGACCTGGTCATCATGTTGCTGTTGTTCTACAGCCTGCAAATCTGGCTGAACAACTTCACGGAATGGATGCAGGTCGAGCAGATCGATATCAACCCGTTCGTTGCCGGCGTTATCACCCTGGGCTTCATCTATGGTGCCTACTTTACCGAGACCTTTCGCGGTGCATTCCAGTCCGTACCTGCCGGCCAACTGGAGGCAGCCGTTGCCTACGGCATGAGCCGTCGGCAGATCTTTATCCGGGTGTTGTTTCCACAAATGATGCGATTTGCATTGCCGGGCATCGGCAACAACTGGCAGGTACTGATCAAGGCGACCGCCCTGGTCTCGATCATCGGCCTGATCGATATCGTCAAAGTGACACAGGATGCCGGCAAGAACTCAATGCAACTGTTCTTCTTCAGCATCATCGGTGCACTGATCTACCTTGCCATCACCACCGTCTCGAACGGCCTGCTGCTATGGCTGGAGCGCCGCTACAACATCGGCGTCAAGGGAGCCGCACTATGACCGAAATCATGAAGGACTACTGGAAAGCCTACCTCTGGTTCGATGGTTATCAGCTCTCGGGCGTCGCCATGACCCTGTGGTTGCTGGTCGTTGCCATTGCCCTCGGCGGCCTCCTCTCGGTGCCCTTGTCTGTGGCAAGGGTGTCGAGAAACCCACTCATCCGTGGGCCGGTCTGGTTCTACACCTATGTGTTTCGCGGAACGCCGCTGTACATCCAGTTGCTGATTCTCTACTCCGGTATCTACAGCCTGCAGATGGTCCGCGAGCAGCCGGTGCTGGATGCCTTCTTCCGCGAAGGGATCAACTGCACCTTGCTGGCCTTTGCCCTCAATACCTGCGCCTACACCACGGAAATATTCGCGGGCGCCATTCGTGCCACCCCATATGGCGAGATCGAAGCCGGGCGGGCCTATGGCATGTCGCCGTTCACCCTGTACCGTCGGATCATTCTGCCTTCGGCACTGCGACGCGCACTGCCGTACTACAGCAATGAAGTGATCCTGATGCTGCACTCCACCACCCTGGCGTTCACCGCCACTGTGCCCGACCTGCTCAAGATTGCCCGCGACGTGAACTCGGAAACCTACTCCTCGTTCGAGGCATTCGGCATTGCAGCCGTGCTGTATGCCCTGATGGTGTTTGCCCTGGTCTGGCTGTTCCGACGTTGTGAAATGCGCTGGCTAGCCTTCTTGAAGCCACAGACTCACTGACCCGCCGTAAGTAATAAGAGAGCATCGAACATGTACAAGCTGAACGTAGATGAACTGCATAAAAAATACGGCGCCCATGAAGTCCTCAAAGGGGTATCGCTCAGCGCCAAAGCCGGCGATGTCATCAGCATCATTGGCTCGAGCGGGTCAGGCAAAAGCACCTTTCTGCGCTGCATCAACTTCCTTGAACAACCGTGCAGCGGACGTATTGCCGTAAACAACGAAGAGATCCGCACCAAGCTGGATATCAACGGGGCCATGCAGATTGCCGACCCTCGCCAGTTGCAGAAAATCCGTACCAAACTGTCGATGGTGTTCCAGCATTTCAACCTGTGGCAACACATGACGGTGCTGGAGAACATCATCGAAGCGCCAGTCCACGTCCTCGGCGTGAAGCGCAAGGACGCCGAGCAGCGGGCACGCCACTACCTGAACAAGGTCGGGCTGGATGCAAGCGTGGCAAGCAAATACCCCTCGCACCTCTCTGGCGGGCAGCAACAACGTGTGGCCATCGCCCGGGCACTGGCAATGGAACCGGAGGTGATGCTGTTCGACGAGCCGACCTCAGCCCTGGACCCGGAACTGGTCGGCGAAGTCCTGAAAGTGATGCAGGCCTTGGCCGAGGAAGGCCGCACCATGGTCGTGGTCACCCATGAAATGGGCTTTGCCCGCAACGTCTCCAACCATGTCATGTTCCTACACCAGGGCCGCGTTGAAGAAGAAGGCCCACCCGGTGAGGTATTGAACCATCCGAAAAGCGAACGCCTGACGCAGTTCCTCTCCGGGCGCTTGAAGTAAGTCGGCACATTCCCCTGCTGGCCACCGGGTAACCTCTGGATGCCCGGGGCCGGCCTATCGATACGAGGCCACCATGCTCGCAGGTTTCCCTAAACATCCCGGTTTCGCCCAGCAACGTGAACAGTTTCTGGCGGCGGCCAACGCTGCCGGCGCACGCCTGAGCGAATACCGCCACCCCTTGCGCGGCCCCTTTGGCGAGCCGCTGAGCACCGACGTTGCCCTGCTCGGTGATCCCCAGGCCAAACGGGTGCTGGTTGCGCTCAGCGGCACCCACGGCGTTGAAGGGTTCTATGGTTCCGACTGCCAGATAAAATGGTTGAACGCCCTCGGCAACACGCCCCTGCCTGCTGATGTCGCGGTACTGATGATCCACCTGATCAACCCCTGGGGCACCGCCTGGATGCGTCGGGTCAACGAAGACAACATCGACCTCAATCGAAACCAACTGGACTTCTCTCAGGCACTACCAGACAACCAGGCCTACGAAGCGTTGCACCCTATCTACACCTGCGCCCAACTGCACGGTACGCAACGGGAGCAGGCCGATGCGCTGCTCAACCAGCGAATTCGCGCAGAGGGCTGGTCAACCGTGATGTCGATTGTCGAGGCCGGCCAGTACCGTCATCCCGATGGCCTGTTCTATGGCGGCCAGTCCCCCGCGTGGTCGAACACCACCCTGCACACGATCTTGCAAACCCATCTGGCTCACAGCGAGGTTGCCATGTGCTTTGACCTGCACACCGGAGCCGGCGACTACGGGCACCCGATGCTGATGACCATTGCCCAGTCTGCCTACCCGGCACTGCACGATGCCCAGGCCCTCTATGGCCCGTGGCTGTACACGTTGATGACCGGAGCCGGCAGCCACAGCGACACCGGCGTAGCGGCAACAGCTACCGGCTACACCTCACAGGCGATCCTCAACGCCCTGCCCCACGTACACCTGATGCCATTCGTCATTGAATGCGGCACCTACCCGGGCGAGCAGGTTCACACCGTGTTGCGCAACGACCAGTGGCTGCACCTGCATGGCAACCTGGACGATAAGGTCGCGGCACACATCAAACGGGAACTGGTCGAGCAGTTCTACCCGGCGGACCCTGACTGGCACGCCGTCGTCTGGCTGCGCACCCAACATATCTGGGAACGAGCCTTGAGTGCGTTACCCAAGATTCACCCTGCCGCCCGTCGCTAAACACAGCGCCTGACACCCTTGTACAAAGCGACGCTCAACGTAGCGTCGCTTTGGTTCGCCTGCAAAAAACGATTTAGTTTTTCTAAATCAATAAACAGTTTTAAGTATCTATTCTGACCTTATCAGCGCCTCGTATTCTGGCTTCGCCGAAAGCTTCGCCCTGCCGCACAGGGTGAAAACCAGAACAATAAGGAGAGACCCCCATGTTTTTGCGCAACGCATGGTATGTAGCCGCCAGTGAAGCCGAGTTGGGCGAAGCACTGTACCCCGTCACCCTGCTCAGTGAGCCCGTGCTGCTTTACCGCAAGACCGACGGCACCCCGGTGGCCCTTGAAGACGCCTGCCCCCACCGCAAGCTGCCGTTGTCCATGGGGCGTCGCCAGGGCGATGACATCGAGTGCGGCTACCACGGCCTGACCTTCGACTGTTCCGGCAGCTGTGTCCGTGCCCCCGGCAGCCGACACATCCCTCAGGGCGCCAAGGTTCGCAGCTACCCGCTTGCCATGCGCTACGGCCTGATCTGGATCTGGATGGGCGATCCCGAACTGGCCGACGAAGCGAAGATCTGTGAAGTCCCGGAATGGGGTGATCCGGCATGGGGGCTCAACCGTGGCGACAGTATGGTCGTGCCGTGCAACTACCTGTACGTGACCGATAACCTGCTCGACCCTTCCCATGTCGCCTGGGTACATCAGTCGTCCTTTGGCAATGCCGCGTGCGCCCAAGAGCCCCTGCAAACCCGGGTAACCGATACCGGAGTGATCGTTTCGCGCTGGATGCGCGATGTAGAAGTGGCGCCTTTCTACGCCAAGTTCGTCAAGTTCACTGGCAACTGCGACCGCAAACAGCACTACGAAGTGCACTACCCCGCCCAGGCCGTTATCAAGGCGATATTCACCCCGGCCGGCACAGGCAGCGACGAGGGCGAACTGCACGAGCAGGTGTTCCTGATGAACTCCTACAACTTCATGACCCCCATCGACGAGGAGAACACCCGTTACTACTGGTTCCAGGTACGCAATTTCGACCCCGAGAACCAGGACGTCTCCCGCCAGTTCGATGAAGACGTGCGTCACGCCTTCGCCGAAGACCGTGTCGTGCTCAGCGCCGTCCATCAAGGCATGGCCAACAAGCGCAGCCCCAACATCGACCTGGCCTCCGACTCAGGCCCGCTGCGCTTTCGCCGTAACCTGGAGCAGTTGATCGCCAACGAACAACGTAATGGCCTGATCGCCCGCAGCCAAGCGCAGGCCGAGCACGAAAAGACGGAGGCGTGAGATGAGCACTCAACCGAAGACGGCACTCAGCGCGCAAGGCTTCAGGGCCTTGCGGGTGATCGAAAAGAGACAGGAAAGTGCGGTCATTACCTCGTTCGTGCTGGCGGCGGACCATGGCACGTGCCCGCCGTTCGTGCCGGGTCAATTCCTGGTGGTTCGCCTGCCCACGGGCAACGGCGCCACACTGCTGCGCAACTACAGCCTCTCAGGCGACCGTAACGACCTGTCGCACCTGCGCATATCCGTCAAGCGCGAGCCCGCACCCGCAGACCAACCACAACTGCCACCCGGGCAAGGCTCCAACTACCTGCACGATCAGGTGCAGGTCGGTGATCTGCTCGAGGTCGCCGGGCCTGCCGGCGAGTTCGTCCTCGACGAAAAAAGCACACGCCCCGTAGTGCTGTTAAGCGGTGGTGTGGGCCTGACCCCCATGCTGAGCATGCTCCATCAGCTAAGCCGCCATTCGACCCGCACCGTGCACTTTATCCATGCCTGCGAGAACGGCGCCGTACATGCGTTCCATGATGAAGTACGCCAGTTGGCCGATCGGCGCCCCGGGATCAATGTGCATTTCTGCTACCGCAGCCCGAGCGTCGACGATCAGGCCAACCCGGCGTACCACAGCCAGGGCCTGATCAACCGGGAAACCCTGCAAGCGCTACTGCCATTGGACGACTACGAGGTCTACCTGTGCGGTCCACCACCGTTCATGCAGGCGAACTGGCGCCTGCTGCGCGACCTGGGAATCGACCGCCAGCGTATTCACTATGAGTTTTTCGGCCCGGCAACGGTTCTTGAGAACGATCAGGAGCGAGCCCCAGCGTCCGTGACGCCAGCCATCAGCAGCCCACCCACAGCGACAGACAACGCCTTGACTGTGCATTTTTTGCCATCTGGCACCCGCGTGGACTGGCAACAGGGCTGTCACTCACTGCTTGACCTCGCCGAGCAGGCCGGCCTGACGCCCTCGTTCAACTGCCGGGCAGGCCTGTGCAACAGCTGCCAGGTCGACCTCAGGGAAGGTACTGTCGAGTACTTCGAAGAACCGCTGGATGCCCCCATCAACGGCAACATCCTGCTCTGCTGCACACGCCCAACGAGTGCACTGACCATAGAACTGCGCGCGTAGGATCAACACCCACCAGTGGTTGGCGGAGAATCGCGTGGGCTACGCTTTCAAGTGCATCGGCGATATCACGCGTGCATGATGGAGCGCGAACCAGCAAGCTTGGCGACAACCCCTTGGGGAAGCACTCCCCTGGCCCCGCACGCCCCTGACCCTATTGTACAAACCCAAGAGAACCCAAAGATGAGCATCTTCACACACGTCACCGTTGGCACGAACGACCTGAACAAAGCCCGCGGCTTTTACGACAAGGCACTGGGTGAACTAGGCCTCAAGCGTATCGCCGACCTGGGCGACAATGGCTCGATCTGGGGCGAAAATTCCCCGGCCTTTTTCGTCCTGAAACCCGCCGACGGCAAGCCAGCCACCGTCGGCAACGGCGTCACCATCAGCTTTGAAGCACCGAGTCGTGCAGCGATCGACGCCTTCCATGCGGCCGCCCTGGCATCCGGCGGTCAAGACGAAGGCAAGCCGGGCCCACGCAGTTGGGCACCCAATGCCTACGCCGCCTATGTCCGTGATCTCGATGGCAACAAACTAGCCGTTTACTGCTTCAAACCGGCTTGATCAACAGCCGTATCAAATGCCCGAAGCACTGCTTCGGGCATTTTTCGTTATGGGCCATGACGACTGATGTGACGGCAAAAAACAAAGCCATTGTAACGCCGCATTTTTCGACCTATCTTATACAAAACCTATACAAGGCTATTAGTCGTGTACAAGATAGAGCAATGGCCCCTGACGCTTTACTTCGACGGTGACTGCCCGCTCTGCGCTCGGGAAATCAAGCTCCTGCGCCGACGTGCTACAGACGCCCGGCTGCTACTGGTTGATATCAGCCGCGACGACTTCGATGCGCCTGCACTGGGTTTCACCCTTGAGCGCATGCAATCAGTCCTGCATGCGCGCTTTGCCAATGGTCAATGGGTTACGGGCCTGGACGCCACCCTCTGGAGCTGGCGAGCGGCAGGCCTGGGTGCGTGGGCCGCACCACTGACATGGCGCCCCCTACGGCCACTGTTTGTCATCGGCTATCGCCTGTTCTGCCGCTTACGCCCCCATTTGGCCTGGTTACCTCATCCCGATGGCAGCCGTCGCTGTCGTGACAACCACTGTACGCTGCCGAAGTCGGCATCCGCGCCAGGCAACCCGCATACCCTTCAAACAACACATGGCTGCAAGGAGTCAAAATGAACCTGTCATTAGCCGAGCACTACCGTGAAATTCTCTCCGGCGTCGGCGAGAATCCTGAACGTGAAGGGTTACTGGACACCCCCAAACGCGCCGCCAAAGCAATGCAGTACCTGTGCAATGGCTACACCCTGAACCTGGAGGAAGTGGTTAATGGTGCCCTGTTCGAGTCGGACAACGATGAGATGGTCGTCGTGCGTGACATCGAACTGTACTCATTGTGCGAGCACCACATGCTGCCCTTCATCGGCAAGGCGCATGTGGCCTACATCCCTACCGGGCGAGTGTTAGGGCTGTCGAAGGTTGCCCGCGTGGTCGATATGTTCGCCCGTCGCCTGCAGATACAGGAAAACCTCACAAAACAAATTGCCGACGCCATCCAGCGCGTCACCGATGCCGCGGGTGTGGCCGTGGTCATCGAAGCCAAGCACATGTGCATGATGATGCGCGGTGTGGAGAAGCAAAACTCGGTAATGACCTCATCCGTAATGCTGGGAGCCTTCCGCGAGTCGTGCACCACGCGTCACGAGTTCCTGCAACTGATTGGGCGGCGCAGCTGATGCCAGGACCGGTGCAAGACGGCGTTACACCGACGTCACCTGCACCGCCCCTACCGCTCGACCGTGCTGCGCCTATGCCGCCGACAACGCTCTGAGCAGTAGCGCACCTCATCCCAACAGCGCGCCCACTTTTTACGCCAGACAAACGGCAGCCCGCAGACCACGCAGGTTTTGGCTGGAAGCTCGCTCTTTTTCACAACGCCTCACCGGCATCCAGCATGGCCAGTAACGCCTCGCCACGCTGCCAGAGCGCCTGCTGCTTGTCCTCTGACATGCGTGCGAGGTTTTTATACACCATGGCAAGGCGTTGATTGCGCTGCAGCAGGTCACGGTGGCGCATCAGAAAGTGCCAATAGAGCGCATTGAAGGGGCAGGCAGTGTCCGTTGTACTTTCACTGACGTTGTACGCACAGCCACTGCAGTAGTCCGACATGCGCTTGATGTACTGTCCGCTGGCACAGTAAGGCTTCGAGCCCAGATAGCCACCATCGGCATGCAT
Organism: Pseudomonas sp. FFUP_PS_473; assembly: GCF_002858665.1. NCBI lineage: Bacteria > Pseudomonadati > Pseudomonadota > Gammaproteobacteria > Pseudomonadales > Pseudomonadaceae > Pseudomonas > Pseudomonas sp. FFUP_PS_473. The sequence goes on from NZ_PJQQ01000005.1 coordinate 156,427, forward strand.
GACCATGCCCAGGGTATTGGGCAGCTCGACCCAGTCGAAGGCGTCCATATAGACGGACAAATACCAGTCGCACACCTGGCTCGGCACGATGCCCGCTAACAGGGCAAAGTTGCCGGTCACCATCAGCCGCTGAATATGATGGGCGTAGGCATGCTCCAGTGTCTGGCCGATGACCTGGCGCATACAGTTCATCGGCGTGTCGCCCGTCCAGTAGAACGCTGGCAGCGGCCTGCTGTTGCCGAAAAAATCAAGGCCGGCATAAGTGGGCATCTGCAGCCAGTAGATACCGCGCACATACTCACGCCAACCAATCAGTTGGCGGATAAACCCTTCGGCAGCATTCAACGGGATCCTGCCAGACCAGTAGGCAGCCTCTACATCCGCGCACACCTGACGCACATCCAGCAGGCCGATGTTGAGCGCAGCGCTGATACGGGCATGAAACAGAAACGGCTCATCCTGGGCCATGGCATCTTGATAATCGCCAAAGGCCGCCAGGCCAAAATCCAGAAAGTAGTCCCACAATGCCTGCGCATCGGCATGTGTCACGGGATAGTCAAAGGCTTCCAGCGAACCGTAGTGGTCAGTGAAGTGCTCGGCCACCAGCGCAATCACCTCACGGGTCATTGCATCCACGGTAAAGCGCGCGGGCAATGGAGCCCGCTGGTGCTTGGGCAGCGCCTTGCGGTTGTCTGCATCAAAGTTCCAGGCCCCTCCGACCGGGCTGCCATCGCCATTGATGAGCAGCCCGCTCTTGCGCCGCATCTCGCGATAGAAAAACTCCATGCGCACCTGCTTTTTGCCTTTGGCCCAGGAAGCGAATTCGGCGCGACTACACAGGAAACGGCTATCAACATGCCAGTGGATAGGCAGGCCACTGCACGTGAGCGAATGCTCAAGACGCCAGTCGCCACACTCGGTCAGGTGCAGCGCTTCCGGCTGCAATAGCCCGTGCCAGCGGCGCAATTCCCCCGGCAGTGAGCCCGTATTATCCGGATCATCCAGAGCGACGTACTGCACACGGAAACCACGTTGGCGCAGCGCCTCGGCAAAGTGGCGCATGGCGCTGAAAACCAGCACGATTTTTTGCGGATGATGAGGCACGTGGCGGGCCTCCTCCATCACCTCGGCAAACAGCACCGTATCGCGTTCGGTATCCAGCCCTTGCAGTGAAGGCAGGTCGAAGGACAATTGATCGCCCAGAACCAGGCACAGCCGTCGAGTACCGCTCATACCACAGCGTCCGATGAAAAATGGTTGCGCGCGTTTTTTGCGTCTATCAGGTGTATCCACCCATTCAGCATGCTTCCTGCCTCGAGATCACACGTTTGACAGGCCCAACAGGTGCTCATAACGCTTTGCACACCGCCTCAGCCGGGGAAAACCTGTACAATTTTAACTTCTTGTACAAATTTTACATAGCGCTATTGATGACAGGTCAGATCTGTTGCCTGCCTGTAAACACTCATGGAGCCATTAATGTTCAACAGCCGCCTGAAAAAAGCACTCCAAGACCAGAGCGCAGAGCTGTACATGCTGCGCCAACTCATTGAGCAGATGAATCGCGGCATGCTATCGATACGGCTTGATGCGCAAACCCGTATCTGCGATTTCAACCCGCATTTCGCGCAAACGCTGGGCTACAAAGACGAGCATCTAAGAGGCCGCCCACTGTCCGAAATTGTGCCGCCTTACGTCAGTAAACTGCCCTGCTTTCACGCGTTCAGATCTGCCGTGGAAAAGTTCGAACCGATCAGCGACGACTACCGCTATCTGCGTGCAGATGGCAGCCTTGCTTGGTTGAAATTGCATTGGTTTCCCATTCGCGGCGAAAACGGCGAGCTCTCCCACATTCAGGGCTACGGCAGCGAAGTCAGCCGGACCATTGAGCAGATAAAAGAGAATGAGTCGTTCATCGATGCGCTTATCCGCTCTACTGCGGTAATCCAGTTCAAACTGGATGGCACCGTTGTAACCGCCAACCAGCAGTTCCTCAACGCCATGGGCTACTCGCTCGAGCAGATCAAAGGCAAACATCACCGCATGTTCTGCAGTGCAGAGGACGCTGCATCACCTCAGTACTCGGCGTTCTGGAAAACACTCAACAACGGAGAATACGTCGCTGACCGTTTCAAACGGATTGACAGCCGCGGTCGTGAGGTTTGGCTGGAGGCCACCTACAACCCCGTTTACGACACGGAAGGCAATCTGTGCAAAGTGGTGAAATTCGCCAGCGTCGTCACCGATCAGGTCGCACGGGAAACGGAGGTGAGAGAAGCGGCAGCGGTCGCCTATGACGTCTCATTACAGACCGATGTGAGCGCAGAACGGGGTGCGGCAGTTGTCCAGGAAACGGTACAAACCATGCAGCAGATCGCCGGACAGATGCAATCGGCCACCCATCGAATTGAGGCACTCGACAAGCAGTCACTGTTAATCAGTTCCATCGTGCAGACCATTGGCGGTATTGCCTCGCAGACCAACTTGCTGGCGCTCAACGCAGCCATTGAAGCCGCCCGAGCAGGTGAGCAGGGTCGCGGCTTCGCAGTGGTTGCGGATGAAGTCCGTCAGCTCGCTGGCCGCACAAGCGCGGCAACGGAAGAAATCGTGAGTGTCGTACTGCAGAACCAGGCGCTCGCCAGCGAGGCCGTTCAAGAGATGTTCAGCAGTCGAGAACAGGCCGAACAAGGGCTTGCATTGGCCAGCCAGGCCGGCGCCGTGATTGTGGAAATCCAAAACGGCGCCAAGCAGGTCGTTGGCGCGGTTGGACGTTTTGCCAATGAGCTACAGTGATCCGCACCGCCACAAAAGCCTGTTACGATCTGCGGCAGATCAGTTTTCAGGGGGCGCACCATGCGAACATCAGTACCACGGAGGGACTCGCAATCGCCTGAACATCCGGTAACGCCCCCATCGTTGTCTGCAACCGATAGGTAGAAGAAGGAACCTGTGCCTAGAGTGGTTATGAACACTGTACATTAGCGGGTTAAAAATCCGAGGAGCCCGCGAAAGCCCATGAGCACTAAAGGCCAGGTCCTAAATGATTGACGAAACACCTTCGACGCTCCCTTGCCAAGCCTGTAAAGAGGGCAAGAAACTGAATTTCGACTTCAGCATGGCATTCCAGCCGATTATCGATCTTCGCGACAACAGTGTTTTTGCTTATGAGGCCTTGGTACGCGGTACCGATGGCAGTGGCGCAGCCACCATTCTTGGCAATGTCACCGAAGAAAACCGTTATGCCTTTGACCAGGCGTGCCGGGTAAAAGCGGTTGAGCTTGCGTCCAGGTTACAGATCCCCTGTTTTGTCAGCATCAACTTCTTGCCTAACGCCGTATACAAGGCGGAAACCTGCATTCGTGCCACGCTTAACGCGGCGCGGCGCTTTGGTTTCCCTACTGAGCGCTTGATTTTCGAAATTACCGAAAATGAAGAGCTGGTGGACAAGGAACACCTGAAAAGCATTATTCGAGAATACAAGCTACAGGGTTTCAAGACCGCCATCGATGATTTTGGTGCGGGTTACTCCGGCTTGAATTTACTGGCAGAGTTTCAGCCGGATATTATAAAACTCGACATGAGCCTTGTACGGCGTATCTGCACCGACCCGGTACGGCAAGCGATTGTCAAAGGCATTCTAGGCGTCTGCGAGGCATTGAATATCAATGTGATCGCAGAGGGTGTAGAAACAACTGCCGAGCTTCAACAACTGCTGGCCTTGGGTATCAACCTCTATCAAGGCTACCTGTTTGCAAGACCAGAATTTGAAACCTTGCCGACAGTGAACTGGCCTGACCACAGCGTGTTGTAACGCTGGACACCGGGTTGATCCACCCTGCACGAATGCAGTTTTCTCGGCGCGCGGCTGATTCAGGCCGCCATCCCAAGGCGCATACGCCGCAATGGGGCAGTCATCACAGGCTGCCCAGATAATCCGCCTTGCCGATGTCCACCCCATTGTGGCGCAAGATGCCGTACGCAGTGGTCAGGTGGAAATAGAAATTGGGTATGGCAAAGCACAGCAGATAGTCCTGCCCGGCAAAGTGGATTTCCTTGTCGTGTACCTTGAGGGTAATCGGGCGTGCCTCACTGCCGTCCAGTTGCTGCGCGGTAATGCTCTGCAGAAACGTGACGGTTCTGGCAATGCGCGCCTGCAATTCGGGAAAACTGCTTTCAGTGTCGGCAAAACTCGGTACCTCTACCCCTGCCAGACGAGCAGCACACCCCTTGGCAGTATCGGACACTATCTGTACCTGGCGCACCAGCGCAAACATATCGGGGGCAAGTCGGGCGTTGAGGAAGAACGCCGGCATGATGTCCTTGGCATGAGCGTGGGCGGCGGCCTTGCGCAGAATGGCTGCCAGATTATCCAGCCCGCGGACGAATAAAGGGATAGAGGCTTGGTACATGGAGACAGACATACGCTTTCTCCGGAGAGAACGTGGTCTAACAGGCGTCCGACCCTTGCTGATGAGCATGCCGTCCTGTTTGGCGTCTTCTGTTAACGATAGCTGAAGGCGCTCACTTGTGTGGGGGCCGTCGGCAAGCAGCAGAGGCTGACTATACTTTCAGCTGCCCCGCGGTTTGAGCTTGGAGTTACCATCATGAAAAGCATGATACTTGGCAAGCTTTCAAAGCCCATCAGAGGTCGTAAAATTTCATGGATGTGCGCCCTACTCATTATCTCTGGATGCGCACACAACCCTGATATACGCGTTGGTCACGATACGGTTGATGGCGTTACGTCCAGGGACAATAACGCCTACATAGCGTGCGTAAAAAACGAGGTCAAGAATGGCGTCCCAACGTTTACCGTGGAAGATAACGGTAAAACCGATCTGTTTTTCGGCAGTACAGACCCCACTACAACAGAAGGGCTAGTTGTACTTTCCAGCGCTAACGGCCACAGCACCTACGCTGCCTACCAGAGAGACGCATGGTATGACAGAGGGCGGTTGCTCGATGCCGCACAAGCCTGCTCCAGAATCTAAGACCAGGTGTTGTATCGTTCGACAGTGGCTTGTGGCGCCGTTGAGGGTGCCATGGCCTGCTCGAGACCAGGGACGACTTGTCAGGGGCAACCAAGTCGTCTCGGTTTCATCTTCATTCGCGAGGCGCTTGGCTGTTTTTGCAGCGGCTCGCTGGCCCACACTGCAAGATCATTCGCTTTTTCCCATCTATCATTGATTCAGACAAAGAACCTGCCTTACCAACAGGCTTGGCTTACGTCAGGCCTCAGTACGACTGCTGAACGCTAAGCATTCGCTCAAACGTCACGGGAAAGGGAGTCATTCGGCGTTCCAAGCGGCTGAACCGACTAGGAGAGGCAGTGTGAAAACGCACCTGAAGGCTGAGAAAACCGCTCACTCCAACACCGCGTCACTTCGCCTGGATATCGTATCGGGCCTCACTGCAGCAGCGGTTGTGCTGCCCAAAGCCATGGCCTACGCCACTGTTGCAGGCTTGCCTGTTGCTGTCGGCCTGTATACCGCATTCGTGCCGATGCTGATCTACGCATTTCTGGGCACATCACGCGTACTCAGCGTCAGTACCTCAGCCACACTGGCGATCCTGGCCGGAGCACAGATCAGTTTGGCCGTCCCCGATGGCGACCCCGGAAAGTTGATCACGGCAACGGCAACGCTAACCGCACTGGTTGGTGTGATGCTGCTCGTGGCACGCCTGATACGCCTGGGGTTTCTCGCGAACTTCATTTCCACCCCGGTGTTAAGCGGCTTCAAAGCCGGGGTCGGCCTGGTGATCGTGCTGGACCAGGTACCAAAACTGCTGGGTATCCACATCACCAAACACGGTTTTTTTGTCGACATCCTCAACATCGTCCATCACCTGCCAGAAAGCTCGTTGATCACCCTTGCAGTGACGGCAGCAGCATTCCTGATACTCATCCTGATGGAGCGTCTATGGACGCATTCGCCTGCCCCGCTGGTGGTGGTCGGCGGCAGTATTGCCGCTTCCTGGTACTTCGGCCTGCAAGCACTTGGTGCCTCGACGGTCGGCATGATTCCACAAGGGTTACCCTCACTGACCCTGCCCGACCTGACCCTGGTCGAGCAGATGGTGCCTGGTGCACTCGGGATCGCCCTGATGAGCTTTACCGAGACGATTGCCGCAGGTCGTGCCTTTGTGCGGCCCGGCGACCCACCCATCAACGCCAACCGTGAGCTCGTTGCCACCGGGCTCGGTAACCTTGGCGGCGCACTGTTTGGCGCAATGCCGGCCGGTGGCGGCACGTCTCAAACGGCGGTTGTACGCGCCACAGGTGGGCAATCTCAAAAAGTTTCCATCGTCACGGCCGCAACCGCACTGGCTACCATGCTGCTGCTCTCGGGGCTACTCGGGTTCCTCCCACACGCTACCCTTGCTGCCATCGTCATCTACTACTCCGTGGGGCTGATCCAGCCGCAGGAGTTCCTGGCAATCCGCAAAGTACGGCCCATGGAGTTCCACTGGGCGCTCGTTGCCACGCTCGGTGTACTGCTGTTCGGCACACTGCAAGGGATTACCGTAGCCATCGTCGTATCGTTGGTCAGCCTGGCCTACCAGACCGCACGCCCGCACCTCTACGTCCTTGGCCGCAAGCCCGGCACCGACGTACTGCGTCCTCTTTCAGAAGAACACCCCGATGACGAGACGTTCAAGGGGCTATTGATCGTACGACCAGAAGGCCGCCTGTTTTTCCTAAATGCCGACTACGTGAAAGAACAAATCATCGCACTGGAAGCGCAGTACCAACCACACGTGATTGTCTGGGACATGAGCGCGGTGCCCGATATCGAATACTCGGCACTGCAGGCCCTTATAGAAGGCGAGAAAAACCTGACCGAACTGGGCGCCAGCCTCTGGCTCGCAGGCTTGAACCCCGGGGTACTGGATATGGTGCGACGTGCCAAATTCGATGAAAAACTGGGTTCTGAACGCATGCTGTTCAATGCCAATGCGGCAATAGAAAAGTATCAAGCTCAGGAAGGCGCGTCGGCAGGTGGCATCACTTGAGATTGACACGTCGCCCCCCAGTTCGGTGAGGCGTTAAGGTGACGCAATGAAAAAGAGCCGCAATTGCGGCTCCTTCACTGTTCACGCTTGTCCTGGCCTGGCCTGGCCTGGCGTGGCGTGACTTGGCTTGGTGCAACCCTCACTGCCCCGACAAATAACTCACCAACTGCCGCCCATGGGAACTCAACGTATCCCACCCGCGAAAGCACAGTCGCATTTCCAACGTCGCCCACCGTTCTTCCAGCGGCACCCAGCGGACGGACAGCTCCTGCGCGGCACGATGGGCTGCGGTTTCGGGCAGCATGGCAATGCCGGCACGCTGGGCTACGAGCTGCGCGATCGCCTCGAAACTGGGTGCGCGCACTCGAATCTTGAGCGGCATGCCAAGGTTCAGGGCCAGTTCTTCAATGAAGCGCTGCATCGCCCGCTCTGCAGGAAGGCAGACGAACGCGTAACCAAGTGCATCGCGCAAGTGCAACTGCTCACGCGCAGCCAAAGGATGATCCGCCGGCACCAACAGTACCAAGCGTTCGGTGCTGAACGGCAAGGACACAACCCCCTCATTGATGAGGCTGCCGTCATATACGCCAATCTCGCACTCACCGGCCCGAACCACCCTCAGGACATCAACGCTCCTATGTTCCACCAATTGCAGATCAACTTCTGGGTAGTTGGAAAGAAACGGCCCAAGCACTGCTGGCAGCAAGGTGTTGTTGGTCACGGTGGAGACCGCCAAATGCAGGGTAATACGTCGTTCCCCGGCCAGATCTTTTAGCGTGTCCTGCAGCTTCTGAGCCTCTCCGAGCACACTGCGAGCAGCCTCCAGGACCAAGTGACCGCCAGGGGTAAGCTGCATACCGTCAGACTTGCGGGTGAACAGGGTCAGGCCGCAGCGCTCCTCAAACAAACGCAACCTGGTGCTGGCGGCAGACACGGCCACCGGAAAGGTCGCTGCGGCCTTGCTCAGGCTCCCCGTGGCGGCGACGGCAGCAAGCAGGCGCAGGTCCTGAAGATCGAAGTGCATGAGGGTTTCTCCATTTCAGAAAGGCACCTTCACTAAAAAGCGATATCTAGTGAACGACCATTCTGTTCAGAATAACGCCTTGCACATCCTATCGCGTACTTCCTATGAAACCTTTGCACGCACATTTCCAGCGTTATCTCCAGAACGGCAGCGTGTTCGCGGTGCTGGCGGCCTTGGGGTTCAGCTTCAAGGCAATCTTCGTCAAGCTCTCCTACGCGGCCAGCCATGTGGATGCGATCACCCTCCTCGCCTTGCGCATGGGGCTGTCGTTGCCCCTGTTCATCTGGCTGGTGTGGTTAAGCCGCCAGCAAGCCAGCGCGCCGTTAACCTTGGGCAGCGTCGTGCGCGTGCTACTGCTGGGGTTGTTCGGTTACTACCTGGCGAGCCTTTTCGACTTCTACGGCCTGCAGTACATCAGCGCCGGGCTCGAGCGACTGATCCTGTTCATCTACCCCACGCTGGTGCTGATCTTTCAGGCGATCGCCCTGCGCGAAAAGCCAACACTGCGCACCTTGGCGGCCATGGGCATCTGCTACGCCGGCCTGGGCGTCGCCTTCGTCCACGACCTGAGCGTTTCGGGCCTGGGCAGCCAGGTGATCCTCGGCTCACTGTGGGTATTTGCCAGCGCCGTGGTCTATGCCCTGTACTACTCTGGCACCGGCATGATGCTCAAACACATGAGCTCCATGCGCCTGGCAGGCTTGGCAGGTGCTGCGTCGTCGATCATGGTCTTGGCCCATTACCTGATGGTGGCGGACACCTCACAACTGCTCGATTTACCTAAGGCGGTTTGGATCAACGCGGGGTTGATGGCGGTGTTTTCCACCGTGCTGCCGATCTACTGGGCGGCGCTGGCAATCCAGCGCATGGGCGCCACACAGACCGCAGCCGTGGGTAACCTGGGGCCGGTGCTGACGATGCTGGCTTCCTGGGCCTTGCTCAACGAAACGATCTCGACCTACCAAATCGCCGGCCTGGCACTGGTGCTGTTTGGCGTGTCACGGTTGAAGCCGGGTAAACCCAAGGCCGCACCACAAGCAGCTATGGCGGACGAGGCAGCATGAGCTCTGGAGGCGACACCGGAAAGGCAGAAACTCGCGCACCTGTCCAACTCGCCAACTTGCTTTTCTACGCGCAGGTTACGTCTTGGGAGCGGCGCTATGTGCGTTGCCGAACGGAATTGCGGGCAGAGGTGCCGTATCGTCTAAACAAGACACCGTGTGTGTTGCAATTCTGCTCAGATCAAGAGGTGGCGTTCATGAACAACATTGTCTATATCGTCGGGGCCGTCGTGATCGTCCTGGTTATCCTGTCATTCGTTGGGCTTGTGTAAGTTCGAAGAGCGTTTTTGCGCATCGTTTGGATTCGATTTCTGCGGATGCGCTCGCACAGTACAAGACACAGGGTGTCATCGGTGCCGCACTCAATGCCTCACGGCTCGGCCCCGAGCGCTTCCTGAAGGCCGACTCCCCTGATAGGCGCCTGGCTGAACTGGACCTGCATGTGGGGCACCGATCCAGGGGTGCAGCAACTCCCGGCCAGCACCCCATATATCAGATATCCGTTTTCCGCATGCGAGCTGCCGTCAGCCACCTGCCCAGCCTAACAACCCGATCACTAAATTATTGAAATAACTCTATTTATTCCTAACTCAAGCACATCCCCGCACCCATTTTTTCACCCCAACACCAGCCCGCCACACCAAGCCCGGACCTCGTGCACCCCTGCACCGTCCCGCGTAAGCTAGACCTCTAAGCCCTCCACATGGCCACACGCGTTGATCACGCGACCAAAAATAAGAATGAGGAAAGTGATGCAGCCTATCCTGGACCCCAAGTGGCACCATTTCATCAAGGTCGCCAAGCTGGGCAGCCTTACCCACGCCGCCGTGGCCCTGGACGTGCCGCAATCGATGATCAGCCGGCATATCTCGCAACTGGAACGCGACTGCGGCGTTCGCCTGTTCAACCGCACCGGCCGGGGCGTGACCCTCACTGAGTTCGGCAGGCAGATCCTGCCGAGGATCGAGGCGTTGGCGGACAGCTCGGAGGAAATCTCAGACGAGATACGCACCTCCGGCGGGGTGCCCATCGGCGAAGTGCGCATCGGCCTGCTGCCCTCCTCCGTGGAGCCCATAGTTGGACCGCTGTTCCGCGTCCTGCGTGATCGCTACCCACGGATCAGGCTGCAGATCTGCGATGGCAGCAGCGCGCACTTGGAAGAGTTGATCAACGAGGGGCGCATCGACATGGCGCTACTGTTGCGCGAAGCCGACATGAGCAATTCCGACGAGACCGTGCTGGTGCAGCCCAAGCTCATGCTGGTAGGCCGTGCCGGCGACCCGGCAGTGGCCCACGCGACGGTGGAACTCAGCGCGTTGCAGGGCCTGCCCCTGGTGCTGCCGTCGCGGCCACACCCGTTGCGCATGCGTCTGGAGAAACTGTCCAAGTCCCATGGCATCAACTTCGACTGCGCGGTTGAAGCCGACTCGATTCGGCTGCAATGGGAGATCGTCGCCGCCGGTGGTGGCTACGCCATCACCTCGGGATTGTTCGAACACGTCAACGACCCGCGCTTCTCGGTGGCGCGGATCGTCAAGCCGGAACTGCTGCGCAGCGTAGTACTGGCCAGCTCGCTGCGTCGCCCCAACACCCTGGCGACGCGCACGGTGCAGAAGCTGCTGGCCCAGGAAGCGCCGCTGCTGCTGAAGAACCGCAGCTGAGCCGAGTCAGTTCGGGCGGGTCAGCACCGCCCGGTTGAGCAGGCCCTGGTCGGCGACCACGGTCTGCCCGGTCATGATGCGGTTGGCGCGCGAGGCCAGGAAGGCGTAGAGCGGACCGTGATCTTCCGGTGTGGGTAGTTCGCTGAGCAAGCTCAGCGAGCGGAACATCGACAGGAACGCGTCCTTGGGGATGTCCGACTGTTTCTGCTCCTCCAGCCCCAACGCGCGCGGCCCACCGAGCTGGCTGTTGGCGATGCCCGCCGGCGCCACGGCATTGACCCTCACCTGCGGCGCGAACTCGAACGCCAACTGGTTGACCAGGCTGCGGATGGCGCCCTTGCTGGCACTGTACACGGCGCCACCACCGTCGGCGGCATAGGCCGCGGTGGAGGTGGTAAGCACCAACGCTCCCAGGCTGGCCTGCAGCAACTCGAGGAACACCCGCGCCGAGAGCAGGTAGCCTTTCACGTTGACCGCCATGACCTCGTTGAACAAGGCGTCCAGGCGCTCCTCGGGCATCTGCGCCAGCGGCAGGTTGCCATCGAAGATGCCCTGGGCACCGATCAGCGCGTCAAGCCGCCCGAAGCGTTCGACAATGGCGTCACGGCAGGCACGCAGGTCGTCCAGACGGGTCACATCGCCTTGCACGACCAGTACCTGGTCATCGAATTCTTCACGCAATTGCGCGACCTTGTCGGGTACCACCTCGAAGATCGCCAGTTGCGCGCCTTGTGCCAGGCAGTATCTGGCGATACCCAAGCCCAGGCCGGAGCCGCCGCCGGTTACCAGCACCACATGATTGTCCAGCATTCCCATCACTTTCTCCTCAGATCGCCTCGGCCAGCGCCGCAAACGAAGCATGCATGATATGCAGATGCTCAGCCTTGTCGCCGCCCAGAATTTCTATCTCGCCCAGACGCCGCGAGTTCTCCACCACCATCCGGCAGCGCGGCCAGCGCCGTTGCTGAAATGCCGACAGGGCCGACGCTACGCTGGATCCGCGCTCCAGTTCCTCGGCCAGCACCAGCGCATCCTCGATGCCGATGCAGGCACCAGAGGCCAGGTGTGGGGTGGTGGCATGCACGGTATCGCCAATCAGCACGCAGCGGCCGCGGTACCAGGGTTGCTCCACTAGCAGCCCCTCGAGTGGACGGAACACCACCAGCGACTGCTCGTCGAGCATCGCCGCCGCCGCGCGTACCTGTGCGGCCGAGAAGGGTTCAAGCAAGGCCCGCAGGCGTTGGAGAAACTGCTCCGGCGGAACGAAATCGTTGACCGGCCGGTCTTCGTTGACGAACAGGTACATCTGCTCTCGCGACACCGGGTTGAGGCCGACCTTGATATGGTCATCGACCCATAGCTGGGTGTGGGTCACAGCCGGGTCTAACGGCAGCACCGCGCGCCACACGCCCTGGCCGCTGTAATGGGGCTTGGGCGCCTCGGGCATCAGTTGCTGACGCAGGCTCGAATACAGGCCGTCGGCCCCCACCAGCAGGTCGTAGCGGCTCTGGCTGCCGTCGGTGAAGGCGACGCTGACACCTTCGGCGTCCTGCTCCAGGGCGGTGATGGTGCAGCCCAGGCGCACCTCGGTACCGCTAGCACGGGTGGCATCGGCAAGGATCTGTGCCAGCACCGGGCGCATCACCGCGCCACTGCCGGGCACCGCCTCGCCCGCCACCCGTGGCGTGGCCACCTGGGTCAGCAGGCGCCCCTCGGCAGAGAAGATGTCCAGGCCGTCGCAGGCGTAGCCTTCGTCGAGAAAGCGCTCCAGTACGCCCAAGGTTTTCAGCGCACGCAAGGTCGGGCCGCCGATACTGATGCCGGCGCCATAGTTACGCCAGTGCGGGTCGATCTCCACCAGGTCCACGGCAATGCCGCGCTTGCGCAGCTCGATCGCCGCCGCCATGCCGGAAAAGCCGCCGCCAACCACCAACGCGGTTCGAATGAGTGCTGCCATGTCTCGCTCCTGCGGCGCGGGCCTGACCCGTCCCGGCCGTCTGTTGTTGTTATCCGGTCGCTGCGTCTCGGCAGCCTTGGGCCGAGGCCGATCATAGGGCCTGCCGCGCCAATCTACCGCAGCAAAAAACGCAACTCAGTTTTCTATTGCCAGCCATGCACCGGCCGGATAGCTGCCATCGCTTTTCTCCGCTACCTGTGCGAAGCGCGGCTTTTTACCCTGCCCCCAGAAAAAGGAGTCAGCCATGACCACATTACCGCCGTTCCACCATGTACTCACCGGGCCAGCCGATGCGCCCTGCGTTACTTTCATTCCGGGCATCGGCAATGACGTCGGATTCTGGGCCGAACAGGCAGAAGGCCTGGCGACACATTACCGAGTGTTGCGCTTCGACCCCTGGGGCCACGGCGCCAGCCCGCAACCGCCAGAGGACTGCTCATTCGCCACCATCGCCAAGGGCGTGGTGCAACTCTGGGACCAACTAGGCATTGAGCGTTCGGCTCTGGTGGGGCTGGGCTTCGGCGGCTCGCTGGCACTGGCACTGGGTCTAGAACATGAAGAGCGGGTCAGCCGCATCGTCGCCTTCTGCTGTCGCCCGCGCCAGCCAGACGACCGTCGCCAGTTCTGGCGAGCACGCAGTGAAGCCGCCGAGCGCGACGGCATCGAGGCCCTGGCGGACATCACCGTCGATCGCTGGCTCAGCCCTGACTTTCGTGCCGGCCACCCACAGGTGGACAGCCTGCTGCGGCGCATGATGAAAGGCACTTCGCTGCAGGGCTATCAGGCCTATGTGCGGGCCTTCATCGAGATGGACTTCAGCGAGCGCTTCGCACAGTTGCGCGTGCCCACCTTGCTGGTGGCGGGCGAACACGACCACGGCGGCGGTCCGGTACCGGACATGCAAGCCATGGCCGCCCAGTGCCCCGCCGCCACGCTGCGGGTGATCGCGGGCGCCGGTCATATCTGCAACTACGAAGCACCGGCCGAGGTCGAGCGACTGCTCAACGACTTCCTGCGCCCCTGACAGCCACGCTCATCCAGTGCCCGCGGCGATCGCGGGCCACCTTTATCCAAACGACAGAGACAACAATATGACAAACAATGTCGTTATCGTCGGCGCCGGCCACGGCGGCGTCAGCCTCTGCGCAGCCCTGCGTAACCTTGGATTCGACGGCAACATCACCCTGCTCAGCGAAGAAGGCGACCTGCCCTACCATCGCCCACCGCTGTCCAAGGGTTTCATCGTCAACGACTCCGGCGACGCGGACGCCCGACTGCTGCTGGAACCGCAAGCCTTCTACCAGGACAAACGCATCGACCTGCGCCTGAACACCCGAGTCAGCGCCGTGCACCCGCAAAGCCGCAGCGTTCAACTGGCCGACGGCAGCCTGTTGCCTTACGACCACCTGGTCCTGGCCACCGGCGCACGGGCCCGCACCCTTACCCTGCCTGGCAGCGAACTGGACAACATCCTGGTGCTGCGTACCCAGGCTCAGGCGCGGGCCTTGCGCGAGCGCCTGGCGCACAGCCAGGCGGTGGTCATCGTCGGCGGTGGTTTTATCGGCCTGGAAGTGGCTGCCACCGCGCGCAAGCGGGGCTTGCAGGTAACCGTGCTGGAAGGCGCGGCGCGGCTGATGGAACGCTCAGTATCGCCGTCGGTTTCGGCGCACGTTGCCGAGCGCTTCCGCGCCCAAGGTATTGGCCTGGAACTGGGCAGCAGCGTGCAAGCGTTCGAAGGCGACAACGGCCGCGTGTCTGCGGTGCTCAGTGCCACTGGCCGCCACCCGGCCGACCTGGTGTTGGTCGGTGCCGGTGCCCTGCCTAACAGCGAACTGGCCGAAGCCGCCGGTATCGCCTGCACCAACGGTATCCTGGTGGACCCCCAGATGCGCACGTCGGTGCCCCAGGTCTACGCCATCGGCGACTGCGTGAACTTCGAGAGCCGCTACGCTGGCAACACCCGCCTGCGCCTGGAGTCGATCCAGAACGCCAATGACCAGGCGCGCCTGGTGGCCCGGCTGATCTGCGGCGAACAGGCACACTACGACGCTGTACCGTGGTTCTGGAGCGACCAGGGCGAGATCAAACTGCAGATGGTCGGCCTGGCCTATGGCCGCACCCACTGCGTGACCCGTGGCGACCCGTCGCAGGGCCGTTTCTCGGTGTTCCATTACCGCGATCAGCAATTGATTGCGGTGGACTCGGTCAACCAGCCGATGGAGCACATTCTTGCCCGCAAGTTGCTGGCTGCAGGCATTTCTCCGGATACCAGCCAAGCGGCCAATACCGTCTTCGAGCTCAAAAGCCTGCTCTGAATGGTATGCCTCTGAGCAGAGCGCCTCATCGTTCGCGGCCCGCTTCATGAGCCGCGCTCTGCCCCAGCCCCAACTTCCAAGGAACACCACATGTTCGACCGTCAACTGGGTAATCTCTCGGTGGGCGCCAAGCTCACACTCGGCTTTGGCTTGGTGCTGGTCTCGACACTCGCCGTGGCCGCTACGGCATTTTTTGCTTTGCATACACTGGAGCAACGTGGCCGGACCATCCGTGATGTCGGCGTCGCCCGCGGTCTGATGCAGCAGGTGCGGGTAGCGGAAAAAGATTTCACGTTTACCCTCAGCGCCGAATCAGCCGATCGCATCGCCCACATGCATACCCCTCTGGCCAAGCTACTCGCCAGCATCCCCGAGAGCGATGCGGCTACCCAAGCCTGCCAGCACTACTTTCAGCAGTTCCGGCAATACGCAGCGGCAAAACAACAGGAGCGCGCATCACGGATTGTCATGCAAGAACAGGCACAGACACTGGGAGAACGATTCAACACCCTGCTACTGAACCAATTGGACGCGCTCAGGGTGATGTCGGATCAGGGCCAATTGCCGACCAATCAGCGCACCAATCTGCTCGACCAGACAACGCAGTTGCGGGAAAGGTTGGCCAACCTGCGCGACAGCGAACTCTACTTCGCTCATGAGAACAGCCTGCAGGCCCAAGATGACTGGGAGACTCGCAGCACAGAGCTCTCCACCTGGCTAGACAGCTTGGAGCGGCAACTCGACGGCGATGACCTGCAGGCGTTACGTCAGGCCGATCACGCATTGCACGCCTACCGCGAAGCATTCGAAAGATTTGTCGACAGCCGTAAAGACGCAGCTGACAACCAGACCGCGATGGATCAGGCCAGCGAACAGGCCACGCACTTGCTGATGCGCATCGGTGAAGCTCAAGAGCTGGCCTGGCAGCGCACAAGCACGCAGGTTCGCGGCGTACTCGGCTGCATGCTGGCGGCTGCCCTGTTCTTGGGTATCGGGGCGGCTTGGGTGATCCGCTTGCTAGTGGTACGTCCATTGGCCCGGGTGCTTTGCACAACTCAGCGCATTGCGGCCGGTGACCTGGCCGAAGGCCCAAAGGGGCAAGTTCGGCACGACGAGTTGGGACAGTTGCAGGCAGCGGTGGACAGCATGCAGAAAGGATTGCGCTCATTGGTAGGCCACATCGCTGATGATACTGTTCGCCTCAAGCGCACCGCCGACGACGTCCTGCAAGTAGCAGAACGTACCCGCCAGGGCGTCGAGCAGCAAAATGCGAATACCGAATTGGCAGCCTGCGCGATGCAACAGGTGTCCGATAAAGCGCGCGACGTCGAACGTCAGGCGGGTGATACGTGCATCGCGGTCCGCCAGGCACGGCAACAGGCTAATCAAGGGAGCGACCTGGTTCGGGAGGTGAGCACGCGCATCGACCGACTGGCGCATGAAATGGCCGAATGCAACAAGGCCATGCAGGGCCTGCTGCAGCAAAGCAAAGCGGTTGGCAATGTGCTGGAGGTTATCGACGCTTTAGCGGCACAGACCAACTTGCTCGCCTTGAATGCCGCCATCGAGGCTGCACGAGCCGGCGAGCAAGGGCGGGGTTTTGCCGTGGTAGCGGAAGAAGTCCGAAACTTGGCGCAGCGCACCCAGGCATCCACTGGGGAAATCACCACGATCATACAACAGCTGCATCACCACTGCCGCGAGGCGAGCGAACGTCTACTCGGCAGCCAGTCACTCTCCTGGGACTGCGTCACGCTCGCGACCGACGCGCTGGAAATGCTGCAGAGCATCGCCACAGCGGTATCGGCCGCGGAGCAAATGAGCCAACAGATCGCCACAGTCGCGCAGCAACAAAGCCATGTAGCAGCCGAGGCTGGCGACAGTATGGAGCGGGTACGGGACATAGCCAGCCACAGTGGCTCGGCGAGCATGCATCTGCTGGGAACGGTGCGAGAATTGGGGGTCGTGAGCGGGACCCTGGGTGCGGCCGTGGGTGGTTTGCGCACCTGAAGATCAGAGCCACCGCCCGCAGTAGACAGCCAGCAACCCGCAAGCAAAAATCAGCCAGGCCACCGGCGCCGTCGTGCCGGTGTAGCACAGGTTGAGCAGCAGGCCGACGAGCATGCCGCCACCAAATGTCGCACTGTTGAGGATCGCCGCAGCCTTACCCGCGCGGCGCTCCTGCGCGGCCATCGCCAGGGCCGAGGCATTTGGGTTGACGAAGCCCACCGCGATCACCGCAAGGAACAACCCCGGCAACAGCAACCACAGGGTACTGTCGACAAGCTGCGCGTTTATCACCAGCAAGGTACCGCCAACCATCGGCAACAGCAGTGCCGCGCGCAGGATTTCCAGCGGCGTGAAGCGAGGCAGTAGCAGGCGGTTGCAGTACCCAGCGAGCATCACCCCCAACGCATTGGCGCCGAAGAAATAGCCGAAATGCTCGGGCGTGATACGGTGCACGTCAATCAACAGCAGCGGCGAGCCGATGATGTAGCTGAACATTGCGGCCATGACCACGGCCTGGACGCTGACGAATGTCATGAAACGGCCCTCCGCCAACAACGCACGGTACTCGCTGGCCACCGCAGCGAAGCCAGCGCCGCTGTGGAGCGGCCGAGGGTCGTCGAGCACCCGCCACACGCCCAGGAACATTAACCCGCCAAACACTGCCAAGCCCCAGAAGATGCCGCGCCAGCCGGTCACGGCGATCACCCAACTGCCGAGCAAGGGCGCCACCACCGGCGCTGCACCCATGATCAACACCAGCAATGACAGGTTGCGCGCGCTCTGCTTCAGGTCGCAACGGTCGCGGATGATGGCAAATGTCAGCACTGCGCCAGCGCAGCCGCCTATGCCTTGCACGAAGCGCCATACCACCAGCGTGGCCAGGCAGTGGACTTGGGTAATTGCCAGCCCCGCCAACACGTACAATGCAAGCCCGAACAACAGTGGCCGCTTGCGCCCGAATTGGTCGCTGACGGGGCCATAGCAGAGCATGCCGATCAGCATGCCGATGAAGTAGGCGGAAAAGCTCAGCTCGATCTCGCCCGCCGCGGCGCCAATATCAGCGCGGATCAGGGCGAAGGCCGGCAGGTACATATCGGTGGACAACGGGGCAATAGCGGCGAGGCTGCCGAGCAGCCACAGCAAGGAGGCCGACACCGGTCGGACGAGTGTGATCGAGGTGTTCACAGGTCTATCCTTTATTGGGGAACGCCAAGGCAGTACGGCACAATCGCCTGCAGGGGCGGCCTTGTGCCGTAAAGGGCCGCGCCTACACAGGGGCGGCGGAGTTTTCGAGAAGGGTTAACGACGCTTGAGCAGATCCAGCGACACATCCACGATCATGTCTTCCTGACCACCCACCATCCGCCGCCTCCCCAGCTCCACCAGGATGTCGACGGTTTTCAGGCCATAGCGCGCCGCGGCGATTTCCGCATGGCGCAGGAAGCTCGAATAGACGCCGGCATAGCCCAGCGCCAGTGACTCGCGGTCAACCCGCACCGGGCGGTCCTGCAAGGGCCGTACGATGTCATCGGCCGCGTCCATCAGGGTGTAGAGGTCGGTGCCGTGGTTCCAGCCGAGGCGTTCGGCGGCGGCAATGAACACCTCCAGCGGCGCGTTGCCGGCCCCCGCGCCCATGCCCGCCAGGCTGGCATCGATACGGTCGCAGCCCTCCTCCACCGCCGCGATCGAATTGGCCACGCCAAGGCTGAGGTTGTGGTGAGCATGCATGCCTGTCTGGGTCTGAGGATCCAGCACTGCCTTGAACGCACGCATGCGATCGCGCACGTCCTGCATGCTCATGGCGCCACCGGAGTCGGCCATGTAGATGCACTGGGCACCGTAGCTTTCCATCAGTTTGCCCTGGGCCGCCAACTGCTCGGCCGGGATCATATGGCTCATCATCAGAAAGCCCACGGTGTCCATGCCCAGTTCTCGGGCATATTCGATGTGCTGCCTGGACACATCCGCTTCGGTGCAATGGGTCGCCACACGCACCACGCGGGCACCGGCATCATAGGCCGCCTTGAGATCATGGACGGTGCCAATGCCCGGCAGCAGCAGTGTGGCGATCTTGGCGTGGCTGAGCACATCGGCGACTGCCTCGATGTACTCAAGGTCGGTGTGGCGACCAAACCCGTAGTTGAAGCTTGAGCCTTGCAAGCCATCGCCGTGAGCAACCTCGATGGAATCGACCTTGGCCTGATCCAGCGCCCGGGCAATGTCACGCGCATTGTCCAGCGTGTACTGATGGCGGATGGCATGGCTGCCGTCGCGCAGGGTGACGTCGGAAATATAGATTTTCTTGCTGTTCATGGTCGTCGTTCCTCAGCCGTTGATCATTGACAGGGCCATGCGCTCGGCGGTGGCCATCGCAGCGGAGGTCATGATGTCGAGGTTGCCGGCGTAGGCCGGCAGGTAATGGGCGGCGCCCTCGACTTCGAGGAACACCGAGGTTTTCAGGCCCGAAAAAGTCCCCTGCCCCGGGATCTTCAGGTCGCGCACCTCGTCGAATTGCACCTTCTGCTTGAGGCGATACCCTGGCACATAGGCCTGCACGGCTTGGGCCATCTCCGTGATGGACGCCTCGACCTGCGCCTGGTCGGCTGCCTCGGACAGCACCAGCACGGTGTCGCGCATGATCAGTGGTGGCTCTGCCGGGTTCATGATGATGATCGCCTTCCCCTTGCTGGCGCCACCGATGACCTCGATGGCGCGGGAGGTGGTTTCGGTGAATTCGTCGATATTGGCGCGCGTGCCGGGGCCCGCCGACTTGCTGGCGATGGACGCGACGATTTCGGCATAGTGGACCTTGGCGACACGCGACACCGCCGCGACCATGGGGATGGTCGCCTGACCGCCGCAAGTGACCATGTTCACGTTCAACTGGTCGAGGTTCTGCTCCAGGTTCACCACCGGTACGCAGTAGGGACCGATGGCCGCCGGGGTCAGGTCGACCAGGCGGATACTCGGCTTGATCGACCGCAGGAAGGTATCGTTCTTGACATGGGCTGCGGCGCTAGTGGCGTCGAAGACGAAGTCGATGTCCTGGAACTGCGGCATACGCACCAGCCCCTGCACACCTTCGTGGGTGGTGGCCACGCCCAGGCGCGCGGCGCGCGCCAGGCCATCGGAGTTCGGGTCGATACCGACCATCACCGACATGTTCAGGTGCTGCGCATGGCGCAGGATCTTGATCATCAGGTCGGTACCGATGTTGCCGGAACCGATGATGGCGACGTTGAGTTTGTTGTTCACAGGCAAGGCTCCAGCCAGGCCGGCCCTGGCGGCCGACCCTGGCGCTCAGTTTGTTTTGCCGACCTTGCGCAACACCAGGAACACCCCGATGAAGCCGCTGAGCAGGCCGCTGATGAAACCGCTGATACCATTACCCAGCGAGTTGTCCAGAACACTCTGCGGGAAGGGTACGAGGTACTGGTTGACGAGGAAGGCCAGGCAGGCGGCGATGGCACCGCCGATCAGACCGGCCAGCACCGATTCCTTGAGTACGAAGTTCATGACAGGTCTCCTTGGCGCGGTATCAGGTGAAGCGTACCGAGCAGGCGCCGACGCCACCGATGGATACCTGCAGGTTGTCACCGGCCTTGACCGGCACCATCGCGCCCAGTGAGCCGGAGAGAATCACCTCCCCGGCCTTGAGCGGCACGCCCAGGCGCCCCAGGGTATTGGCCAGCCAGGCCACGGCGGTGGCTGGCGACCCCATGCTGGCAGCACCGGCGCCGGTGGCAACGACCTCGCCGTTCTTCTCCAGCACCATGCCGCACAGGCTCAGGTCGACCTCACTGAGCGACACCAGCCGGTCGCCGAGGACGAACACCCCACAGGAGGCGTTGTCAGCCACGGTGTCCTGGATGGCGATTTTCCAGTCGCGGATGCGTGAATCGACGATCTCGAAGCACACCATCACCCCTTCGGTGGCGCGCAGCACATCCGCGACGCTGACCCCTGGCCCTTGCAGGTCATGCTTGAGCACGAAGGCCAGCTCACCCTCGGCCTTGGGCTGGATCAGCGTGCTGCTGTCGATGGCCTGGCCGGGGTTGACGGCCATGGCATCGGTGAGGATGCCGAAGTCCGGTTGGTTCACCCCCAGCAGGTTCATCACCGCCTGGCTGGTCACGCCGATCTTCTTGCCCACCACCTTCTCGCCATCGGCCAGGCGTCGCTCGATCAAGTGTTTCTGGATGGCATAGGCCTGTTCCAGGGTCAGTTCCGGGTAGCGCGCGGTCAACGGTGCCACCGACTGTGCCTGGCGCAAGGCGAGGTACAGTTCGGCACCGAGGTCGTGCAGCAGCGAATCATCAAGGTTCATGGCAATCTCCTGGTCAGATGGGCTGGCTGAGGGTCAACAGGGCACGCTCGACCACCTTGGTCTGCTCTTCCACCGGCGCCCGCGCCTGTTCCAGGCGGCCCAGTTCCATGGAGCACTCGGTGACCAATCGGCAACGTCCCTCGCGGCGTTGCATGAAGCGGCCGAAGACGTCGGCCGCACCGCCGCCACGGGTCAGTTCCTCGGCCAGCACCAGTGCGTCCTCGATGCCCATGCCGGCACCGGAGGCCAGCTGTGGCGTGGTCGGGTGCGCCGAATCGCCGATCAGCAACACCCGGCCCTGGTACCAGGGCGCCGGCAGGATGAAAGCCTCCAGCGGGCGGAAGTTGATGGCCGGATTGTCCTTGGCGCCCAGGCTGTCGCGAATCTCGGCGAGGATGCCGCCGTAGCCTTCCAGGCGTTGCGCCAGTTCGTGGTGGAAGCGCTCGGGTTCGATGAACACCTGCGGCGTGCGCTCGAGCAGGAACATATACATGTGGCTGTCGGACACCGGGGTGAAGCCGACCTTGTGCGGACCACCAAGGAAATAGGTACGCCGCTCAACCGAGGCCGGCCGCTCGAGGAACAGCCGCCAACAGCTCTGCCCGGTGTACTCCGGCTTCGGCGCCTGCGGGAAGATCAGGCCACGGACCCTTGAGAACACCCCATCAGAGCCAAGCACGATGTCGTAGCGCCCGTGGCTGCCATCGGTGAAGGTCACATCCACGCCGTGGTCGTCCTGCTCCAGCACCTCGACGCTGAGGCCCAGGCGGATGTCGCAGCCACCGGCGCGCACATGCCGGGCAAGGATGCCGTGCAGGGTCGGGCGCATGATGCCACCGCTGCCCAGGGTCGGGCTGTCGGTCGGCATCGGCGTTTCCAGCCGGCGCAGCGGTTCGCCCTGAGGGTTGCAGACCTGGATGCCCTCGCCGACATAGGCCTCGTCGGCCATGTCCGGGTAGACACCGAGCTGGTGCAGCGCGCGCAGGGTCGGCCCGGTAATGGTCAGGCCGGCGCCCAGGGCGCCCCATTGCGGGTTGCTGTCGATCAGGTCGACTTCGACGCCGATGCGCCGCAGGGTAATGGCGGCGGCCATGCCGGCCGTGCCGGCGCCGACGATCAGGACCTTCTGTACAGTGTGTTGCATGGCGTTTTTCCTTGTTCTTGTGGTTCGCTACGCAGGGGTTTTCACTCGGCCGCGAGGAAGTGCCTCACCAACTGGCCGAAATCACGGGCATGCTCGATCTGGGTCCAGTGCCCGCAGCGCCCGAAAATGTGCAACTGGCTGTCGTCGATCCATTGCTGCAGGGTCAGCGAAGTGGCCAGGGGGATGACTTTGTCGTCGCGCCCGTGCACCAGCAGGGTTTTGTGGCGGATCCCACGAATCGCCGCTTCGTCATGGGCCATGGCATCGACCCAGCGCTGGCGTGGGAACGGGAACATGGCGCTGTAGGCTTCGTGGACACCAGCGCGTCGGCTGGCCTCGAAACGCATGCGCACCAGGTCGTCACCCACCAGGTTCTGGTCGTAGGCGAAGATGCGCATGATGGCGCGCATGTTGTCTTCGGAAGGCGTGTATCCCCACACGGCATCAAGCCCCGGGGTCAGCTCGAAAGGCACGCCGACGCTACCCATCAGGATCAGCCGCTTGACCCGCTGCGGGTGATGGATCGCCAAGGCCAGGGCCATGGAGCCACCGAAGGAGTTGCCGATGACGTTGACCTGTTCCACCCCGAGCGCATCGAGGAAGTCGACGATCTGCTGCAGCCACAGCTCGCGGGAATAGACAATGCCATCCGGTACCTGGGTAAAGCCGAAGCCAGCCAGGTCCGGCGCCAACAGGCGGTACTGGTCTTTCAGGCCCTGGATGCTCAGGCGCCAGTTGGCCCAGGCACTCACGCCAGGGCCGGAGCCGTGCAGCAGCAGGACCGGCTCTCCGGCGCCGACATCGTGGTAGTTGGTAAGGATCGAACCGGTATGCAGGCTTTGCCCGACTTCGGAGTTCTGTTGGCTGTTCATGGTGGTATCCCTTTTGCTCAGATATCGGCGCGGCGCCAGACCAGGCGCGCACTGCGGGCTTGCGGGGTGCCTTCCTCGAGGCGGGCGCTGAGGGTCAGGGTGCCGTCGGCGTTGACCTGGAAGCGGCGCTTCTGCTCGCCGCCGACCCAGTTGGGAAACTGGCTGATGTCGACCCTGTGGATGATCACGTCACCCTGCACCTCGTAGCGTCCGCCGTAAGCCAGCATGCTGGTGTAGGCGCGGGCCTTCTCGCTGTCGCTGGCGTTCCACTGCCCGCCGGTCTCGAAGTTCGGCCGTTCGGCACGGGCGATCATGCAGGCCATGTGGCCGCCGGCGGTGTAGAGGATGAAGCCGTTGAGCTGATCGCCCATGGGCAGTTCGCGCCGCCCATCGTCAAAGGCCTGTTCCCAGGAGAGGATTTCCCAGCGGCCGACCGGGTTGAGAGAGGATGTGGACATGGTGGAAATCTCCATTCAGCACTGCGCCTGAAGAAACGCGGTGACGACTTCGTTGTGCTCGGCTGCGCTTTCAAACTGGGCCCAGTGCCCGGTATCGCTGGCGCAATGGAAAGTGCCACGCTGGACCTGGGAGGCGATGTGCTGACCCAGGGCCGGTGGCGTGCGGTTCTTGTCGCCCCAGTAGACCAAGGTCGGCGGGCTGATCTGCCGGGCCAGGGCATCGCTCACCAGGTGCTGGCGAATGGTCGGACCGGCCAGGTACTCGCTGATGAACTGCGCCTGCACCGCCGCCAGGGCCGGCTGGCGATACAGCGCCTGGCGCACCAGCACCGCCTCGTCAGTCAGCCGCTCAGGGTGCGCGAGGATCCGCGTCATACGCGTCCTGACGTTGGCGAAACTGGGATCGCGCAGCACTTCCAGGGAGCTGGCCAGGTTGCTGGACCAGTCCGGCTCGACATAACCGTCAATGGCGCCGGGGTCTGGCGTGTAGCCCATGGTGGTGGTCAGCACCAGCGCCTTGACCCGCGACGGATGACGCAGGGCCAGTTGCATGGCGACCCACCCACCGAGCGACTGGCCTTCAACGAACGCCGTGTCAACGTGCAGCTGGTCCATGACGTCGATCACCTGGTCCACCAGCGCGGGGATGATTTCGGGCTGGTAACCCTCTGTCTGCGATTTGCCGTGCCAGAGAAAATCCAGGGCGATAACATGGAAGTGCCGCGACAATTCGGCAATGTTCAGGGCGTAGTTTTCTGCATGGCCTCCAGTGCCATGCAGCAGGATCAGGGCCGGCCCTGCGCCGGCTTCGATGATGCGAGTACGGTATTTGCCGCGCAGTTCCCTGACCTGGCAATGCAGCAGTTCAATCCAGTACGGCGTGGGCGCGGGGTTGGGCTGGGACATCAAAGGGCCTCCAGAGGTTTCCCGATCAAGCCGCCCCCCTCACCGTCGCAAAGGCGACAGTGGGCGGGCAGTGGCGAACGGGTGGTGGAACGAATGAAGCCTTAAAGCTTCTGTTCCTTGCTATGGGAAATCGGCCCCTTGAGGGTGCCGTCGGATTTTTCCAGACCGAACGTCCATTCCGAGAAGATGTGCGAGACGGCCGCGAAGTCCTGAGCCTCCCACTCCTCGGTAACCATGTCTTCGTCGGCGGCATATTCCCAGGAACCACCGAACGGCGACTGGAAGTACCAGAAGCACGCCGAGGAAATGGTATGCCGGCCGGGGCCGGCAAAAGTGCTCCAGCCCAGCGACTCCAGGTGCTGGCCACCGCCGATCACTTCGTGGATATCACGCACCTTGAATGCGAGGTGGTTGAAGTGGGTACCGGGCACCCGCGCATTCATGAAGAACACGTGATGATGGTTACCGGACGCCGAGCAGCGCATGAAAAGACCACGGTTGGCGTAGCGGTCGGAGACGATGAAGCCCAGGCGTTCGACATAGAAGCGCGCGGCTTCGGCGGCATCGTCCACACCGATGGCGATGTGGCTGATTTCACGCGGCATGGCGACCTTGTACACCTGGGCACGGCGGTTGATGCGCTCAGCCTGGCCGGGGGCGTTGTAGCGGGTGACTTCGTAGTTCACCGGCTTGCGCCGGGCGACACGAAAGCCCAAGCGGATGCCAAGGTCGTCGACGCTGTGCAGGGTACCGTCGGTGCCATACTCGACCTTGCGATCACGACCCAGCTCCTCGGCCAGGGCCGCCAGCGAGGCCTGGTCCTCGACCCCCCAGATAATCTGGCACAGGCCGCTACCACCCCCGATCGGCGTGCGCTCAGGTAGCGCAGGGTCAGCGCACACCACCTGCACTTCCGACCCATCGACGGCCCGGAACACCTTCACTTCGGGATCGCTCGACGGCTGGTAGGCGAGCCCCCAGTCGGCTGCGAAGCGACATGCCTCGGCCAGGTTCTCGACCGCGAACCTGACCCCCTCGACACCGGTGAAACGAAATGAATTGCCCGTCGCCATGATTGCCTTCTCTGCTGTTCTCGTCGTAATTCGTCGTAGCCCAGCCTGTTGCCTGCCAGCGGGCTGTTCGATGAGGGTGATGTTAGGTAGCGTGTTGCAACTGAGCCAGAGGGATTCCCTCAAGGCAGTTATCCAGGAAATGCAAGGCTGTGTGAAACGCGCAAAGCCGCGCACTACATGGCCTCGCACAATGCGAGCGGATCAGGCGAGGCCTTCTGCGGCCAGTGCAGCACGCACTGCCGGACGGGCGCCGATGCGCTCGCGGTACGCTTGCAGATGGGGCCACGGCGACAGGTCGATACCGATCGGTGCCATCCAACGAAGGGCGGTGAACAGGTAACCGTCGGCAACGCTGTAGTGCGCCCCCAGCAGGAATTCGCAACGCCCCAACTGCTCGTCGAGGTATGCCAGGCGTCGCAACAGATTGGCCCGCGCCGCGGCCTTCCAATCGTCCCCGGCAACTGGGTTGAAGAAGGCCCCGCAAGACTTCTGCAATTCGCTGCCGATGAAGTTCAGCCAACCTTGCAACTGGTAGCGCGCCCGGCTGCCATGGGCGGGTGCTAGCGCCTTGTCCGGTACTTGGTCGGCAATGTACTGGACAATGGCCGGGCCTTCGGTGAGCAGTTCGCCGTCGTCGAGCAACAAGGCCGGGACGTAGCCCTTGGGGTTGATGGCCAGGAAATCGGCGCCGCTGGCAGTGCGTTTGCTGTGCAGATCGACGGCTTCGATTTCGAACGCCAGGCCAGCCTCGGCCAAGGCGATATGAGGGCTCAGCGAGCAGGCGCCGGCCTTATAAAAGAGTTTCATGGGGGACTCCAAGAGGGTGACGGGGCTGATGCAAAGCCCCGTGGATCAATCAGGCTGCAGAACCCGCAGGCTTGCGTGGCCCGTTGAACGGTGCCCAGTTCTCTTCGAGCATTTCCATCAGATAGGCCTGTGCGCTGTCGGCATGCAGCGGCTTTTCCCGTGGCACCCAGCTGTCATCATGCTTGTCCATGTCGGCGTCGTACTCGAAGCGGCAGCCCAAGGGACTGTCGAAATACCAGAACCAGTTGGAGCCAAAGCCGTGGCGCCCCGGCCCCCAGAAGCTGCTGTAGCCCAGGTCGCGGAAGCGGTTGCCGGCCTGCATCACCTCGCTCGGCCCGCCGAGGTGGAAGGCCATGTGCTCAATGCCCTTGAGCTGCGGCGGGGTCTGGATCAGGAACAGGGTGTGGTGCTCCTGGGTGGCTTTGGAGCGCATGAACGGGCCGCCGCCGAGGCGGTCGTTGACGCGGAACTGCAAGCGCTCCACGTAGAACGCCTCGGCCTTGGTCACGTCCGGCACGAACAGGGCGAAGTGCCCAAGGCTGCGCAGTTGGGGCACGACCACGGCGTCGTCGACACCAACGCAGTTGACTGGCCGTTGCAGCGGCGAGCCGGGGGCGTTGATCTTTTCCGCGGGCAGGCTGAACTCGCGACGGCGAGTGAGCTGGAACACCAGCGGGATGCCCATGTCGTCGCAGGCTTCGATGGCGCCATCGGCCAGGCGCTTGACCTCGCGGTCCTTGCCCAGCTCGGCGGCGATGGCGTCCAGGCTTTGCAGGTCGGCGACGCCGTAGACGATCTTGCGTGCCTTGTTGGTCGGGCTCAGCGGCGGGGTCAGGCCTGGCGCGTCGGCCTGGCAGATGATCACCCCGGTGCCGTCGAGGGTTTCGAACAGCAGGCCGTCGCGCACCTGGCCGGCGGCTTTCAGGCCGAAGTCGAGCATGTAGCGGCTCGCAGCGTCGATGTCATCCACAGCGAAAAGCACCGCATCGGGACCGATGATATTCATGAAGGGTTGCTCCTTGGGTTCGCACAATACTGTTCAGGGGGCTGCTCACCCCCTACGGATCAGGACGTGATGCTGACGTTCTCGCCGCGACGCAGGGCCGCCATGCGCTCGTTCAATTCGCCATCGACGTAGTACAGCTCGGTGTAGAAGCCGATCTGCTCACGGGTGTCCCAGTAGCTCCAGCGGCAGTTGCCGAACGGTCCCTGGAAGAACCCGGCCATGGCCTTCTCGATGCCCAGGTCGCGGTAGTGTTGCTCGGCCAGTGCATATTCCTCGGCGCTGGCCTGACGGAAGCCGATGTGATGTGGGCCGTAGCCACGGCTGTCGATCCAGTCCTTGTACAGGCTGTTGCCGCCGTCATGACGGGCCAGCTCGATCAGGGTGTCGCCGGCAAAGCCGTAGGCGCAGCTGAACTGGAAATCCCCCGGCTGGCCACGGTACTCCTTCTCGATCTGCTCGCGGGCCAGGCCCTCGGCGACATTCCACACCGCGACACCGTTGGTCTCGCTCCACATGCGCATGGCGGCCTCGAGGTCCGGGACGACGAAGCAGATCTGGTCGAATTTGCGGCCGATCAGGTTTTTGGCGATCTCACTCATGGGTGGCTCCGGTTCTCATTGTTCTTGTACGACACGCAGGCTGATGGCCGCCGCCGGGCAGTCGCGCACCAGCTGTTCGAATTCTTCCTTGCGCGAAATATCGACGAAGCGCTGTTTCAGCACGGCGATATTGGCTCCCGAGTCGAGTTCAAACACGTCGTCCGAGCCCAGGCACAGGCCATAGCCCTGGCACTTCTGGGTATCGAGGATCACTTCTACTTTTTCGCTGGCCATGGCTTGGCTCTCTTGTATTTGTCGGTCAGAGGAAGACGCCCAGGTTCGGCGTCTGCAACACGGCATGGGTGATCAGCGCGCGGCGGCGCAGCAGCTTCACGCCATCGGCGGTTACCCGCAGCACGTCGTGGCGGCGCACCGGGATCACGTCGCCCAGCTCGTCGTGGCCACGCTGGCGGTAGAGGATCATGGCGCTGGTCACCGCAATCTCGTCAGCGCGCTCGGTCGCCTCTACCAACACGCTGCCCACCACGCGCAAGGTCCGCGACGGCGGTACCTCGGCCCAGGCATGATCGCTTTCCAGGCGGGCGATGCGGGTCTGGATGTGCGCCTTGCAGTCCTTGATGCGGAAGGCCCCTTGGGGAAACTCGTCGGCGTAGTTGCGCATGGCAATGCGGATCGGCACGTCGTAGTCGATCTCGTCATCGAGCAGCGCGAACCAGTCGCGGAAACGGCGTTCGTCGAGGATCAGCGCCTCGCGGGCGAGGAATTCATTGGCGATTTCACGCATTTCGTGCAGGTTTCCCATCACTCGCAGCCTCCCTTGTCAGCACACGGGTCGACCGGCTTGGCCACCGGCTTGCCTTCGCTCATCTCTTTTACCCAGCGGCGCCAGAAACGCTCCTGGCTGTATTCGCCATAGATCGAGCGGTGGAATTCGCCCGGCCCTTTCCAGTCCGGGTCCGGCCCGCTGCGCTTTTGCTGGTAGTTCAGCTGCATCTGCTTGGTACGCCCCCACGGGCTGCTGGCGACCTTGGCGATGCCCTCCCAGACGGCCGTGTCGTCCTGCTCGAAGATGCCACCCGAACCGAAACCGAACTGCCCGGCCATGTAGGCGCGGTCGTGGAACTCTTCCGGCAGGAATGCGTATTCCAGCTCGTAGTTCCACAGTTCCATCACTCCCGGCGCTACCGGCTGCCAGACGCGAATACTGGTGAATGGCACCGGCATGTTCCCCGGCACGTCCGGCTGCGGAAAGCGCAGGAAGCTGAAGTTGGGGAAGATGGTGCCGATGGTCGGCGGTACCGTCTTGAGCATCTCCAACTGCGCCTCATCGAGCTGGCTCAGGTCGAACTGCTCGCGGTACTCGGGCGGGTAGCCCCAGAAGTCGAACATCGGCGCGATCAACTCCGGCAACGCATGGCCGATGAAGCTGTTGCCGTTGCCGAAGTCATAGCCGCTGGCCAGGCTGCTGACCTGGTTGACCCCCGGGATGAACTCGGAAAGCGACGCAGACAGGTGCGCCGTGCTGACATGGTAGGCGTCGCCACTGAAGTTTTCGGCACCGCTCTTCCAGTCGGCCTTGACCACGAAGCGCTCCGGCTCCTTGAGCACTTTCATGCCGTCCGGGTGCAGGCCGAACAGCGCGTCGAACATCCACGCCGCACCGCCCAAGTACTCACGCAGCGGCGCGATATCCTCGTTCAGGGTGGCAAAAATGAAACCGTGGATGCTCTCCACCTTGGCCGCGCGCAGCAGCCCCCACTCCTTCTTGTCCAGCGGGCCGGCATAGGCGTCTCGCAAGTGCGGGGCGCCGGCCCAGTCGCCGTTGTTGCGGTACACCCAGCCATGGTAGGGGCACTTGAAATGCTTGGTATTGCCCTTGTCGTGGTGGCACAGCTCGGTGCCACGATGGCGGCAGTGATTGAGCAGGACGTTGATCTGGTCGCTTTCGTCGCGGGTAACGATCACCTTGTCGATGCCCAGACGACGCAGCACATAGTCGTTCTTGTTGGGGATCTCCGAGGTGTGCGCGACAAAGATCCAGTTGCGCGCATAAATGCGCTCCATCTCGGCGCGGAACACCGCATCGTCACGGAACACTTCCACCGGCAGCAGCCCTTCGTCCATGCCGCGGGTCACCCGTTGGCAAAGGTCGTCCAGGTACTGGTCGGGGTTACCGGGGTAGATCAGATCGTAGTTGATCACGGGTGGCTCTCCTCATGCTTGTTGTTATTGGTGCGGAGTCTTCGATCAGTGCGGGGTCAAGGCCCCACGGGCTCCAACTGTGATGATTCGGGGCTGGCTTGGGCCGTCACCTGGGCCTGGACGGCGGCCTTGGGCTTGAGCAGGAACACCGACAGTGCGGGGACCAGCACCAGCGCGCCGAGCATGTTCCACAGGAACATGAACGCCAGTAGCGCGCCCATGTCGGCCTGGAACTTGATCGGGCTGGCGAGCCAGGTGGCTACGCCGATGGACAAGGTGATGCCAGTGAGCATCACCACCTTGCCGGTGAAGATCAGCGAGCGGTAATACGCCAGTGACAGCGGCTGCCCGGCCTTGAGCTGGACCAGCATCACCGACAGGATGTACAACGCGTAGTCGACGCCGATGCCCACGCCCAGGGCGATCACCGGCAGGGTCGCGACCTTCACCCCCATGCCCAGGGCGACCATCAGGGCCTCGGCCAGCAGCGAGGTCAGCATCAATGGCAATACCGCGACCAGCACCGCGCGCCACGAGCGGAAGGTGACCAGCGCCAGCAACGCGACAATGACGTACACCAGCAGGTTCATCTGCCGCCAGGCGTCGCTCACCACGCGGTTGGTCGCGGCCTCGATACCGGCGCTACCGGCGGCCAGCAGGAACTGCACCTGGTCGGTGTTATTGGCAACGGCAAAGCGCTCGACATGCTCAGTGACGCGGCTCAGGGTCGCCGCCTTGTGGTCGGTGAGGTACACGTACAGCGTCAGCAGCGAGCAGCTGTCGTCATACAGCCCACGGGGCGCGCTGGCGGTGATGGTGTTGAGCATGTCCTGGTTGGCGACGAAGTCGTACCACTTCGGGTTGCCCTCGTTCAGCGCCGCGCTCATGCGCCGGCTGAGCAGTGCCAGGGTATCGGTGCTCTCCACGCCTTCGAGCTGGCGCAGTTGCCATTCCAGGGCATCGACCTTGTTCAGCGTCTGCTGGGCCGAGCAGTAGCCGGCGGGGGTCTTGACCATGATCGCCAACACATCGCTGGAGGCGCCGTAGCGGCTGTTCATGAACGCCATGTCGCGGTTGTAGCGGCTATCCTGGCGCAGCTCCGGCGCGCCGGGGTCAAGGTCACCGACCTGCAGGTGCCGCGCCACGCCCCAGCCAGCGGCGGCCAGCACGATGGCGCTGGCAATGGCGGCGATGGCCCAGTTGCGCCGAGTGAAGCGGTCAAGAAGGCGCCACAGCGCATGGCGCGCCGCACCGCTCTGCTCGGCCAGCTCGGCGCGCAGGCTGCGCTGCGCGGCACGTGGCGCGACGCCAACGTAGCTGAGGATCACCGGCAGCAGGATCAGGTTGGTGAAGATCAGGATGCCGACGCCGATGGACGCTGCCAGGGCCAGCTCGCGGATGACTTCGATGTCGATCACCAGCAGCACGCCGAAGCCGACCGCGTCGATCATCAGCGCGGCCAGGCCAGCGCCGAACAGCCGGCGGAAGGTCAGGCGAGCCGCGACCAGCTTGCTCGCACCGCGCCCGACGTCCTGAAGGATGCCGTTCATCTTCTGCGAGCCATGGCTCATGCCGATGGCAAAGACCAGGAACGGCACCAGGATCGAGTAAGGATCCAGCGCGTAGCCCAGGGTCGGCAACACGCCGAGCTGCCAGACCACAGCAATCAGCGAGGCCGTCACCACCGCCGTAGTGGAGCGCCAGCAGCGGGTGTACCAGTAGAGCACGGCACTGCTCAGCACCAGGGTGGCGAGGAAGAACAGCAGCACGCTGCGCACGCCATCGATCAGGTCACCCACCAGCTTGGCGAAGCCGGTGACATGCAAGGTGTAGCCGCGTTTTTCGTACTTCTGGCGCAGTTGCTCCAGGGTATGCCCTAGCGCCGCGTAATCGAGGGCCGGCCCATCGCCCTGACGGGCCAGCAGCGGCAGGTAGATCACCGACGAGCGGAAGTCGGTGGCCACCAGGCGGCCGATCTCGCCGGAGCGCGCCAGGTTGGCAGCCAGTTGCTGCAGGCTGGCGGCAGAGCCGTTGTAGCCATCGGGAATCACCGGGCCGCCTTCCAGGCCGTCCTCGGTGACACCGGACCAGCGGGTCGATGGCGTCCACAGCGACTTCATCTGCATGCGGTTGACGCCGGGCATGAGGAACAGCTCGTCGTTCAGCTCACGCAGCGCGTCCATGTAGCCCGCGTCGTAGATCGTGCCGCGGGGGTTGGCCAGGGCAATGCGCACGGCGTTGCCCAGCCCCACGAGGTCCTTCTGGTGGGCGGTGAAGTTCTGGATGTAGGGATGCCCCTGGGGGATCATCTTCTCGAAACTCGCCGACAGTTGCAGGTGGCGCAATTGGCTGGCGAAGAACAACGTCAGCAGCCCGCACACCAGCAGGACCAGCAGGCGATTGTTGAAGATCGCCCGTTCGACCAGCGAACCGGAGCGCGGATTGAATTCAGGCATGGCGTCACGTCCTGGCAGGGGAAGGTTCAGGTTCATTGCCGCCCCTCCGTACGCCGGTCCAGGCGCAGAGTGGTCAGGCCCAGGTTACTGAGCAATACGACGCTGTCGGCATTGACCGGGACGATGCCGTTGAGCGCAGGCATATCCTGGTGGGTCAGCGGCACCAGTTGGTCGGCATCCAGGGCCAGCACGTGGCCAGCCTGGGTCACCAGGTACAGGGTGCCGTCGGCGCCCAGGCTCGACGCGGTGAACGACGCACCGTCAGCGGCTTCCAGGCGCTGCCAGTGGCTACCGCCATCGACGCTGCGCAGCAGGCTGCCCTTGAGCCCCGCCACCACCAGGCCGCCATCGGCCGGCAGTTCGGCGGTGAACAGGCTGCCTTTGTAGGACATGTCGAGACGCTGGAAACTCGCCCCGCCATCGCGCGAATGCAGCACCAGGCCACGCTCGCCGGCCACCAGCAGGTCGTCGCCGCGCTGGCGCACGCTGTACAGGTGCAGGCCATCGGGGTTGTCGAGGCGGTCCATCCAGGCGGTCCAGATACTGCCCTGATCCGATGAGGCGAAGATCATGCCGTAGGCGCCAACCACCAGCAGGTGGCCATTGGCATCGATGGCGGCGTCGAGGAAAGGCTTGTCGGGGCCCTCCTCCACCATCAGGCGGGCGCTGTCGATGCGCGCCTGGTCGCCCTCGGCCTCGGCGGCGGCCAAGGCCAGTTCGGCGGCCTTGCGACCGTCCAGGCGCTGCTGCCAATGCTCACCGTTGTCGTTGCTGGTCAGCACCACGCCGGCATGACCGACCGCCACGCCCTGCTCGCCGGCAAAACGCACCGCCGTGAGGGTGACGCTGACCGGCGCGCTGACCTGACGCCAGTGCGCCCCGCCGTTGTCGGACAGCAGCACCAGGCCACGCTCGCCGACGACCACCAGCCGACCACTGCCGGTGGTCGCGGCGCCGAGCAATACGGCCTTGTCGGCCTGGGTGGAAACCAGCGCCTCGCGCTGCGTCGGCTCGGCGACCTCAGCGCTGGGCAGCGATGCGCCAGCGCACGCACAGACCCCACACAACATCGCGCCAAGCACGCGATTGCGCACCTTGCAGGATTTGCGACTCATGGGCATTGCCTCTTGTTTTTGTTGTGATAACAACCGCACATCGCGGCAGTGGGGTCGAGTGTATGGACAGGCCTTCGGCGCTGCTACGCGGTGGGGTCTAAACCAGATATCCATAAAATGCAGGACAGGATGGGGGTTGGGCTAGATCTTGCGGATTTCGCAATTGTGTGAGCAATGCAAAAGGGCCGCAAAAGCGGCCCTCGGGTTTCGGTTCGGTGCCCGGCAGCGAATCAGCGCACGCTGCTGCTGGCAAGGCCGTCCGGGGAGAACACCTTGTCGTTCCCCATCTCCTTGAGGAGGTAGTGCTTGGGCTTTTCGTTGTTCAGCTGGGCAACGAACGCCGTGTTGGCCTGCAGGTCGTTGTAGCCGAAGGAGGCGATGGCCGAGCCCGGTAGCTCCGGCACGCTGATGACCTGCGACCACAGCGTACGCCACAACTGGCCATTGGCATCCCAGCGGTCGGCCAACACGCACACCCAGGTGTCCTCGTCGCAGTAATAACGGCTCTTCGCCGCCTGGTGACGCTGGCCGGCCCGCACCTTGGCATCGACCACCCACACGCGGTGCTTTTCCCAGCGCACGTGGTCAGGGTTGAGGAACTGGCCCTTGAGCATGTCGGTATCCTTGGGCGGCTGCAGGATGCTGTTGGCGTTGTAGGGAATGTACAGCTCCTGCTTGCCGACCAGGTTCCAGTCGAAGCGGTCCATGCGGCCGGTCCAGGTGTACATCTCGTCGAAGGTCATGACCCCCGCCGCTGCCGGGGTCGGCGTGTCGCAGCACCCATTGGGCAGCCTGCGCACACGGCGCTGGCCCTTGAGGTAGACCCAGGTCTGCAGCTTGTCAGGGTCCAGGTATTCGTGGGCCAGCAGTGCCTCGCCGGCACGCAGTGGCGGGCCGATGTTGCGGATCGCGACCTGCCAGAACGGCTTGCCTTCGCTGTCGAACTGCTCAAGGTTGCTGTTCTTGTCATAGTACGGCAGCTGCTCGTTGATCTCGGCGTCGGTAACCAGCACCGCGCGGCCATCGGCGACGACCTGGTACCAATTGTTGAAATGCTGGAAGCGTGCCCCACGCCAGCGCAGCACGTGGTTCCACATCACCTCCTCCGCACTCTGCGGGATCGGGAACGGAATACCACCGTACACACCTTTGGGCACGCCCTTTTCCAGGGTGCCGCGGGCGGCGTTGGCCAGGGTGTTGTCATACACCCACTGCGGCGCCGCCGCGGTACGGTGCGTCGGGTACACGTCAAGGCGGTAGTCCGGGTATTTCTTGAGCATCGCCTGTACGCCCTCGCTGAGGTTGCCGGCGTACTGCCCCATGTTCTGCGGGGTGATCGAGAACAGCGGCTTTTCCGCCTTGAACGGATCGCCACGGCGGCCACCGGGGGTGTCGCCCGGGGTCGGGGTGGTCAGGCCGCCGTTCCAGGCGGGGATCGAGCCGTCGGCGTTGCCGGCCTTCTGTGCGCCCACCGGCGTCAGGTCGCCGCCCTTCAGGCGCTGCACCTGGTCGGCCGGCGCGGCCGCCTGGGCTGGCAAGGCCATGACGCAGGCGAGCAAGGCAACGCTATGGCCCAAGGCAAGTAGTTTGTTCATCACACGCTCCTCATTCTTGTTGTAAACAGATGGCTCAGAAGCTCCGGCGAACGGTGAAGGCGACGAAGTCGCGATCAGCCCGGGCCTGCTGGTAGCTGTAGGAATTGCTGTCATCGAGGAAGGTCCCGGCCGACCCGAAGAAACGGGTGTAGGCCAGGTTCAGGTCCCAGGCATTCATGTACAGACCACTGATGCCAAGGGTGAAATCGCCACCGTTTTCAGGCGGTACCGCCGCGGGGCCCAACGGGTTGCGCGAACCGCGCGGGGTGAAGCCCACCCCCATCGGCAGGCTGATGTCCCAGCCGAGCATGGCCTGGCGGTACATGGGCTCGAAAACCATGCGCATCGACCAGGCATCGCGGGTCACATTGGGGTCCAGGGCCGCTTCGCCGGCTGCGCTGTCATGGCAGTTCTGCTTGCATTTGAGCAGGCGGGTCCAGGCCACTTCAGCGGCCAGGTTGGCCTCGTTCCACAGCGCCGTGCGCGGCACGGTCCAGATGGTCGACAGGTTGACGTGGGCGGTGTCGCCCACGGCATAAGCCGGGTGGTCGCGGTTGTCTGGCGTGGCGCCCCCGATGGCGGAAGTGTCTACCGCATGGGTGGTGGCCAGGGACTGGTCCTTACGGATCGAGGCTTCCAGGGCCAGGTTCAGATCGCCGTAGCTGCGGCTGGCACTGAAGCCGAACAACTTGGTGTCCTCGTGATAGGCCAGGTAGTAGCTGGTGGGCAGCACCGGGCCAAGCGAACCGAACGGCTGGCCCAAGGCTGTGACCTGCTGGAAGTCCTTGTCGTGGAAACGCAGGGCGTAGAAGCCCAGGTCGAACTCGCCCACCTGCCAGCGCAGTTGCACGCCGAACTGGCCGTTGTCGCTGGCATCACGATCGGAGCCTCGAATAGCCGAAAGGCCGCTGGCCGGGTCGAGCACCAGGCGCTCTGCGCCGGCGCCGACGATATCAGAGACCGAAAAGTAGCTGCCCGACGCCGGGATGCGATTGTGCACATAGCGGAACTGGTAATAGGCACCCAGCGACAGGGTATCGCTGAGTTGCCATTGCCCGGACACCTGCGGCACCGGCAGGACGAATTCCTTAGCCTCGGCCGTGGGGTCGTCCAGCAGCCGGGTGGTATCGAAGGGACTCTGCGCTCCGGCGATCGCGTTGTTGGCGAAGAACAGGCTTTCGCCCCACACCAGCGAGTGCTGGCCAAGGCGGCCGCTCAGTTCGGTGTCGCCCAGTTGCAGACGACCGAAAACGAACGCGTCGCGCAACTCCACATCACGCCCGTGCTGGTCCCGCGTCGAGTCGGTGAACTCGTCGCTGTCACGGCTCAGTTGGTTGGGATAGGCGCCGCCGGCTGTGCCGGGGTTGTCATTGTGGCGGTTGTAGACCGTGTCGTACCAGCCTGTGGCACTGACCCGTGCGCCCAGACCATTGGCGTTCGACATATCGAGTTCGCTGAAGACTTCGCCGCGGTTGGAAACCAGCCCTCGGCTGAAGTTACGGTCGCCGTCGTCAAGGTTCGGCTTGGACAGCAGGCTACTGTCGCGCGGCTGCACTCGGAACATCGCCGAGTAACGCAGGGAATTGGTCCAGTTGACCTTGAGGCCATCATCGGATTCCCAACTGAATGCCGCCCAACCCGGTGACGGCGTGATGGCACCGACCAGCATGGCGATACTGGCGGCAAGCGGAAGGCGGACAGACTTTTGCTGACTGTGTTTCATGGCGCTACTCGCTCTTATGATTGTTCTGAAGGCCACAGGCTGCGAAGCGATCCGCCGCAGCCGGCGGATCGTTCGCGGGACAGATGCTGCTACACGGCGGCTACACCGTCCCAGCACAGGTACTTGAGTTCGAGGAATTCCTCGATGCCGTAGTGCGACCCCTCACGCCCCAGGCCGCTCTGCTTGATGCCACCGAAAGGCGCCACCTCGTTGGAAATCAGCCCAGTGTTGATACCGACCATGCCCGCCTCCAGTGCCTCGGCGGTGCGCCAGATGCGCGCGGCGTCGCGGCTGAACAAGTAGGCAGCAAGACCGAAGTCGGTATCGTTGGCCAGGGCAACGGCTTCAGCTTCGCTGGCAAAACGCAGCAGCGGCATCACCGGGCCGAAGGTCTCATCGCGGGCGATGGTCATGTCGCGGTTCACATCGGCCACCACCGTGGGTTCGAAGAACGCCCCGCCCAGCGCATGCCGCTTGCCCCCGGCCAGCACCCGGGCACCTCCGGCGATCGCGTCGCGCAGATGCTCCTCGACCTTTTCCACTGCTGCAGCGTCGATCATCGGGCCGATCTGGACGCTGGGCTCCAGCCCGTTGCCGACCTTCAACTCGGCGGTGCGCAGGGCCAGGCGCTCGGCCAACTGCGGATAGATTCCCTCCTGGATCAGCACACGGTTAGCGGCGATGCACGACTGCCCGGTGTTGCGGAACTTGGCATTGAGGATGCCCTCCACCGCCAGGTCGAGGTCAGCATCGTCGAAGACGATCAGCGGCGCGTTGCCACCGAGCTCCATCGAGCACTTCTTCACCGTTTGCGCCGACTGCGCCAGCAGCACCCGGCCTACCTCGGTGGAGCCGGTGAAGGTGATCTTGCGCACCAGGCGGTGCCCGGTGAGCACGTTGCCCACCGGCCGAGTGGCATTGCCGGTCAGCACGCTGAACACACCGGCTGGCACCCCGGCACGGCGTGCCAGCTCGGCCAGCGCCAGCGCAGTCAAGGGCGTCTGGCTGGCCGGCTTGACCACCATCGAGCAGCCTGCGGCCAGTGCCGGCCCGGCCTTGCGGGTGATCATCGCGGCGGGGAAGTTCCAAGGCGTGATGGCAGCGCAGACGCCAATCGGCTGCTTCAGGGCAACGATGCGCTGGCTGTCCTTGGGTGCCGGGATCACATCGCCGCGCACGCGCTTGGCCTCTTCGGCGAACCACTGCAGGAACGACGACGCGTAGTCGATCTCGCCACGCGCCTCGGCCAGCGGCTTGCCCTCTTCCAGGGTGATCAGAGTGGCGAGGTCTTCCTTATGCTCCACCACCAGTTGGTACCAGCGATGCACCACCTCCGCGCGTTGCTTGGCCGGCACCTTGCTCCACGTCAGGTAGGCCTGGTGCGCCGACTCCACGGCCAGTTCCGCCTGTTCCTCGCGGCACACCGGCAGTTGCACCAACACGTCGCCGCTGGCCGGGTTGCGCAGGCTGTAGTGGCCATGACCGGTGTCGGCCAGCCACTCGCCATTGATGAACGCGGCCTCGCGCCACAGCAACGGGTCTTTCAGTAGTTGCTTGCTCATCGGTCGCTCCTCAGCACTGGAAACGGCCGATCAGGAACTGGCTGTCGTCATCACTGGTGCATTCCAGCTTCGACGCTACCAGGCCCTGACGCAGGACTTTCATCAGACGGTCAGGAATGCGGCCGCCCGGGGCACGCAGCGGCCCGCCATTAAAGCCGGCCAGCCAGTCCATGTACTTCCAGTGCGCACGGTTGATGTAGTTGGAACCGGGCATGTAGGCGCCGGTCGCCGCGCCTACCGCGCCGCGCGCTGGCTGGGCCTGCCAGTACAGTTGCATGGCCTGCTCCCAGTCGCCGTTGCGCGCCAGGTCGAAGGTTTTCGGGAAGAGATCGCCCATCCATTGCGTGTAGCTGGTGCCGGAGAACTGCAGGTCCATGAACTTCATCAGCGGGATCACGTCGCTCTCGATCGGGCAACTGATGATCACTTCCTCGCCGAAACGGTGATAGGTCTCGATCAGCCCGCCTACATGCGGGAAGCCCTGCTCAGCCTTGATCGCGACGATATTCGGGCAGTCATCGAGCAGGCGACGGATCAGTGCCGGCGACATGCCTTGCGGGTGCACCCGCTCGAAGCCCCACAGCGGGATTGGAAACAGCATCACCGCCAGTTGCGTGGCATCGCACAGTGCGCGGGTGTAATCGTAGATTTCCTGCTCGCTGGTGGGCCAGAAGTTCGACGGGTAGGACAGCAGCACGATGTCGGCACCGGCTTTCTCGGCCAGTTGCACCGCCTCGATGTTTTCCGCCAGGGTGCCGAAACCGGCGTGGAAGAACAGGCCCAGCTTGTCGCCGGCGGTGTCCTTTGCCCAGGCGGTGAACTGTGCGTTCTCTTCAGGCGTGATTGCCACCTCAGTACACAGCAGGGTGTAGGTGAAACCCAGTTCGGTGAGCTTGTGGATGTCGTGGCGGATGCCCTGCTCGTTCAGCCGTTTGAGGTCAGCGCTGTAGCTCGGGATGGTCACGCCGGAGCAGCCGACGAGCATTTCCTTGGCCCAGGCGCGGGCGTCTTTACGTTGGTAACTGGCCATTCTTGTTGTTCTCCTGGAAGGCAGGTGGGGTCAGCGGTCGATCGTCACGATGCCCGCGGGGATGAGTTGATAGCTGTTCGAGGCACGCGCTTCGCGCAGCAGCATTTCGGCGGTGACCACGTCTTGCAGCGCGGTGCCGACCGACTTGTAGATGACGATGTCCTCGGGGGAGCGACGGGCCGGCTCGCGCCCGGACATCACCGCATCGAGGCCGACGGTCTTGCCCGCCACATCGACGCCGTCACGGATCGCCGCCAGCGCATCGCCGGTCTCGTGCAGCACCTCTTCGGGCATGTCGGCGATGATGCGAGTGGCTCGGGCCATGGCACTGGAGTCCACTTCGCGCTGTTCTGGCAGGGTCGAGCCGATGGACAGCACCACCATGCCCGGTTGCAGCCATTCACCCAGCAGTACCGGCGATTCGTCGCGACTGCGGGCGGCGCAAAGCACCACATCAACGTCCTTGATCGCCGCTTGCGGGCTGTCGACAGCGCTGACCTGCAGGCCTGCGGACGTCTGGAAATCCTTGGCAAAACGCTCGCGGCTGGCCGGCGTCGGGCTGAAGACGCGTACCTGGGTGATTTCGCGCACCGAGGCCAGCGCCGTCAGCATGTTCTGCGCAACCGAGCCCGAGCCAATTACGCCCACCCGCACCGCGCCTTCGGGAAGTGCGGCGTTGGCCGCAACCACCGCGGTGGCGGCAGTACGCAGGTCGGTGATGCGATTGCCATCGATGAGTGCGGCCAATTCCATGGTGCGCTGGTCGAACAGCGAGATCAGGTAGCTGGCACGACGGATCTTCGGTGAGGCGGCAATCAGCTTGCAGCCCATGTATTCGTTGGATGGCGACACCGCACACAGGCTTCGCAGCCAGAAACCCTCGCCCCGCGCCATGATGCGCGGCGGCACCATCGCCGGAAGAAGCGGCCGGGAGTAGGCATCGGCCAGGGCGCCGATGACCTTCGGCCAACTGGCCAGGCGGGCGACATCGGCGTCGGTCAGAAATACGGTGGACAGATTGGCCACCGGGTTATCGAGTGTGAATACTGCGTCCATAGGATCCTCCAGAACCGTTGCGCCGAGTCTATGAAGCGCGGCACTTACGAGCTATGCG
The DNA here is from genome assembly GCF_002858665.1 of Pseudomonas sp. FFUP_PS_473. NCBI lineage: Bacteria > Pseudomonadati > Pseudomonadota > Gammaproteobacteria > Pseudomonadales > Pseudomonadaceae > Pseudomonas > Pseudomonas sp. FFUP_PS_473. The sequence continues at coordinate 197,419 of NZ_PJQQ01000005.1, forward strand.
AGATGACCCAATACAGATATCTATAATTTGCTGGACTGTTGAATTCTAAAAATCAGATAACAGCTTTATGGCTTCAAGTGGCGCAGTTGAAAACGCACTCGGTTATGCTGCGGGGTATTTATAACGCGTGGATAATCATGTTCCACATCGATGAAGTTACAGCCTTCGAGTGTCGACTGATCGGGAAGAGCAGATTGTCGAATATCAAGCAATCTGAAACACCATTGGATCTGGCGATAGTGCGTTTGCCAGGGCTGCGGCACATCAACATCTGATTGAATGACGTGAACGTTCGGAACGTTGTAAGCGGTTGAACGTTGGAGCGGGTAGTTGAACTCACCAACCTCTTCGCGGACAAGCCCGCTTGTGTCTTCAGAGACCGTTAAAATCCCAGGTGAGAGCGGTGGATGACAGACGGCGGTGCCCTAAGCACGAGGGGAACATCGCCGCCCTCTCCCTCTGGCCTGAAGCCCGAACAGTTGCATGAGCGGGAACTCGAACCTACAAGCTCGGGCTAAGCCACAGGGCTCAAGTGATCGACAAGAGCATTCCCACGGCGGGCTTGCAGGCCCAGGTGGCTGACGTGCCCACAAGCCTCGAGTGCCACCAGGCTGGTCGGATAAATTGCAAAGAACGCCAGCACTTCATCACGCCGCAGCGTGATACGTTCAATCCTTCCAGTGCATGAATCACCAGTGTGCAATTGGAAAACCTTCTTGGCGATGTCCATGCCAATTACGCTATGTTCCATGACGGATCCTCCTGCTCAAGTGGTGTTTGTTATCCACTCTCCATTTTGGCACCTTGATGCCGGAGGGAGGCGTCCATACCATCAGAAAAAGACTTCCCGTTTCTGGTGAAATACGCCGATACCGTTGCCCGATGAAACAGATGACCTTTGTCGATGCCGATGCCGAGTACGCCGGCAAGCGCTAGCAGCCCCGCAAGGAGCTGTTCCTAATCGAGATGGATCACTACAAATAACGCATTCTCGAACGTATAGGGGTGGATCGAAGATTGATCGAACGACGCCATTTTAGCGGAGGCATGAAGAGGAAAAATCTTCGCTATGTGAATGACAACGCCAACCAACCGACGCAAATGGTTCGAGCGGGATTTCTATTGCTCGAGCATTTCTCGTTACCCGCGTTCACTCAAGTGCTGGATACGATTGTTACCGCGAATCTTTTGCGGCCCAAGTTGTTCTCCTCTCAGACGTTCGGCTTGAACGATGGGGAGGTCATCAGTGATTTAGGCTTGATCATCCGGCCAGATACCCGTATCAATTGTTCGGCGCTTAAAGGCCTGGATCTGTTGGTCATTTGTGGCGGTTACAGGACAGAGCTCAAGGCTTCCGATGAGCTCATCCAATTATTAAAGACCGCTGCGGGGCTGGGCATCACGCTCGCCGGATTATGGAATGGCGCATGGTTCCTCGGGCGCGCCGGACTGCTCGCTGGTTACCGGTGCGCGATTCACCCCGAGCATCGTCCCGCACTGGCCGAGTTCTGCAAGGCCACGCAGGTTAGCAGTGAACCTTATGTGATAGATCGAGACCGGCTTACGGCCTCAAGCCCTTCCGGTGCATTCCACATGGCGCTGGACTGGATCAAGGGCCTGCACGACAAAGCCCTCGTCGAGGGCATCGAGGACATTCTTGCTTTTGAAGAATCTCGCTACCGACGCATCAAGCCGACAGAGAATATCTGTTTAAGTGAGCCGCTACGCGAGGTGGTCAAGCTGATGGATGCCAACCTCGAAGAACCGCTAGAGTTGGAGCAACTGGCAGCCTACGTCGGACGTTCACGCAGGCAGCTCGAACGCCTGTTCAGGGAGCAACTGGGAACTTCACCGCAGCGCTATTACTTGGAGTTGCGCATCACCGAAGCGCGTCGGCTTCTGCAGCACACAGAACTCTCACAAGTCGATGTGCTGGTTGCTTGTGGCTTTGTTTCACCCAGCCACTTCAGCAAGTGCTACAGCGCTTACTTTGGCTATCGCCCATCGAAGGAAGTCCGCCTGGTCAAGTAGATATGCATTGATTCAGCCGATGCTCAGGCTGATACCTCTCGCCATTCGTGAGGCGAAAGCGCTCAGGGATATGGTCGTGCGTTGTCACGACCATTGGCGTATGACCGGAAGTGTTATAACCATGCGCGCCAGTCCGCACCGAGGGCAATCTCAACTTTATCCTTGATCGAAAGCGATTGAACGTGGCGTGCTCAAGGGCAAAGCTGCACCTGCTTTTCTTCGGGCATCGGGATTTTTTGGGGCGGTGGTGCTCAAAAAATGCCCCTGAAGCAAACCTCTTTCCAAAGCTGATGTCTCACGCCTTTAACCTGGCTGTCACGTTTAAGAATGCGGAGCATGAAGGACTCAAGGAGTGCTGAGCATGGAAATCCTGGCGATAAGGGCGATCGCGTCCGCTAAAAAATACGCGGACACCATCGTCCTTAAGGCTGGAGTTCGGAAGGTGAGTTTGCCAGACGCTTACAGAGCTCCAGACAAAGCCCGCCACACACCTCACTGTATCTTGCTCCAAAGCACCTGCGACCAAGGTTAACGCTATAACTGCATTGAAAATGCTCTGCGCCCTATGGTGAGAAATTCAGCTCGCCCTGAAACTATTTGTTCAAATATGAACCGGCCGTCTTGCTGTCGCAGGTAGCGCTGAGTGCCACACCCATCGCAGTTCGTCCGGAAGCCAGCCGGTCTCTGAAAAACTAGATCCGCTTTGGCTTTACAGACTGGGCAATTTTCCAAGGCGAGTATTTCTTGGTTGAGCTGTTCCAGCGCTAGTCCTTGACGAGTTGAGTTAGCCGCAATCAAGGCATTTTTCAGCAATTTAACTGACTCTGGAGGCACGATCTCCCGCACCTCTAGAGCATGGGCCTGATGGTCAACATGCACACCATGGATACCGTCCGCTAAAGTCAGCACTTTGACTGGGATTTTGGTGAGCGGCCGGCTATACGACAGCAGTACCATCCGGTACAGGGCCTGATCAACGAGCTGGCCAAAGCGTTCCACACAGTACATATCCGATGGCGACAGAGTAATCCAGTGTCCCTGATACGCAGACTGTTGGGGCTCCTGCCCAATAGCGGGCCATGCGATGAACCTCTCGACAGGAAGCTGCTGAAGATCCTCCGACCAAGGCACTTCGGTTAGCCAGGGCACTACGGTGAGCAGAACGTCCTCAGCAGCAGCCTCACTTGAGGCGACGCTCACCAACTGCCACTCCAACCCGATCTGCTGAAGACGTATGTGCCTACCAGCCCATGCCCCCTCATCCTCCCCATCCAGATACGGACGGAGCGCATGGCGCAAAACCAGGCCGGCATAGCGAGAATAGGCATTTGCCAGATACTGGTTCTGCCTGAATCGCTCCTCAGGCGTCGTGCGATTAGCTACCGTCGTATTAGCTAAAAGATCCCAAAGAATCGCCAAATGCCGGTAATGCGGGTCATGACTGAGGATATTGGTCAGATGCAACGCGCCTGTGACCTGTGCCTGCCGGCTGACCAGCAAGTACAAACCATTTTGCTGCAGCCCCGAAATGACTCGGTGCAGACACTGAAGAGTCCCTAGCGTTTCGCTTAGAAGTTCAGAAACCTTGCTGGTTGCCGCCTGATCAAATGTCATTCCCCAGAGTCGGCAAACCTCGTGAGAAAGACGAAAATCAACATCCTCAGACCGATAGAACTTCAGTGCCTGGTCCAGGGTTGCCTGCAAGCTTTTCAGTGCTGACAACCGCCAGTGCAAATGACGCTCAGTTTCGTCAAGTAACCGGGCATAAACACGGTTTTCGTAGATGCCGTAATCATCCTCGCTGAATCGCGCCAAAACCTTCTTGGGAACCACACCACTCAGTGTCTGCCGCTGCCAGCACTCCGAATGCGATGCCAGATGCACCAGAGCACCTTTGGCCAAGCGCCGCGCCCGCGCGACATCGGCCACCTCATCCTCGTAGTGAAGATCCAGGCGCGGCCGCTGAGATATCTGATGCAGGTGCCCTTGTTGCACCACATCAAGCAAGTGCTTCTCAAAGGGCAGGAGATGGCTCTGAGCATCAATGATCGCAGCCGGCATCAGTGGCGACATCAATGAAGACTTCTGCATGTCGGTATCGATGGCTGCTATGGCTTTGTACAGCAGCTCTGCTGCCGTAGCCTGTGCCTGCTGCGGTAACACAAAGGAGCGTACCTCACTGCCCAGCTGGCAGCGTTCGCCGCCATCACTCACCAGAACGCCTGAGAATGCCGGTGTGTGGCCATTGAAAGCAGGTCCGCTAGCAGCAAACTGATAGCGACCCGGCTCTATGACAAGTGGTAGCTGGCGACATTGCCCGCCAGCGAGTCGATCGAGCCACATCAGCTGCGGCCTTCCAGGCGTCGGATATCGGCATCCAGCAAGTCGAGTGACTTTCGTGGATCACCATCAAGGTCAGCCTCAACCCAGAAAGTCTCCAAGGCGTCTTTCAAGTTTCTGACTGCCTCAACACCAACGTTGTAACGACCTGTGACCTTGCCCGGGCGCATGACGCGAGTGGACAGCAAGTGATCCAGCGCCTCGCCAGAGGAGGCGCCACATGCAAGCATCACCGGAATGAAATCCAGCGCCTGCTTTTCAAAACGGTTGCCCCACCCTAACGCAAACTGACTACCCAATTGCTCAGTGAAGGCGTCCCCGGTCAAACGCTGTAGTAACCCAATAACCTCCCCCTTTCGATCTATACTGGCTTGGGTGAATGCTTTGCGCAAAGAGCGATAGGAGTAGTTCACCGGCTCCATTTTCTTGATATCGAAACGATGATCCTGCTTGGGCAGTGTCATCACATGAGCACGATCATAGGTCTTGTCAGCCAGCTCATTGGTAGTTTCATCATGGTTGGCCGTACCAATGAACCAGACATTTCCTGGCACCAGGATCTTGCGCCCCTCATGTAGCATCGTGGGTGCATTTGGTAGGGCCGTCTCGGACAGACTGATCAAGCGCTCGTCCCGATTGTTCTTCTCCAACGCGGAGAGGAACTCGGCAAAGTACTGCTCGGGGCGAGATAGATTCATTTCGTCCAGCAGGATGACGTTACAGGTGTCCTGCCAGCGAGGGGTCTGAGCCTTGTACAGGGCCTGCAAACAGTCTTTCTCGTAAAAGCGCCGCTCGAAAGCGTTGTAATGCCCCAGTAGATCGTCGCGGTCACGCCAACCGGCTTGGACGGCGATGTCCGTGCAGAAGCCTCCCATTGCCTTGGCAAAAGCCTTGGCCAGACTGGTTTTGCCAGTCCCGCTGATGCCCTGGAAGACATGCAATTGGCTCATGGACAAGCCGCCAAGCAGCACGCGAATATCTTCGAGTGGATAGAACAGTTCTACATGCTTTTCGGCCTTGGCAATCCGGTGCTGCAGCTCTTCGACAAACAACTTAAGATCGGGCACTTCCTCAAGTTCCATGCTGGCTCGGTACTCACGATCCGAGTCCATCAGCGACATTGCCGGGAATGGCGTCTGCGTCTTCTGTGCGCTGGTCAGTTGCTCAATGCGGCTTTCAAGATCATCTATATGCACTGCCAGCGTATTTTTGTGCTGTTCCAACACTCGCTTCTCACGCGCAATAGCCTCCAACTCAGTCGATGCGACGCGCTTGCTGCTCAGTTCTCGCCGCAGCTCATCGAGCTTCGGGCGCAGAGCTGAAAGATCCCGCTCCAGATCAGCCTTGCTGTTGCGCAGGTATTCATTTTCCCGCTGAAGCTCAGCGGTGTCCGACTGTTCCAAATCACGCTTCAGGGCCCTGTTTTCCTGGGCCAGGCTGTCAAGCTGCTCCAGAATCTCTCTACCTGTTCGCTCACCCAGCGCCAGCTTTAGCTCCTGCATATCAGCCAGCTGTTTCTTTAACTCTTCAGCTTTATTCCAGGCCCTATCACGCTGACTTTCCAGGCTAGAAATGGTTTGAGCATGGTTCGTACGCTCTGCCTCCATTTCAGTGGCAATCCGCTGTTCCATTTCCACTTCTGCAGTTTTAATTTCGGACCACTCGCGATCAAGCCTGCTGCGCACACGATCAATCGCTATCTTGCTTTGATTAATTTCGTGCTCTCGCTGATCCAATTGACTAACGCGTTCAGCCTCAGCCTCGGTAAAGTTGAATTTGACCTCTGCCAGACGTCGGGCGACCGAAGAAAGCTCGCTATCAAGCTGGTGCTTCTCTTCCTGTAACTGTTGTAGATGGGCTTCATGCTGCCGAATCAGCTGGCGCTGACGATCCTCAAGCTGGCGTAACGCCTGCTCGTTCTGCTCAACAAAGCCTGCATGCGCGTTTACTTCACGCAAAGTCAGGGAGCGCTCGACATCCAGCAGCTCCGACTTCTTCTTGGCGAACAGCTTTTTCTCGCTCTCCAGCTCAGCCTTGTCGCTCTGCAAAGCAGCGGCGGCTTGCTCGAGGGCCTGCTGTTGTGTCGTAACAACTTGCTCCCGTGCCTCAACAGTTAAAGCGAGCGTATTAGCCTCGCTCCAACGCTCTGAAGCCTCATCGCAGAGGCGTTCCTTGAACCGCACCAGTTCCTTGCAAATATCCGCGAACTGCTCAATCCATCGTGCAAGATCAGTGTCGCCATCAGACTGGAAGCGCTCGCACACGCTGCGCAACCAATCCGGCTCGACGTGAATATCAAGGCTCATATCAAAAGACTGATAGACCTTGGATGCATTCTCAAATGACGCAGCCCAAGTAGGGACATGCTTCTCAAGCGAGGGGCGCTGCAGTCCAGTAGCGACAGGTGCGACCGCTGGTATCTGCTGAGGGCCAAACTTATTCGAGCTCTTCTTCGCCATTACATCCATTCCTTAAAACATGCGGTGAAGCTTAGGGCGTACTGAATACTGCCCAGCGCCATGCAACTGGTGATTTGAGTTGTTTCTCGTCCGGTAAAACTGCTCTGGGCGTGGCTGCTCTGGTTACGTAGGTCCGCAAGCTCCAGGAGCTTGGCCAATTGCAGCTCCCGGTCACCGAGCACCTTAAGCGGGTGCTGCCGCGCCTGAAGAGTGCCCATTGATGCGGCAAACAGTAGTGCCTTAAGTGAGTCGCTTGGCCTGGAGCAGGCCCTGAGAACTTGATCAATCTTCTGCCTAGATAGCAGCCTGATGACATCCTCTGTGAATGCAGGAATCTGCAACGCTGAGAGAATCCGCTGATTGAGCTTCGGATCGGGCCGCTGTTGTTTTGGTAGCTGCCCAACATCGGCCGGATACGTGCGAATCAGCCACTGCATGACAACCTCCAGCAGCTTCTGGCACTCCATCATCGCCGCATCCAACTCTTGGTCGTGGCTGTCGCCTTGGTTGAGCTTTTCTCTGCGCACCAACAATGCAGCCAAATGCCGCCTGATGTCGGGCTGGCGTTCAACCCAAGGGAACTCAATTAGCACTTGCAGCTCTGTCTGCTTGCGCAAGGCCTCCAACCATTGCTCGACACTTTGATTGTCGGCACGCGGCACACTCACCAATGGTTCAAGACGAGCGAGCAGTTTGGCGTCACGCTCAATCACCTGAAGAAGTGTGCCCTGCAGCCACCAGGCATTCTCACGCAGCTCAAATGGATCCTTGACCGACCACAGGTCAACGCCATCGCCATCAGCTGTCACCCAGATAAGTACTCGCGCAGATTGCGGTGCATCATCTAGTCTCTGCACGCCCTGCAAACTGATCTGTTTCGGCAGTTGGTTGCCTTGGCCGAGCTGCTGACTTGCTCGATAGTCTTCGCGATAATCCCGGTAGGCTAGCGTCAAGGACTCATGATCGAGTGCAGGTAGATCAGCTCTTCCTCTTGCGATCCTGTAGGGCCGGATGGTAGTTCCGGTCTTTCTTTCGCTCAGGAATTCAGGGTAGTGAGCCAGCGGATCCTTTGGCTCCAGTTGATTTAGCTGAGCAACCAGGCGCGGCCAAAACTGTCCCGTCAATGCGTCCTGTAGCAAATAGCCAGTTTTCAGGTTGGCCTCGTCTGTTTCCTCGTCGTCTAGCAGGCGCTCACCCTTGGCCGTCAGTGCCTGAGCATTCTCTACCAGCCAGCCATTACTCACGCCTTGAGCCAAAATCAGCTTGATCAGGTTCTGGTGAAGTCCGGTCAGCTCGGCAATTGCCTCATCACGGACAGTGCGTGCACGAATCAACCCGAGTACCGCACGCTGAAACAGATTCAGCTCAGGTCGCTTGGCATCCGGGTACAGCACTCGATGCACCAGCACAGGCCAGAGCACCGGCTTTTTCTTGCCCCTCGGGGCGGCCCCGAAGCTGAGATATGTGCCAGTTTCAACGAAGGCTGCCATGCTCACCTCCACACATCTGGTAGAAGGCCGCCAGTGCCGGTACCGCCTCCTCTGCTTCGGGACTGGTGGCCAGTGCAGAATCACCCACGCAAATCAGCATTTGCCGCTGGCGACTCATGGCCACATTCATTCGGTTCGGTAAACGTAGGAAGCCAAACTGGCGATTCAATTGCTTCTCACGATCCACGACTACATCGCCACTCGATGGCCCCGGTCTTGCCTGTTGATAGGTGCGTACGCAAGACAGCAAGACAACATCAAATTCCTTGCCTTGAAAGGCGTCGACTGAGCCCACGCGTAATCGCTCTTCGAGGCTGACTGAGCCATCGCCTCGTACCTTTCTGGCCCATTTGAAATGCTCGTGTGGCTCATAAGTGCCGTTGCGTTGCTCCATCAACACGACCCCTTCCATCCGCTGCTGAGCGAGTTTCTCCATGATCAGATCACGTTGCGCCGCATAGAAGGTGATGATACCAATCGAAAGGCTGTCACCTCCGGCCTGCATCAGCCTTACCACTTCTTCAGCAATGCGCTGAGCCTCAATATCCCGGACCCGGCTGTTACCGGTCCCGGGGCGCTGATCCTTGCCCTGGGACACGGGTACGTCGATCCATTGGCATACTCGGCCCCGGTAGTGCGGCTCAAGTTCCCCTAGAGCATTCAGCAAATCCTGGGAGAAGACAAAATCCTCCGCAGCCCTACCCGAACGTACCGCACCTAGACCAACAGCCTCGTAGAACTGTTTACTGACAAAGTCCCCAAGTATGGGATGCATTCGGAACTGGGTATCCAGCATCACGACCCGGCGAAATGTGTCCTGCTTCTCAAGGTCTTGCAGCTTTATACGCATGCGTTCGAACAGGCTGGAGCGAAAAGCAGTCAATTGCAGCTCGGTGAGCTCGTGCTCTTCCTGCAGCTGCCCTTCAATGTCAGGCTCAAGCATGTGAGGCAACTGCCGGTCGTCCCCCACCAGGATGATGCGTCGCTTGGCCATGGACATCGGCACAAACAAGTCCAAAGGGTTGGCGCGTGCGGCCTCATCGATCACCACGGTGTCGAACTCAATATCGGTGCTATCCAAACCAGCTACTGACTTCAGGCTCGCCATCTGCCGGCCTGCAGCTTGCTGGCAGGTTGCCCCCACCACCATGGAGTACTCATTGACCACAGCCTGAGCAGCATTGCGGTCCATCGCCAAGCTGTCGGCTAGCTGCTCCAGCACCCAGGCCACACCCTGTTTGCGCTGGCGTAGCTTGCTCTCCAGATGCCTGTCGATTTCATCAAGCAGAGCCTGCCCCTCAGGGTCTGCCTGACGCCTCAACTCCGTAGGCCGGTAGTCGGGTAAATACTGTTCGAGTAGACGAGCCTGGCAGTCCGCAAGCGCATGTAGGGCAGATTCCGCCAACTGGGAGCTATCCGCAGCGTCTTGCAGCAATGTCAGCGACTCGGCACTACTGCCTTGGCCATGACGCTTCAACCAACTGAGCAAATCCCAGGCTCGATCAGGACCATCGTCGCCAAATGAAGAGGTCTCGACGCGTAGTGCTCGAATGCGTCGCAAGGCTTGTCCGGCCGGCCGACTCTCGGCCAAGCTGGGCGCCTGCTTCTTGAGTTGCTCGATATAGTCTTCGAGCTGACTTTCCAGCCTGGGCGGCAATACCAGACCGCTCTGATCCAAACCTCGCAGTCCGTCCAAAATGCGGTCGAATGCTTCCGCCTGTTGAGCTGGTGATACACCGACAACTCGAGCTAGGGCTAACTTGGTCGACAAATCCCTAATGAGCTCCAGCTCTGGGTATTTGCTGTACTCCGCAGTGATTTTTTCCTGCAAATGGGCTGCATGTCGCTCAAGCCAGGGATCGATCAGCGCTCCCTCATCGCTCGCACCGCGCTTACCACCCACGCGCGCGCCAGGTAAGCCGAACACATCGCTACGATCCAGAGCGTTGTCTACGGCATCATGCTGAAAACTGCTGATCAAAACCTGCGCAGAAATGTTCTGATCCCGCGCTTCTTCAGCCAAGCGACGCTGAAGCGACGCGATCACCTGAGTCTTGCCAGTACCTGGAGGGCCAATAATGATGGCTAAATCCGGTGTGTTCAGTGCCGCATACAAGGCATCCTTTTGCGTAGGGGTAGGCTCCCCTCCTTTGAACGTTTCCCGTGCGTAGGGCGTCATCGCTGGAATAGTTCGGAGCCTAGCTGCAGGTACCGCAACCCCCTCCAAAAGCCACTTCAACTGCGGCAAGCGCTTGCCCGAGTCAATGGACTGCTTCGCCGCAAGGCGCCGCTTGCCTACGGAGCGCTGGCCTGCCAGTGACAGGTAGAGCCAACCCTCATCCTGTTTCGGGCGAACATCACGCCGGTTCGAGGCCGTCTTGAATACAACACAGTCAGGCTCAAAACGTATGGTGCCACGCGGTGTACTCGCGGCCGTCTTTGTCTCGTCGGAGCTCAGTTCCTCCGCCCAGTCTGGACGCTCGGTACCTAGGTCAAACTGGGTATCACTTGGCAATTCGAGACTGCGCCAACGCTGACGAAACTCTCGGTAGTCGTCCTGTGACTTCGGAGTCAGACGCCAGATGTTTTCACGCCCTTCTTCGCCGCCCTGACATTGCACAAAGCGTAGTGAGCGTAGGGTCTCAGCTTGCTGCAATGCACTCTGCCATTCCTTGTCGTTGTAAAGATTCCACAACTCCAAATAACTGGCACTGTCGCGCAATGCGGCATCCAGCAACGCCTTTTGGCTAGCGCTATTGAGAGCTGCGGCAACAGAGGCATCACGGAACTCAAACTGGCCGATCAGCAGAGAGAACGAGCCGTCACGGCGGGAGTGACGGGTAACGCGCTTGATCAGCAGTCCACGGTCCTGCCGTTGCTCCACATCGGCGCGCCACCACTTGCCCAGCAGTTGGAAGCCTCCTTTGGACGTGCTGTTGCTAAAGCGCGCGACTGTGAGCCAGTCCCCCTCGGCCAGCCCACGCACCAGAAACTGCTCCGCGAACCATCGGCAGGCGAGGTCGACGCTCTTATCCGCGATCTCCTGCTTGCTGTAGAGATCATCGGCAATCAGCTCGTCGACCCCCAGTTCAAGCTGCATGGCAGATACTTCGACTGGTGCGCAGTACTGCACCAGCAGCTTGCTACCCTGCTTGCTGGTCAGCAACCAGCGGCTCTGATCGCGCATTACCAAACGGCTAAATAGACCATGGTCAGCCGGAGCACAGTTGACCCTGACACGTGAGTCCTCCTGAACCACCAGCCAATCATCCTGATAGCTCTGGAGGAAGATTGCCTGGCCGGCCAGAAAGCCGTCGATACGCTCATCCGTAGAGAGAGCCAGCACATCCTCGGACAGCATAGGAAAGTCTTTAAGTTCCATACGCCATCACCACCTGAACTGCCAAATGATATGTGACTCTTCCAAGTCGCCTACATGGATCTGGTAAGGTTCCTCGTGCTGTCCACGTAGGCTTTCCTTAAGCCCCTGGTAGCGCTCCAGCGGCTTTTTCGCCGCCCCCCGCTGTAGATGCAGTTTGCTTTGGGGCAGGGGATGAATACCGAGCCCCTGCTCGGTGTACTCGATGTGGATATGGTCGTCAGGCCAACGGTCATAACTGAACGTTGGCATCAGGCGCTTGAGCTCCAAGTGGCCTCCCGGTTGCAGCCATACCTTGCGGCCAGTCGCCATCAGGTCACCTAGCTCATCGGGCGGATTCCCATCTTCTACCGGTAGAGCGATGAACTCCTCGAGCAACACCAACCGGCTATCGGCAGGCTCGTCACAGAAAAAGCATGACGCATCATCAAGTGAGTCAAGCTCCCCAGGCAGCAAGGTAGTGCCGCCACAACTTGCGCAGCAGTAAAGACGCTCGTCAATTTCCGCCAGCGCCTCAAGCCACTCGGCCATACTCGGTCGCTCACTGGCGCGATGCCGCCCCTGCTCGAAGCAGCGGCTGAAGAGCACCGGCAGCCGACTGTGCTCCATCAGTTGGATGGGCAGGTTGGCAAAACACTGATTGGCATCGTCCTGCAGGTCATAGATCCAGGGATGCTCACCGCGCAGCGCAGCCTCTTCTTCCTCGGGCTCACCGTCGCTAACTAGCTCGCCCTTGAAGGGGTGGTTATGGGTCAGCAACTGGTAAGCGATGACCGCAAAACTCCAGCTGTCCGTCAGGCTGGACAACAGCGCGTCACCACGCACCACTTCCGGGGCGCCATAGTCAGCCGTGTGCAAAGTCAGGCCGCTGTGCGCTTCCAGACTGATATTGTCGCAGTCAATCAGCCAGATTTCCGCATGGATGGGGTCATCCGATACGAAGATGTTGCTCGGGGATAGATCGCCGTAAAGCATGCCGCGCGCATGCAGTTGATTCAGCGTTCTGGCCAGTTGACTCAGAATACGGATGCGCCGGCGCAGGCCGCCCTGCCGAAGATAATCGGCAGACGCCTCATCCTCTGCATTGATGAAACTGTCGAGCAGGCGTTGCAACGGCACCAGCCCATCCATCAGCTCCATAACGTAGCCGAAGCGCGGCTCAGCCAGCAGAGCCAGCGGCCTGGCCAGTTTCAGATCACTGAGATCCTGGTGAATCAGCAAAGCAATATGGCGATGCCAGCGTTGGCGGACTTGCTCATCTTTATTGGTAAAACCCTTGATCAGAACCTGGGGATACTGAGTCCGGTAGACGATACCCTGGCCACCGCGGCTCAATTCCTCCCGCAGCTCATAAACCGAGCCTTTGGTGTCCTGCACCACGCGCTTCTGCTGCGCTGTCGTAGTCGTGGTCATCTGCTTCAATCCGTTCTGAAAATTCCAGCGATGCTCTTATCGTCGCCATGACGAGGTGTGGACCAGCTATGTAGCTCTCGTGTCAGCCACTGGCGCATGCGGCGTTTGCTGCAGCGCAACTGACGCTGGTAGATCGCATCGAAGAATGGCTCTAGCTGTTCTGGAATCAGGTCATCCGATATACCGTCAGTCATCAGCAACACGCCATCACCCGGCTGGCTCAACTCAAGCACTGTGCTGTAACAACCCTGCGTGCCAGCCTGCGCCAATGTATTGGTCTGATTACCGAACCCCTGACGCTGGTCAGTCAGCACCTGAAATACACCCTGGTTTCTGACCAGCAGCAGACCATCCCCAACCTGACCAGCCGCACCTTGTCCGGATGCATCCACCCTGGCCCAGAGACAGGTCGTCTCATGGGCTCTGTAGCGATCACCAAAATGCGCCAGCCAGGCATCACGCAAAGCCGGGACAACCCCACCAGGCGGCATGCCCTGTCGCTGTCGGGCCAACTGCCTGAACAGTTGGACGGCCTTCTGCGAGCCAATATGACTAAGTGGCCGACTGCCCAGCCCATCAGCCACAGCGACACACCAGCCGCCTCCGCTACCGCTGACGCATAAGGCATCCTGATTGGGCGCACCATCCAGCTGATGCGAAGGGCCTCGCACGGATGCTCCAGCTGCCAACAAGGGCATCAGAATTCCCAGTCTTGGTCGTCAGCGCTAGGTATCTGCAATGGTGTAGATTGATTAGGCGTAGCCGACTGACTCCGTGCACTGACGCTCATAGTCACCGCACGGAAGAAGCGGTGAATATCGCGAGCATTTTCGGCACGGAACAGCGGTGCCTCAGGGTCATTGGCGAAGTCGCCTAGCATGGCCTCATCGGCATCGGCACCGATAGCCATGGCAAAGCGAGTAGCCTTGGAGGTGCGCTCACCGTTGACCAAACGGGCAAAGGCACCTTGCCAGTCATCATTGGGGTAGCCATCGGATACCAGCACGATAACCGGCTTGTAGGCACGGGCAGGGATGCAATCTTTGTCTTCGATCATCTCGTAGGCCAACGACAGGGCGCCGCCCAGCGGGGTCATGCCTTCTGCAAGCAGCGGCGTAAAGCTTTGCAACTGATGAGCCGGGGTCAGCGGCAGGTTAACCTCAGCTTGGCTGCCGCCAAAGGTGATCACGCTGACCTGGATCTCCGCGCGCAGGCGGCTCTCAGTTGAAAAGCTGGCGATCATATCCTTGAGCCCTTTGTTCAAGGCTTCGATTTTGCCGTCGACGGACATACTGCCGCTGGTATCTGCCAATACGATGACCGGTAGCGGACGAGCGCTTTGGATTTGGAATTTCTTGAGTTCTGACATTTTCATACTTCCTTAGTATTCAGGTGCTCAGTCCTTTAGCGCATTCCGTGCCAACTCGTTTTCTTCTTTTAAAACAGCACGTTAGACACCAAGACAGGCCGAGAAGATTGCTGAAAAAGTAATATTTCTTATATAAACGTAAACTTGTTTGCGCGACCTGCGACCGTTTACAACGCCCAGTAATACTGCTTGATCTTCTGCGCCATCAGCCTACGGCGCTCGGCCAGGAACACCTCGAACTGCTCGGGCTGGTACGCTGCCAAGTCGCCTGGAAGGCAGTTGGCGACAAGATTGGCTCTGAGATCATCCACCCGGGTAATCGCACCATAGCGAGCCTCGCCCTTCTCGCACTGCGCGAACACAGCGTCCATGTAAGCCGCCGGTGCGGTGTCGCCGATTTTGATGTTCACTTCCTGCTGCACGTACACGTAGTTGGCCACCTGGTTGTACTTGCTTCTGAGCAGCCCCTGCTGCTTGAGGAAGTTCTTCGGGAAGATATGGTGGATATCGCCGTGATGAGTAAGCATGTCGCGCACGGTAATGTCCTTGGACAAGAAGCCCTTGTCACCGCGATTGGCCTGCGCGGCCCAGAACACCTTGATGG
This sequence comes from Pseudomonas sp. FFUP_PS_473, assembly GCF_002858665.1. Lineage (NCBI taxonomy): Bacteria > Pseudomonadati > Pseudomonadota > Gammaproteobacteria > Pseudomonadales > Pseudomonadaceae > Pseudomonas > Pseudomonas sp. FFUP_PS_473. Next base: position 212,504 of record NZ_PJQQ01000005.1, read on the forward strand.
CTGGGGCGTTCACTGAGGAAGTGTTCAGCGCCTGCGGCAGGCCGAAATCCCAGAAAGCGTCGGACAATTCGGCGGCTTCGATTTCCGACAACACCTCGGCAAACAGCCGGTCGTGCACGGCCTTGATGTCCTTGTCAAAGCGCGACTCCGGCGAACCCGAATAGCGCCCAGTAAGCAGCGACATGACAAACCAGCGGCGTACCCAGCTTTCAATGTTGGGGTTGTTGCCCAAGTCGCGTTTGAGCTTAAGGTACAGCACGTAGGCGAAGTTGAGTGCGTTGACCGAGCCGATCATCGAGCTGTCCACGTAGCCGGCCGAACGGATGATCATCAAAAAGCGCTTGAAGTGCGTCTCGTTGATGAACTCTTTCACCCCTTCGCTCAAGGTCTTGAACGACGCCTCTTCAATTTCCTTCTCGTAGCTGCGAGTCTCGAAGTTACGCCCCGAGAGCAGGCCGACCAGATCCGACAGTCGTCCACGGTTGAAACGAGTGGTGAATGCAACCCGCAACATGTCTGAGTAGCTGGGGTCGTACAAGTCGTCGTTCTCGCCCTTCAGCCAACGCATGGCCTTGAAGTAATCGGTCTGCACGAACGCTTTGTCGTTGTTCTCGATGTGCGCGTAAAACTCCGGCGCAATGGACAGGTGACAGAAGTAGTCGATCGCCTTGCGTAGCGTGTTGCCGTCGAACTCCTCGTTGGCAGCGATCTTCGACATGGCGAAGTCCGCCTGACTCAACACCACACCCTTGGAATTGATGCGGATAAAGATTTCGGTGACCGTCTCAATATCCAGATCAGCCGCCAGCTCGATCAGACCGATTTGCTTCTTGGTGATATCGCACAGCCTGTCCAGCCGTTCGTAGAGCAGGTCTTCGTCCACCCCGGGGTTCAGCTCCAGATAGTCACGGCCCACCTTGTGCGCCTTGAGCTCACCGCTGACGATGGGTGCGATATCGGCAAACCAGGCTTTGTCCTTCTCGATGGCCGGGTTGCTTACCTCAAAGCGCTCCTCAATAGGGTGAAAGGCGATGCGGATACGCACCTGCTGGTAATCCTGGTTGATTACCTGCTGCCCGGCGATGGCGGCCGTCAGTGCCGTTACCCGCTGCTGACCATCGATCAGCACCTTCTTGCCTTCGGCCAGCGAGCCGTCCTTTAGCTTCACCGTCGGGTTGCGCCAGGCAATGATGTAACCCACCGGAAAGCCCTGATACAGGCTGTCCATCAGATCGCGCACCTTGGTGGCATCCCACACGAATGGCCGCTGGATTTCCGGAATGGCGATTTCACCGGATTTAACCCAGCTCAGCAGCGTTTCAATCAGGTGCTGATTGACGGAATATTTTTGCGAAGACATGCGCATTCCTTTGCAAACGTGAAAGCAACCTGCCAAGAGCGGCCAGCGGCTGCGACAGAGCGCTGCAGGTCCGGTATGGCATTTTGCCCGATGGTAGCAAATTACTATAGCTTCGATGTCATTGATGGGGTCCACCCTGCATCTGCAGACGCGCAGATCGAAGCCGACTGCCTCGAGGCAGCGCCGGCAGCGAAAACCACATGATCACTCGTGGAAGTATGCCCAGCGTCCTAGCAGAGCTTTCGACTCGACCTGGTCATAATTCTGCTTTGGTAAGTAAACGAGTTGGTCCCAGTTCAAACCACTACCCGCTTTGAACAGCAGAGCCCATTGATTGCCATACAAACCGTTGAGAGCCGCCTCGCCCGTTACAATCTCAAGTGGCGGCAGCCTGCCTGGGATCGCCTCGACGAAGCCAGGTACCAGTTGCTCCAAGCGCTCTGGCGGTTCGCCAGAAGCCTCAATGTAATGCTCTATCGCAGTGACCAACACAGCAGCACGCTCACCGGCCCGTTCATAGCCTTCCATTCTCATCGCTGTGCCTGCCTGCAAACCGGCAAGGCCGCCCATAAGCACACCCAGCATAATGGCCGGGAGATACTCCAGCCACTTTCGGGTCACCAGCATAACCAGCAGTGCAACAAGCACATGGATGGCGGAATAAATCGCCAGGAAGAAAACAATAACCTCCGAGCTGTTGCGTCCCCAAGGCGCATAACCAAGCAGCGGGAATCCTCCCATGACCAAGCTTGGTGCTGCAGCGATGATTGCAGCAATAAAAAAGCGAGCTTTATGTTTCCGCATAAAGCCCCTATATAAAACTCAAAAAACAAAGCACACGCTACGCACAAAATGAACAAACATTACTCAGCCGACGAGTAAGCAATTGAATGCTGCATGTACGAGCTAACGCTTTCAAGATATTGCGCAAAGAAATTAAAGTATCGACTACCGCTTGGCAAAAGCACCACTATGTTTTCTTTTGCTCTAGTCAAACCAGTGTAAACAAGCTCCGGCCCATCCAGATCATTAACGATTACAAAGACCGTGGGTGATTCAAAACCTTTAAAGCTATGAAGAGTCGATAACTTCATCACACCGCTATTCAGATTGAAACCTTGCTTACGGCTGGCGCTTAACTTGCGCAGCTCATTCTTTTCTTCCGCACGCCCAAGTCTTTTTCCGCGAACCCTTTCAATATCTTCCTTAGAAGCAAAGCTTGTAATCGTCCGCTCCTGATGACGAGTCCCCGTGCGGATTGCAAAATCGACCTCCCTCAGAAGGTCTTCCTTTGACGACACGATGGTAATGTCATTCGGGTGAATACATTCGCGCTTCGCAATAGCGACAATTACCTCAGCAACATCAAGCAACCTGCCAGCTGACCATGTCCCTACGGTACTCAAGCTAATCCCTGGCAAAAAAGCGGTTTGCTGATAAGATTCATCCCCATCAAAAATATATTTCTCTGAAAGGAACTGTTTCTGAAAGGCAACAGACAACTGCAATACCGGAGAATCCTGCTTATATCTGAAGCTTTTAGACAGGCGCTGCCAGCGCCCAAAACCGGAGATTATGCTTGCTCTTTTTTCCTCATCAACAGCACGCTCATAGATATTCTGTTTCTCATCCGCAAAAAGAACCATCTCTCCATCTTCAGCCAGAAAATTCTTTCTTATGATTCGCTGCCACTCGGGCTTGTAGTCTTGAGCCTCATCAATGAGGATGGTCTTATACCTATCGACAGCATAATTACCTAAAATAGCTTCATTCGAATAATAATGCTCTTCAAGGTACGCGCTGGGGTCCACCAAGCCCTCCGGGGCCTTCACATCGATTCCAGCACTGCTTAGGGAAGGTCTTATATGGACGCCTCCCGGAGCTCAATAGGTAGCCATGCTGGCGCGTAGGTAGGAGCAGTCTTATATCCGGCCTGT